>JBPPMM010000255.1:0-15367 GCA_051306075.1 Chitinophagaceae bacterium
TCGGAGACAGTACCATCTGCACTACTAGTATTCCAATGTTTTTTGTTCATATGTTAACCCGGCAGTCCACAGTCAAACTCGTCTCTTAAGTCATGTGCCGTTGCCGGATCGCCTTTTACATTGAAGCGAAGGTCAACATTATCGAGACCCAAAAACAAAAAGACTTTACCTGCAACTTTATATACAAGGGTATCGGGCCCGAAGGGAAAGGCTTCCTCAACACTTTTTTTAGACAGGCAATAATCTCTTATTTGTTCTATATTCATCTGAAAATAAGTGTTTAAACTTTACAACCATTGCCCATATTAGGTTACAACGAATATATTAATTTGTTTAAATGTTTGCATTACTTCATGGTTTTTATATCTTGTGCTCCACTTCCTCTGTGGATTAATCCCAATACCTAGGATTGCCCGGCCGGGTAACCTGCCTTCACCGTAACATAACCCTTATGAAACAGAACTCTACTCTGCGCCTGGCGTTGCTATGCACATTCCTATTCCTTACCAGTTTTGCTGCTAATTCCCAGATAGTTGCCGGCATTCGTGCAAATGGAAAAGTATTAGTCCATGGGGATACAATCAATGTGTGCCGGGGAGGCAGCATCGTTTACCAAAGTATTGCACAGGGATCTCTGAATATTTTCTGGCGGTTTAAAGGCGGATCTACCGAAACCGCTGAAGGAATTGGGCCATTCTCTGTTACCTATAATACGAACGGCTTTGATACAACTTTTCAAAAAGTGGCAGCAGGTATTTTTGCCGATTCTATGTTCATCATTGTTCGTGTATCCAGTGTAAAGCCGGTTGTCAATTTTGATTTTTCTGCCAGTAATGTATGTGGCAATGAAAATATAAAGTTTACCAACAGATCAACAACAGGTTCACCGCTTACATATGAATGGACCTTTAATGATGGAACGGGCAGCATTTCTAAAGATCCTTCTCATCAATTTTTATCAGCAATCGGTTTACCCGGCACTCAACCTTTTGATGTGAAATTGGTGACGACAAATGTTAATGCATGTAAGGATTCTATAACTAAAACAATCATTATAAAAAAAGTTCCGGATGCTGCCATAGGCAATGGTGAACCGACTGTGAACTTCGGAACCTTTAATGGTATTTCCACATTTAAAAAATGTAACAATATTCCTTTCTATACATTTAAGTTTACCAACGAGTCCACCACGATTACTCAAAACCTTTCGTATAAAATTCAATGGGGTGATGGTACTCCTGATTCTGTTTTTGCCAAATGGCCTTCGGATGAAATAGTTAGTCATACTTTCCCCCTGGGCAGTAGCACGATGACCGTGAATATAACCGGGCCGGATGGATGTATAGGTATAAAAAAGTATAATGTTTTTATAGGTACTATCCCGGCAGGAGGCCTGGCCAACCTGGGTAATACAGATATATGTTCTTCTGATTCGTTAAGGTTTGCAATTACAAATGCTCAGAATAACCCGCCCGGTACTTCTTATTCTTTTTCTATAAATGATGGTTCTTCCGAGCAAATCTTTCAACATGCTCCTCCTGCCATTGTCGGCCATTATTTTAAATACGGGTCTTGTTCTTTTACAAGTAATAATGGAGCACAATCTTATAATAATGCATTTGGAGCTTTTTTAACTATTGAAAATCCTTGCGGGTCTAATAGCGCTTCTGTAGTTCCGATATATGTATCGGGTAAACCACGGCCAAGTATTTATGTGCCTTCTCCGGTTATTTGTGTCAACAGTGCTGTTACAGTTACTAATACTTCAAGTTATGGAAATGTAGTAACACCCACTGGTACGTTTTCATCTACCTGTGAAAACAAAGGAAAAAAGGTGTGGACTATTTCCCCATCATCAGGATACGATATTATTTCAGGCAGGTTGGGTTCATTAAACGGAAATACAACAAACGGCTTCTACTGGACCGAAGGAAGCAATTCTCTTGGTATACGGTTTACTGCAACAGGAATGTATAAATTGAAAATTTACATTTATAATGACCGCTGCGGTATGGATAGTACTACAGAAACAATTTGTGTTCGTATTCCACCAACCGCGTCTTTTACGATGAACAAAAAGTCAAGCTGCGGGCCCGTTATCCTTGATATGAACAATACGACGCCTGTAGCAGGTTGCCAGGGTGTTGATTATAATTGGGAAGTGGAATATAGTGACCCCGGCGGATGTAGCACTAGTATAGCCAAGCCATTTACTTTTGCAAACGGAAGTAAGGCAAGCAGTAAATCGCCGTCCTTCAACTTTATACCTTCGGGCCGATACATCATTAAACTAACAGTCAGTGCGGCCAATTCATTTACCAGTTGTCCGGATGCTATAGCTGTTGACACGTTTTACGTGAAGGCTCCTCCAAAAGCGAATATTGCAGCTGCTATTAAATCCTTGTGTGTGAATAACAGTATAAATCCTTCTGCTACTGTTACCGGATGTTATTCTAACGGCCCTTATGGATACCAGTGGAAATTTGCAAATGGATTTCCAGGCGTTTCAAAAGAAGCAATACCCGGTAATATTTCTTATGCGAATATTGGCATTCATTCTATTCAATTAATTGTTACGGATAGCAGTTGCATGCTAACTGACACAATTAATACCACTATTAATATTGTACCATTACCAGAAGCGGAAGCCGGAAGCGATGTTGCTGTTTGTAGTGGCGAAACAGTTTCATTAGGAATTTCTCCAGTAAACGGTGTTACCTATAAATGGAGCCCGGAGACCGGGTTAGATAATTCTTCAATTTCAAATCCTGCCGCGGTATTGAATTATACTGGTAGCGCAAAGGATACTATTTATAAATATTATTTAAGCGCATCACTGGGCGCAAATTGCAGCCAGACAGATTCCATAAGTATTACTGTAAAGAAAAATCCTACAGTTTCTTTAATCCCTTCTGCAACAAAAATATGTTTTGGAACCAGTACAATATTAACTGCAAGCGACGCTGACAAATTTTTGTGGACACCAGCAACAGGTTTGAATAATTCATCTTCAGAATCAGTAACGGCGAATCCCTTAGTGACAACTACATATACGGTAACGGGAGAACTGGTCAATGGCTGTTCTGATCAGCAGAGAGTTACTGTTACTGTTATTCCTGATACAAAAGCTGAATTTTTTGCTTCAGATACTATTAAATGTTCGCCATTGAATATTAATAGTTTGATAACAGTGAATCACTTTGCCGAAGGCAACGGAACCTATAAATGGTATGCAGATAATGTTTTGATTGGTTCTAATTCAACGGGAGAGGTCCCTTCTTATACCATCGAACAACCTGGAAAAAAGGTCATCATCAAATTAGTAACTATCAGTGAAGCCGGATGTAAATCCGACAGTATTCAAAAAACTTTTATGGCTTTGCCCTCTGTAACTGCCGGATTTTCTAAAGACAAATCCAGTTCTTGCGCACCGTTGTCTGTATCGTTTACCAACACATCTTCTCGTTTCAACGACATAAATTTCTCATGGGATTTTGGCAACGGAATAACATCTGATGCCATTCAGCCGGAACCAGTTTCCTTCCTGGCGAATCCTTTATTCAGGGATACTGTTTATTATATTGTTCTGAAGGCAACCAATGGTTGTGATACCAGCTATTTTCGGGACAGCGTCAAAGTATTAGCAAATGCGAAAGCCAGGTTTGCTGTAGATACTACAAGGGGTTGTTCGCCATTCCATTTTTCAATATACAACATGTCCCTGGGTAATAATGAATCCTATTATTGGGACTTTGGTGATGGAAAAACGGATACTACTCATGCTCTTGGCGTTATACAACATTCCTACAATACCGGATATATAACAACCTATCCAATCAGGCTAATCGCCGAAAATAGTTGTGGCCGTGATACACAAATGATCAACATCGTTGTTTCTCCCAACGAGATAAAACCCTTTATTTCGGCTAATGGCGACGAGTTAAAAGGTTGTGCACCACACCGGGTAAGTTTTAGTAACAGCACTACCGGTGCTTCTGAAATAACCTGGGATTTTGGCGATGATACACCGGAGGTCATAACACCCAACAGCCAGGGTTCCGTGTCCCATGAATACTTAAAAGGAGGTAATTACAAAGTGCGCATTAAGTTAAAGAATGATTGTTCCGATACAACAATTGAAAGAACAGTCATTGTATATGATCCTCCAGCGGCAAAATTTGAAATTTTTCCCCGGGAAATATGTGCGGGACAATCGGTGTTTGTTTCAAACCAGTCTATAAATGCCAATGCATTTGATTGGGTATGGGATGATGGAACAACTTCCGCTTTTAATTCCGGGCAACATACCTACAACAATTCCGGAGAGTATTTGGTAAAACTGGTTGCTCAAAGTGTAAATCCATCCGGTTTTGTTTGCACGGATTCATTGATGCAACAAGTAAAAGTCATTGATAAAATTGCGGCTCAGATAAATGTAGCACCCGCAAAGGCGTGTACACCCTATTTATTAAATGTTGAAGCAATAAATGCCGGGAATGCAAGCCTTGTAGAGTGGCTTATTTATGATAGCAGCGCCATTCAAAAAGAAATACAGGTAACCGGATCCTCCGCCTCCCATGTATATTATAACGCGGGAGCATACATGGTCAAATTAATTGTTCACTCCACGGCCGGATGTACGGATACGGTTGTCCATAGTTTTGAGATATTTAATACGCCTGAGGTTTCTTTCGATTCCCGCCAGATCAGCACCTGCCTGCAGGATACATTGGTCAGTTTTAAAGCCAATGCAAGCCAGGGAGGTAATGATGACGTAAATTATAAATGGTTGATCAATGACAGGGTGGAGGGAACAAAGGATCTATTCAGTTTTGAGTTCATAGCACCATTAAACAACCGGGTGGCCAAAGAATTTACGATTCAGGTGGCTGCTGAGAATAATGCCGGTTGTACTGATACCTCTGAAGTGAGCAAAGTAATTCTTCAACCTTTACCGGCACCTGTTATAAGAGTGAGTCCTTCGCTGGTACTGCAGCAGCCGGACTATGAGTTTACATTTAAAGACATTGCTGCTTCAAGTCCCCATAAAAATTATTCATGGGATATGGGTGATTTATCGCGGCAAACAAGAAATGGCCAGGAGATAACCTACCAGTATGGGGATACGGGAACTTATACGGTGAAACTGGAAGTAACAGATTTTTCAACCGGCTGTAAAGCTTCGGATTCTGTGAGGGTGGCTATTCTATACGTTCCAGGTTATTTACAGGTACCCAATGCCATGTGTCCGGGATGTAACAATTATAGTTTAAGACAATTTTTACCTCTGGGGAAAGGATTAAAGAAATACAGGCTGAGCATCTATACTACATGGGGGCAAAAAATATTTGAAACAACAAGCCTGAATGCGGATGGATCGCCCAATGTGCCATGGGATGGCACATTTAACGGAAAACCTTTGCAACAAGATGCTTATAGCTGGCAGATAGAAGCCATGTTCCGGAATGAGACCGAGTGGAAAGGAATGTTATACCCTGGTAGCAGCAAGGCGGTAAAAGCCGGCTTCATTACAATCATCAAATAATTAGTTATGGAAAAAAATTTTAGTCTTAAGAATGCGATTGCAATAGTAGTTCTCCTTTTTTTGCAAATGCAAACCAAGGCACAGGATCCCGTTTATTCGCAGCCTTTTTTATCTCCCGTTAATTTAAATCCTGCAGCTACGGGTACCGGTGATTATGATCTTCGGGTGAGCGCCATTTACCGCCGGCATTGGTGGACGATACCGTCCCAAATGAATTATATGGCATTTTCCGTTGATAAATTTATTCCTGAAATCAGCAGTGGTGTTGGTTTGCTGGCAACCAAATCCAGCGAGGGATATTTGAAAAAAACAGGAATTTATGGGTCATATGCCTATAGCGTTTGTTCCGGAACTGAAAGTGCCGCCGCCAACGGTGGAATGCCCAAATGGTTTTGGACAGGGGGGCTTCAATTTGGACTGGCACAAACAAAAATCGATTATAATAAACTTGTTTTTGCAGATGAGTTGGATATAGGAGGAGTTATTCCAGGTTCTGTTTCTGCCGCAGATCCCGCAGTTAACAGTGGTAAACTGTTTCCGGATTTTGCAGCGGGAATGTTCTTTAATTACAACCTTACTGAAAATAGCCGGTTGCTCACAGGGTTTAGTGCTCATCACATCAACCGGCCTGATGAATCACTTACCGCTTCATCGGATACCTTTAGAAGTCAGTTACCGGTAAGATGGAGTGGTAACCTGATGTATACCTATACTGATCCGGAACAAATATGGTCTTATAGCCTGGCGGTACTTGGCTACAGGCAAGCTCAGAATAATAGCTACCAGGCAGGAATAGAAGTGACCCAAAATCAATATGACATCAGCCTGGGGTTATGGTATCGTGGCAATGTTAACTTCAGAGATATGAATGCAGTTGCACTTACGCTTTCTTTTAATTTATCCGGCCGGAATAACGGAAGAGATAAGGTAAGAGTGGGAGTAGGTCATGATTCCCAAATAGGAAATAATAATTACTCCTATACAACAGGAAGTTCAGAGGTTGGTTTTGTCTGGGATCATAATTCGTATGACCAGGAAGGAGACAATCCCTGCAAACCAAGAGTTAGTAGCAAGAGTGCCTGCCCTATCAGGTTTTGATTTTTAAACAGCTGTATATATTATTGTATGATTGCGGTTGCCTCTATTTCAATCAGAAAATCAGGATCTATTAATGCACGAACTTCAACCATTGATGTGCAGGGCTTGATGTCTCTGAATATCTCTCCATGGGCTTTGCCATATTCCTCCCAGCGGGAAATATCTGTGACAAACATCCTGGTTCTGATGATATCATTCAATGTGGCACCAGCCTGAATTAAAACTTTTTCAATTTTTTCGATAATATATTTTGTTTGAACATATGCATCGTTTTTGCCCACTAACATTGAATTTTCGTCAACTGCTACCGTCCCGGTTACCTCGATAAGGTTTCCGAATTTAACCGCACGGCTGTAACCAACAATGTTTTCCCATTTGGCTCCCGAAGAATAATTTGTTCGTTGCATGGTTTACAATTATGAGTTAAGCAGTGATGAATATTAGTGGGAACTAAGTACGGTTGCTTTATTTTGAAGCACTATTATTTTGTAACAGTTATCCTTTTATTTCAATGTTCTCAGATTTTATCATAGGCTCTCCCATCATTCGTAATAGAATCTGGGCTACGGTTACCACATCTTTCTGACAATAGGTAACAATTCTATCCAGGTTATTATCCTTCCAATACACTTCCCATACCATACTTCCGTCTATATCGTCTTTGGGAGTTTGAATGCCTAATGCCTGTGATAATAGATTAAGAGAAGTATAGTTCTTAAAATCACCAAATTTCCACAGCTCCATTGTATCCAAATGGTTTACTTCCCAGGGTTTTTTTCCGGATATATTGAGAAGTGATGGAATCGGTACGCTATTAATCAACATCCGGCGACACAAATAGGGAAAATCGAATTCCTTGGCGTTGTGTCCGCATAAAAAACGTTGTTCAGTTGCAGACCATTTATTTAACATGTCCCCAAATTCAAGCAGGAGTATTTGTTCATTATTACCTGAGAAAGATTTAAGGATAATTTTTTTCTGGTCACCAGCACCTGTTATAAAACCACAACTAATACAAATGATTTTTCCGAATTCGGCATAAATACCAGCACGGGGATAAACGCTTTCTACAGTTTCATCTTCCTTATTACGGATAATATATCCTGCTTTGATATTCCAAAAAGATTTCCAGCTCTCCGGCATTTCCGTATAAGAGGAATATTGGGGTACTGTTTCAATATCAAGGAATAAAATATTGTTTATGGGGAAAGACTGCATAGAAAGGTTTGTACATAAAAATAAAGAACCCCGACGAATCGGGGTAAAAGTATTTGAAAGAAATGCTTTTATTTATTATAAGAAGCGATCCCCCTTGTTTTTCTTCAGGTCAGCAACGTATTCTTTAATCTCCTGCTCTTTTTCTCTTTTGCAGATCAATAATACATCTTTTGTATCCACTACTATATAATCTTCCAGTCCCTGTATCATGAGCAACTTATTATTAGGGGCGTTTATCACACAATTTTTTGTATCTATCACTACTACATTTGTTCCGGTAGTAGCATTATTGGAAGGGTCTTTTTTTGCATTATCCCATGCACTGTTCCAGGTCCCCAGGTCGCTCCAGGAAAAAGAAGCCGGAATAACGTAAACATTGTCGGCCTTTTCCATTATGCCGAAGTCTATTGATATATTGGTGCATTGAGGATAGATATTTTCTATTGCCTCCATTTCTTCTCCGGTGTTAAATTTGGCTTTTTCCGCGGCAAAGACCTCGTACATTTCAGGTAGAAATTTTTCAAAAGCGGCAACAACGTTTTTTACTTTCCAGGTAAAGATGCCGGCATTCCACAAAAAGTCTCCGCTAAGAAGAAAAGTTTTAGCAAGCTCAAGGTTCGGTTTCTCGGTAAAAGTTTTTACTTCATGTACACCCGGGGCTACTTCGGGTACTTCGTGTTGAATATAGCCGTAACCTGTATTGGGGGAGGTTGGTTTTATACCTATAGTGACAAGTGCATTAATGCTGTCAACAAAGTTGAATGCATTTCTTGCTGTTTGCAGAAAGGCGTTTGTATCCAGAATCAGGTTATCTGCAGGTGCCGCCATCATCAGTGCTTCAGGATCTTTCTGTAGTAATTTGAAAGCAATATATGCTATGCAGGGGGCCGTGTTTTTGCGTGATGGTTCAGAAAGAATATTTGTTACGGGAAGAGAAGGTAGTTGCTCTTGTACAATGGTATCATATTCTTTAGAGGTGACTATGTAAATGTTTTCAACCGGAACAAGCTGGCTGTATCTATCAAAGGTTTGTTGAATCAATGTTTTACCTACACCCAGGATATCTAAAAATTGTTTGGGAAGTGCTGTTCTGCTCATGGGCCAAAAACGGCTGCCTATTCCACCGGCCATTATTGCAACGTAATGATGTTTGTTCATTTTCTGGAATTAGTCTTTTGATTTGATGGGATGGTTATTTATCCCCGTTTATTTATATAAATCCCTCTTTTAATAAATCATGCAAATGTATAACACCAAGATATAAACCATTATCTAAAACAACTAATTGTGTTATTTCATTTTTTCGCAACATATTTAATGCTTCCACAGCAAGTTCATCGGGTTTAATTGCTTTAGGATTTTTAGTCATTATATCGGCTGCAATAATTGAGTCAATTTTGGTAGTTGTATTTAACATTCTCCTCAGATCACCATCTGTAATTATTCCTAATAACTGATTTTTTTCATCAACAACTGCCGTAACACCCAGTCTTTTTTGTGTCATTTCAACTATAACCTCTTTTAATGACTGGCCGGGAAGTACTTTTGGCTTTTCGTTGCCGGAAGCCAGGTCTGATACACGTAAGTAAAGTTTTTTGCCCAGCATGCCGCCCGGATGAAATTTTGCAAAGTCCTCAGATTTGAATCCTTTCATTTCCATCAGGCATACGGCAAGTGCATCTCCCATTACTAATTGAGCTGTTGTGCTGGTAGTTGGGGCAAGATTATTTGGACAAGCTTCCTGCTCTACCGTGGTATTTAATACAATGGTTGAGTGTTTGGATAGGAAAGAATCTATATTTCCTACCATGCCAATCAATACATTATTAAAATTTTTTATCAGAGGTACCAATACTTTTATTTCAGGACTTTCCCCACTCTTACTAATTATTATCACAACATCATCTTGCTGAACAATACCTATATCGCCATGAATAGCGTCCGCAGCATGCATAAAAATTGATGGAGTACCGGTGGAATTGAGTGTAGCTACAATCTTTTGCGCTATTACAGCACTTTTGCCTATGCCACTGATTACAACGCGGCCGTTGCAGGCTGCAATGGCAAGAACAGCATTTTCAAAATCATCATTAATAAAAGAATTGAGACCTAAAATGGATTGCGCTTCAAGGTCTATCGTCCGCAGAGCTATTTTTTTAATAGAAGTTGACATAGTTAAAAACACGCCTTCGTTTACAGATGCTACGACAGATAAAGCGGCAAAAATAGAGGTTTTGAGATTATAACTTCCTTGTTTATACATTTCAACTTTAACGCTTCCACTTACCCGGTATACTTTGGATTAAGTAAATTCGCCATCCATTTTAAGGATAGTATCGCAAGTGAAATAATTCTTGGGGGAATAATGATAGAAATATTCAATTGTCTGTATTATAACTATTATAATATGAATTCAAGGAGCCCAATACGTTTACTTGTGTATAAAATTGCAAATCATATTCATAGTAAGGGGTAAAAAAGGAGTATCTTAATAAAATCTGTATTTGAAAATTGTAAATCCAAAAAATGATTTTGAAAAAAAAGAAAGTGTAATGGGATCAACAACAGAAAAAAAAGTGGCAGGAAAACCCACTCTTCCAAAAATGGAAAATCCAAAGCTCAAACAATCGCCTCCCGGAAAACCAAAAAGTGCTGATAAAAAAAGATTTGATCTGCACCAGCAGTTGCAGGATCAGTTTGGGTTTAATAAATTCAAAGGGACCCAGGAAAAAGTGATTGAATCGTTGATGGCAGGTCATGATACCTTTGTTATTATGCCAACAGGAGGGGGAAAAAGCCTTTGCTACCAGCTTCCTGCTTTGGTAAGCGATGGAGTCGCCATTATTGTATCTCCATTAATAGCCCTGATGAAAAACCAGGTTGACCTGGTAAGAGGTTATAATAGCAACGATGAAGTGGCACATTTTCTGAATTCCACTTTAAATAAAAGGGAAATTAAGGAGGTACATGACGATTTATTGGCCGGCCGAACCAAGATGCTTTATGTAGCACCTGAAACGTTGACCAAGCAGGAGAACCTCGATTTTTTCTCTGATCTTACTATTTCATTTTTTGCTGTCGATGAAGCACACTGCATTTCAGAATGGGGCCACGATTTTCGTCCTGAATACCGAAGGTTGAGGGAAATGATGACACAAATCAACCCCGAAATACCTGTAATTGCCCTGACTGCTACTGCTACTCCTAAAGTTCAAAGTGATATCGTTAAAAACCTTGACCTGCATAAACCCAATATTTTCATATCTTCTTTTAACCGTACCAACCTTTATTATGAAATTCTTCCCAAGATCACAAAGGATCAAACGGATATAAGTATTGTTCGTTTTATTAAAGGAATGAAAAGTAAGAGCGGAATCATTTATACGCTTAACCGAAAGACAACAGAAGAGCTGGCAGGTATTTTAATGGCCAACGGGATCAAGGCAGTAGCTTATCATGCCGGTCTTGACAGCAAGTTGCGCTCTGAAAGACAGGACCAATTTCTGAAAGAAGATGTACAGGTGATTTGTGCCACCATTGCCTTTGGAATGGGAATTGACAAACCTGACATCCGGTTTGTAATACATTATAATATTCCCAAATCAATTGAAAATTATTACCAGGAAACCGGTCGTGCCGGCCGGGATGGCCTGGAAGGAAAATGTGTGCTTTATTATTCTCATAAAGACGTAAGTAAACTGGAGCATTTAATGAGGGATAAGCCATTAAGCGAAAGAGAAGTCGGCGCCCAGTTGATTAACGAAATAGTTGGGTATGCTGAAAGTGGTGTTTGCCGTCGTAAGGTGCTGTTAAGTTATTTTGGAGAGGAATACAAAATTGAAAATTGCGGTGAGTGTGATAATTGCAAGTTTCCTAAGGAAAAAGTAGAAGCTATGGAGGAGGCTGTCATTGCATTGAATGTGATTAAGGGACTGGATGAGAGATTCGCGACAGATTATATAGTACAGATACTTATGGGTCGCCTGACACCACAAAATCAAATGTTTCGTCATAATGGACTTGACATCTTTGGTTCGGGTAAAGAGAAGGATAATCTTTTCTGGCAATCAATGGTCAGGCAATTGATCCTTGAAGGAATGCTGACAAAAGACATTGAAGAATATGGCGTGCTGAAATTTACGAAGAGGGCGGAGGCGTTTCTAAAAAAACCAAAATCCCTGAAGGTAATATTGAATCATCTTTACGATAATGCTGATGCGGATGACGAAGAAGGCGAAGTGGTGACACCGGGAGCAGCTTTGGATGATAAGTTGTTTGAAATGCTGAAAGAGCTCAGGCATAAAGAAGCGAAAAAAGTAGGACTTGTTCCCTGGGTCATTTTCTTAGAAAACACATTGCAGGATATGGCAACTATGTATCCTGCAACTATGGAAGAGCTTGAAAAATGCCAGGGGGTAAGTAAAGGCAAAGCAAAGCGATATGGCAAACCATTTGTCGATTTAATTGCAGCTTATGTCCAGGAAAACAATATCGAAAAGCCGGATGATTTTGTGATGAAAAGTGTGGTGAACAAGAGCGGTAGCAAAGTTTATATTATTCAAAATACGGATAAGAAAGTCTCGTTGGAAACCATTGCTAAAAATAAGGGCTGGAGAATTGAGGAATTACTGGAGGAAATGGAAACGATAGCGGCTAGCGGCACAAAACTTAATCTTGATTATGCCATTGATGAAATGCTGGATGAAGATGACCAGGATGAGATTATTGAGTATTTCAAAACCTGTGAAACCTCTTCGCTGCAGACAGCCCAGGAGGAATTATCAGAATATAATTTCAATTGGGAGCAGCTTAAGATCATGCGGATTAAGTTTTTAAGCCTGTACGGAATGTAAGATCAGGCTTCAGGTTAATAAGAAGGCCGATGGATTTATATTTTAGATTTTTAAGCTAAACTCTTATTTTTGCTGCCCCGCAAGGGAAAAGGATGGTGCGGTAGCTCAGTCGGTAGAGCAAAGGACTGAAAATCCTTGTGTCGGCGGTTCGATCCCGCCCCACACCACGCTTTAAAAACCTCGTCAGCAATGATGGGGTTTTAAGTTTACAGTATGTATTTTCTATTACTGAAATCTGCTCCCTATCCAGGCCAATGAAAGAAGTTTAATCATCTCTCTTCTTAACTATTAAGTACCACTCCTTTTCCAAAGGCAGATATCCGTAATCATAGCAATAATAATAGGTCTTACTAGTTTTTGTTGTGTAAGTATGGGTAAGATACTTGAATTGAAAACCCAGGCGCAGTAGTTTTTCTTTATTGGCCTTTGCCGTTTCTTCTCCTTCTGGTAATATGGATTCCAGAATTTTACGATTTTTCAGAAGCGTATTATTGATGTTTCTGACATAAGTACTATGACTTCCCTTGGCTTTTTGCTGGTTATTAAAATTGTTCCGGCAATTATCATCGCAGAATTTCTTATCTACCCGGCCTTTTAAAGGCCTGCCACAGGCCATACATTTCTTTGTTTCGGATGCAGTCATGGTAAAGGTTTCAGGGAATTAAATTAATGCTTTTTATCCGTGTGCAAACGTTTTTACACGTTTAGCTTCGGGAGTAAACGGTTAAAAACCGACTCCGGCTTTTTCAGAACCCCATCTTTGTTTTGTCAATCCGACGGCGCCTTGGATTGATTGAAATAAAAAAAATTTTTAAACATCTTCATCACCCGTTCAGGGGATGGGGGCAAAACTTACAACTATGTACGCTTTAAAAAACAAAGTACAACTGATCGGCAACCTTGGCGGAAAACCAGAAGTAAAACAAATGGAAAGCGGTAAAAAGCTGGCCACATTTAATGTAGCTACAAATGAAAGCTACCGCAATGCCAAGGGAGAAAAGGTAACGGAGACTCAATGGCATCGGGTGATTGCCTGGGGTAAAGTTGCTGAGATTGCTGAAAAGTATCTTGACAAAGGAAAAGAAGTTGCCATCGAAGGAAAATTGATCAACCGTAGTTTTAATGACAAGGACGGCAATAAAAAATATGTCACTGAAGTTCAGGTAAGTGAGTTATTGCTTCTTGGGGTTAAGAATTCCGAAGCTTAGTTGACATTGCCACAGATGAACACAGATCCACAAGATTAAACCTTGTGTGTTGAACTGTTTGTCTGTGGCTTTTTTTATATAATAGTTTAAGACAAACTTATCAACTGTTATACCTGGTTATATGGAAGAGTTAAGGAATATCCTGAAGAATGTTTTACCACAATGGAGTAACCAGAATATCGGCGAAATGCATTCATTACTTTTGTACTCTTTAGGACGAAACAGTTGATGAAATGCAAGTTTCGCCAACATTTATTTTCGTTCATTTATGGTTAAATCAAAAATGTAATGGCGACCATTGTTCCCGACAACAGCAATACTATTTTCAATATTGCCGTTGACCTGGTTAACCAAAGCTCCCGTAATATTTTTCTGACAGGCAAAGCAGGTACGGGTAAAACCACTTTCCTAAAATACATCCGTCAAAACTGTTTTAAACAGATGGCAGTGACTGCGCCAACCGGCGTCGCCGCAATTAATGCCGGAGGTGTCACCCTTCATTCCTTTTTTCAATTACCTTTTTCACCATTTGTACCAGAATTAGAAAGGGCTGGCCAAAATGATTCAATTACAGATCCGCATACCTTATTAAGCCGTCTTCGCCTTACAAGCGAAAGGATAAAGGTGATGCAGGAACTCGAACTACTAATTATTGATGAAATAAGCATGGTACGATGTGATACCCTTGACGCAATCGATATTATTCTTCGACATGTAAGACACCGGAGGTTAGAAAAGTTTGGAGGCGTTCAGTTATTGTTTATTGGCGATATGTATCAATTGCCACCAGTAGTGAGGGACCCTGAGTGGCAAATACTTTCTGCATTTTATAAAAGTCCTTATTTTTTCGATAGCCGGGTAATTTTGGAAGATCCCCCGGTTTATATTGAGTTTACTAAGATTTACCGCCAGAGCGAGGAACGATTTATTACTTTACTTAACCAGGTTCGTAATAATGAATTGGATGACCATGGAGCAGATATTCTTGAAAGCAGATTTCTACCAGCATTTAATCGGACGGAGGATGATGGGTATATCATTCTTACCACGCATAACCGAAAAGCTGATTTAACGAACGGAGAGCAACTTCAAAAAATAAATGAAAAACTGCAGGTCTTTGATGCGGAAATTACAGGAGAGTTTTCGGAGAAGGCATACCCGGCAGAAATAAGACTGATTCTAAAAACAGGCTCGCAGGTTATGTTTTTAAAGAACGATAGTTCTGATCGTGGCCGGAGATATTTTAATGGAAAGATCGGAAAGGTTTCAAGAATTGAAGAAGATAAGATTTTCGTTAAGTGTCCTGGAGAATCCGAAGAAATTGAAGTAACCAGGGAAATCTGGCAAAACATTCATTATTCCGTTAATAAAACAAACTTTAAAATTGAAGAGAACGTTTTGGGCTCTTTTACCCAATACCCATTACGACTTGCCTGGGCTATTAC
>JBPPMM010000257.1:0-3271 GCA_051306075.1 Chitinophagaceae bacterium
ATAAAAATACCTGTCGCGTCTTTCTGCATCATTTATATAATATTCCTGTATTATTTTATCAGTATTCACAATAACAACCTGAAAATTATCGGGAAGCCCGGGTTTTGTATTTGATACACGTTGGTAAACAGTATAACTTTCACCGGGCTGCATTACCACAGGTATGCAGTCTGCAATTTTAAGCCCGTCTTTTTTCTCCCAATCATTTAATTTGCCACTAACGAAATGCTTCCATGGAGCGCTATCTGACTTTACATAGAATTCATCAAAATCGCTCATGGAGTTTAAAGAAATCCTTGCATCACTGTTCATCATATTGTGAAGGCGGTAAACAATCCAGTAAGTTTGCACTGTAGTGTCGAAGCCTTTGCCGATACTATGGAATTTCCCTGATTCATGCATTGTTAAAACATCATCTAATTTCCATTTGCCATGCTTATCTTCCAGTATCATCCAGCAGCCGGTTGTTATATCCTGCCACATTGCGGTGTCAGACTTTATCTCGTACGCAGGTGGCCATTGCATTTGTGAAAAGCAATTGTTACAATTGATGATGCAGGCGGCCAGTAAAATGAAGGATAGTTTCATTAAAAAAAATTAAGAAAGTTATTTTACAGGTAACTGAATAATAAATATTGTTTCTTCTCCTTCTTTCGTCTCCACTTTTAACTCCCCACCATGTGCCTTTACTATATCATAACTCAGGCTCAACCCCAATCCCGTTCCTTTCCCTGTTGGTTTTGTTGTAAAAAAGGGTTGAAAGATCTTATCTAATATATTTTGAGGTATGCCATTGCCATTATCCGACACACTCACTTTCACCATTCCGTTTATTTTTTGTGTTGTAACAGTAACAATTGGTTCATAGTTTTCAATATCGGATTTCTTTTTTTCCTGGACCACATAAAAAGCATTGGTAATTAAATTCAGTATAACTCTCCCGATATCCTGCGGGATGATATGAATATTGCCAATTGTTTCATCAAAGTCCGTCTTTATCGCTGCATTGAATGATTTGTCTTTTGCACGAAAGCCATGATAGCTTAAGCGCAAATATTCATCAGCAAGTTTGTTGATGTCGGTTGGTTCTTTTTGAGAAGTACTGCTTCGTGAATGTTGAAGCATGTTTTTTACAATGGCATCTGCTCTTTTGCCATGATGATTTATTTTTTCTTCGTTGTCTATCACAATATTTGCGATAATATGCGCATCAGCGATATTACCGTTGCTCAATTCGTCCTTCATTTCCAGGAGCAACTCTTTGTTCACATCCGAAAAATTATTCACGAAATTCAATGGGTTTTGAATTTCATGGGCAATACCGGCAGTAAGTTCTCCAAGGGAGGCCATTTTTTCAGATTGGATCAATTGCTTCTGTGTATTCTTTAATTCACTCAATGTGGTTTCTATCTCCTGTTTTTGAGATTGCAGTAACGTATTTGCTTTTTGTTTGTGTTTATTATTCCTGTACAAAATAAAAGCCAGTACTACAAATCCGGTAATGATGCTGATGAGGCCGTACATTTTTATTTTGGTTTCATATCGCTGTTTATCTTCCCTGCTTTGTTGTTCTAATTGCATGCGCCGGTTGGCTTCATTAAACCCCAATGTTTGAAACTGCCTTACTTTTTCTGTATTATAAAGGCTGTCTTTTGTGGTAATGGATAGCTGCAGGTATTTATAGGCACTGTCCGGCTGGTTGTTGGCTTTGTATAATTCAGCCAACAGCGGACTTATTTCTGCAACATAATACAATGAATTTTCTCCCCATGACTGAACAGCCAGATTATTGTTTTGAAAATAACCTAAAGCCTTTCGCCCATAAAATAAAGCAGAATCAATTTGCACGGTTTTTTGAAATACCCTGGCCATTCCGGCCTGGGCAAGGGCAGTAATATTACTTGCCCAATTAGGTGCGACCTTAATAATAAACCTGTAATTTTTCAAAGCTGAGTCACTTTCATTCATACCTGAATATATATCCGCTAATAACTGGTGCCCATATACAAGGTTAAATAAATCCTTGGTTATTGTATCAATGCTGAGTGCTTGTTTTGTGTATGTTAATGCAGTTGAGAGGTTGTTGAGCCTGTAACAGGCGGATGCGACAATTATTTTTGACCAAAAGAGAGTGCCCCAATACCTTTTGTCAGTTGTATCTAATGTAGCAACAACAGAATCTCTTTGTTTAGCATAATTCAGCATGCTATGGTAGTCTTTCATAGAAAGATAATCTGCTGTAATATTCCCGAGGGCCCAGATCAATGTAAACTTGTCTTTTTCCTTTTCAGCAAGTTTTAAGTTTTCCAGGCGTATTTCTAAAGACCCTGAATAATTTCCTAATGCATGCAACAGCGAAGCGGTAGTTTCCTGAAGCATTATGGCAATGGTTGAGCGTCCCTCAGTAAACCAATTTTTATATTCCTTGCTGTTTTTCATTTCCTGCAGCAACTGCAGGGCCTGTTGCGCATAATAAAAAGCAGAATCTGAATTGTAATAATCAGCTATAAATGCATATGCACCTGCCAGCGAAGACATAGTGAATAACCTTGTGGTATCTGATTTAGTAAAAGCAATGGTTTGCCATTTGTCAATAAAAAACTGGTCCCGCCATGCAGCAATCTCATCTTTTAAAACAGTGTCCTTGCTTATATTTAATACCCTGTCTGGTACTTCGTCCCCGCCAGATAGTTTTTCCACGGTAAACCAGCTTCCCCGGTGAAATTTATATCTTATAGGGCCTGCCTTTAGATTTAGGGTAATGGATTTTTCATTTTCACCGTAAGGCTTCATTAAATAAAGAGGGTTAACAGTGGAATCCCAGTTACTGAAAGTGCCGGTTATAAATATACTGTCATGCTTAATTGTTGTATACTCTTTTAAAATAAAAGTTATTTTATATTGTGCCTGCAGCGATACACAAGAAAAAAATATCATAAACAGGCAAAAATATTTTTTCATGTTGCAGTCGATTGATTGAATAAATAATTATTTTAAATTAACTAACAGGCAATTGAATAATAAACGTTGTACCTTTTCCTTCCATCGTTTCTACGTTTAATTCCCCTCCATGTGCTTTTACAATATCATAACTTAGCGATAATCCCAATCCCGTTCCCTGGCCCGTTGGTTTAGTAGTAAAGAATGGCTGAAAGATTTTGTCAACTGCTTTTTGTGGAATACCATTGCCATTGTCTTTTACACTGACTTCAATTTTGCCATCAAGCTTTTTTGTTTTTATTGAAACTGTTGGTTCGTACTGCTGTACTGC
>JBPPMM010000273.1:0-34058 GCA_051306075.1 Chitinophagaceae bacterium
CCCGGAGTCCACGCATCACAAAGCTGGACTGAGAGGCTCCGGGCAGGTACGTCTCTACTCAATCACCTGAAGAAAACCCAACAAAACGCCCTTATGGTAATTAAATGTATCTCCATTAAACCAAGCTCAAGTCAAAAAGAGTTGCTTCCGCAGGCTTATTTAAACTCTGACTTTCATATTACAAGTGATAAAGAATATATAGTCTTAGGAATTTCATTTATGCTTGATTCTTCAGTTGGAAGATTTAGCATGGTGGAAATAGTGAATGATTATGGCCATCTTGCCAGTGTGCCATTATTCTTATTTGAAATAATTAATTCAAATGTCTCAAAATATTGGAAAATAAAAATTTTTAATGAATTTATTATTGCCTTATGGCCTGAGCCCTTTTATAAAGAATATTTCCATGATGATTTGTCTGAAAATATTGGGGAAGTTTTAAATGATTTCAATAGAATTAAAATCCTGCTTGAAGATGAGTCTAATAATATTACAGATATTCAAGACTCTTTCCGCCCGTAGTCTCTTCTCATTAAAGTTTTCCCGCCCATGTCACCATCCGGGATGCTGTGCGCAGGCCATGTGACACTGGGCTTTGAGTAACGTAAAGCCAGATTCAATACTTTTACGCTATGAGTTTGAACATAGCGCTGCACGTTTTTATATAAGTAGTAATCATGCGACATATAAATTCACGGATATGGAAGAAATGATAATTAAGAAACTACTGGAAAGCCAGGAGTTCATACATCACGAAGCTGGGCTGTGAGACTCCGGGCAGGAACGATGGCCCTAAAAAACCTAAGTAATATGAAATCGATTATTGAATTAATCTATAATGAAGATTTTGACGCAGCTAAACAAAAGATTGAATCTGCAGACTTAGACGTGGTTGATAAAGGCGGAGACACTGCTCTCCACATGGCGGTGTTAAAGAAGAATGAAGAAATTGTGGATCTCCTATTAGGAAACAATTGCAATGTAAATGCTAAGAATATAAATGGCAAAGTACCCCTTTGTCGGTAGAATGTTTTGTAACTATACGATGAAAAATTAAAAAAAGTTGAGTCGTTATGCTTCGTTTGCAACGAAGCATCGGCTTCAAAGAAGCCGAAAAAAATTAAAACCGTTACTAAAAGACCATCGGCTTTTTAGTAACGGAAATATTTACGTCGCAGCCGAATCCGCTTCATCCAACTTTTTGCAATCTTCTGCCAGCGCTTTCTCATCACCCACATTCCCCGGAAACACAACATACATTATTCCGGGAAATTTACTTTCGCCATCCATTTGCCATACGGGAACGCCGGGGATTACCGGGCCCAGCACAGTTGCTCTCCGGGCAGCAAGACCTTTTGTTGCCAGGTCGCTGGAAGTAATGCCTCCCTTTGCAATAATAAATTTTGGCCTTGCCTTAAGTCCTTTCATAATACGAACCAGGAAATCGGATACAGCCGCATTGATCTTTAAATTGTCCTCCGCATCCCGGCCCGTTTCCAAGTGGCGGCTTGTGTATATAACTACATTTTTTCCGGAAGCAATCCATTGATCCGTTTGATGAACTATATTTTCCAGTTTCACAGGCAGTTCATCTGTGCTTAAAATATCGCTTACATTCACTTCAATGCTTTTATACTTTCCTGATGCCAGTAACCATTCAAGTTGTTGGCTAGTTTTTGGAACATGCGATCCTGCTATAATAAGGGCCCCGTTTTTAGAATCCAGGTGATTTTTACCGGGAATAAAAATTTTACCTGACTCCATTCCCGCACGAATGGGAACGATGGTTGCCGAGCTGCGGTATAAAAAAAGCCGTCCATCTTTTTCCGCCATAATCAAACCCATGGCCGCCACTTCAAGGTCACGGTAGCTAACTGCATTGATGATACATACGGATCCCGGCCCACAGGCGGTCAATTTTTTACAAACCAATTCCGGTCCGCCAATACGGATATCATTAATCGAAATTGAATCCACATCGGATGCCCTTACCTGTCCTTTTGTTTTTTCCTCCACCCACATTTTCAGGTTGGCATGCTGGTATCCAAACACGGTATCTTTTGCAAATGGCGTTTCCGAAACCGGAACCAAAAATTCATCTTCCTGTATGTAATGCACATCATCGATCGTAAATCTTTTTCCTTCAATAAAGGCAGGTATTAAAACAATAACGGCCTGCTTCTTTATATCCAGTGCTGCCGCAACCGCATATACTTCCGCAGGAAAATGACCTCTCATTGTGGAATCACTTCTGCTGATCACCAGGATACCCCTTCCGGTTTCTATGGAAGCCTTTTTTAAATAGCTGCCAATTTCCCCTGCTAATTCAATAGCGTCATTTTCGGGCAGGCTGCGTGAATTAGTTAATATAAATAATATCGAGGGCTTTTTATTTAATTCTTCAGCGATCAATTCCTTATTCCACGATGTGATTACAGTAACATCGTAACAGGTTTGTGTGCCGGTGGGATCATCATCCAGTACTACGATTGTCTTTTCACTTTTAATAAAAAGTTGTCGGATAGATGTCAGCAACTCTTCTTTATATTGAGGAGGTAATTGTTCTATTTTTTCTTTTGCATTCAGGTACATGTAATCATTTTTATTAAACCTTCTTAAGAAATCATTTAAAACATAAGCGTTTGCTATATCCTTTCATCGGATATTAAAACTTTAAACTATCTTTTTATTCCGGAAAAGGAATAATGCTGATCAATATATGCAAATAATCATTACTGGCGGGGCTGGCTTTATAGGCCAGCGCCTTGCACATGAACTTTTAAAAAGCGGGATTGACTTTATTGAATTAATACTCGCCGACATCATAAGGCCCGCGCATCCTTTGGCGGATACAAGAGTCAGTTGCCTGCAGGTGGATCTTTCGGAAGAAGGAGAAGCCGCTAAACTGGTAACCAAAGAAACAGGGATCATTTTTCACCTGGCAGCCGTAGTAAGTAGTCATGCCGAAAAAGATTTTGACCTGGGTTGGAAAGTAAACCTTGACATAACCCGTCAGCTGCTGGAAGCATGTCGTGCATACAATAATAAAATCCGTTTTGTCTTTGCCAGTTCACTTGCTGTGTTTGGTGGAAATTTGCCGGCTGTTGTAAATGATGCTACGGCCACTACACCGCGATCTTCTTATGGCACACAGAAGGCAATGGGGGAGTTGCTCGTCAACGATTATAACAGGAAAAAATTTATTGATGGCCGTGTGCTCCGGTTGCCTACTATTTGCGTACGACCGGGTAAGCCAAACCAGGCTGCTTCATCTTTTGTAAGCAGTATTATTCGTGAACCATTAAATAAGGAACAAGCGGTTTGTCCTGTTTCCCCTGAACTGGGTCTTTGGTTATCGAGCCCGGGTACCATTATAAAAAATTTAATTCATGGCGCCATGCTTCCGGCTGATAAATGGAATGAATGGCGGACAATTAATTTACCGGGAATAGGTGTTACTGTGCAACAAATGCTGGAGTCGCTGGAGCGAAAGACGGACGCAACAACCATCTGTAGAATCACCTTCAAACCAGATCCGGATATTGACCGGATTGTTAGCAGTTGGCCACAGGCAATTGATAATACAACGGCATTACAAATGGGTTTCAGCATTGATAAACAGTTTGACGATTTTATCACACAATTTATAACCGATAAGCAACAAACCTGATGAACTATTTACCAACTGCAGTTATAGGCCTGGCCATTGCCGTGTTTGTTCTTATATTCCTGGTACTCCGCACCAAAGTGCATCCCCTGATCGCCATGATCAGTGCAGCATGTATTGCCGGCATCACCGGTGGTATGTCGGTCAACGATACACTGGATGCGATCACCAAAGGTTTTGGATCTACCTTAGGAACAATCGGAATCGTGATTGGTCTTGGTGTTATGATGGGTCGCATTCTGGAAGTTTCCGGCGCGGCAGAGCAGATCGCCTATTCATTTATAAAATGGCTTGGGAAACGAAAGGAAGAGTGGGCCCTGGCCTTGACCGGATATTTTGTGAGCATTCCCATTTTTGCTGATTCTGCCTTTGTAATATTATATCCTATTGCGAAAGCATTTTCTATAAAGGGCAATCGTTCTTTATTAACGATGGCTGTTGCGCTTGGTGGTGGCCTTATTGTTACACATACTTTAGTGCCGCCCACTCCGGGTCCGCTGGGTGTAGCCGGAATATTTGGTGTTGATATTGGTATTATGATTTTATCCGGTATGGTTCTGGCCATTCCCTGTACTATCGCCTTTGTCTGGTATGCACAGTGGCTGGCTAAAAGATATCCCGATTTTATCAGCACGACTACAAACGATGAAAGTCTGAAAACAATCCATGATAATTATGTAAAGGAAAAGGCCGAAAAGAAATTACCTACACTTACTCTTTCCTTACTTCCGATCATTGTGCCCATCCTGCTGATTCTTATTAAAGCGCTGATCAGTTTGTTTCCTTCGCTGGCTGCTTCGGGTGGCATGGTTTTGCCATGGATCATTCAATTTTTTCAATTTACCGGAAGCCCGGTTATAGCTCTTTGTATCAGTACACTGATTGCAGTATATACATTGGTTCCCTTTCTTGACCGTCAACAAACAGCAGCCAGGCTTGAGGAAGGATTACAATCGGCCGGTATTATACTAATGGTTACAGGAGCCGGAGGAGCATTGGGATTTGTAGTGCGTGAAAGCGGGGCCGGCACGGAACTGGCAAAACAAATTGCCCATCTGCCGTTTTCTCCTATTATGATACCCTTTCTTGTTTCTACCGTTGTCAGGTTGATCCAGGGTTCTGCTACAGTGGCTATGATCACTTCCGCTTCTATTACTGCTCCAATTCTTGCGGAAGTGCCAGGCGTTAACCTCGCTTTCGCTGCATTGGCAGCAACTTCCGGAAGTTTTTTCTTTAGCTATTTTAATGATAG
The DNA here is from genome assembly GCA_051306075.1 of Chitinophagaceae bacterium. Taxonomy (GTDB): domain Bacteria; phylum Bacteroidota; class Bacteroidia; order Chitinophagales; family Chitinophagaceae; genus Terrimonas_B. Next base: position 4,920 of record JBPPMM010000273.1, read on the forward strand.
TCTTTTCTGGGTGGTCAATCGTATGGTGGGTATTAAAGAAGTAAATCTTCAGATCATAGCATGGTCTTTACCTACTACTGTTGCATGGGGAATAGGCGGCATCCTGGTTGCCATTGGTAATCTAATTTTTGCTAAAGGTGGTTCCTTGTTTGATCCTTTGATTCCATTGCTTGGTCTGGCCATTATTTTTTTTATAATTGGGAGAAAAAAAAATAATACGAAGATTGATGCATTACATTAAACAAGCGCTAACAAGCAGGAGCGAATTAAAATTTTTATTTTTTGAAATCGACCATTGGTAGTGTTTTTTATTTTATACTTACCTCAATCTTTTTATTTATTTATTTTAATCGCTATAAACAACTGAATTGATTTTTTTTTCTAAAAAGAGTTCAAATTAATCCGGGCCAACTTTCTCCTACCTTTGCGCCAATAAAAATAATTGCTCTATGGCTGCCCGTACTGACAACTTTATTAGCCCGGATTATTTTGATGTAGATGGTTTACTGACCGAAGAACATAAACATGTTCGTGAGGCGGTACGTAGTTATGTAAAAAAAGAAATTTCTCCCATCATTGAAGATTATGCACAGAAGGCAGAGTTTCCGCAACAAATTGTGAAACAGTTGGGCGACCTGGGCTGTTTTGGTCCCACCATCCCGGTAGAATATGGCGGCGGTGGCCTGGATTATATAAGCTATGGTTTGATGATGCAGGAACTGGAACGTGGTGATAGCGGTGTTCGTTCAACCGCATCGGTACAGGGTTCGCTGGTCATGTTTCCGATTTATGAATATGGCAGCGAGGAACAACGTAAAAAATATCTTCCCAAACTAGCCAGTGGTAAGTGGCTGGGTTGTTTTGGATTAACAGAACCCGATCATGGAAGTGATCCGTCCAGCATGCTTTCGAATATAAAGGATGCTGGTGATCATGTGATTTTGAACGGAGCCAAAATGTGGATCAGTAATGCTCCTTTTGCGCAGGTGGCTGTGGTATGGGCCAAGGATGAAGAAGGTGTTATAAAAGGTTTGATTGTTGAAAGGGGAATGGAAGGATTTACTACTCCAACCACGCATGGAAAATGGAGCCTGCGTGCCAGCGCTACCGGCGAATTGGTTTTTGATAATGTAAAAGTTCCAAAAGAAAATATACTTCCCAATGTAAGTGGATTGAAGGGTCCGCTAGGTTGCCTGACAAAAGCCCGTTATGGAATTGCATGGGGTGTAATAGGCGCTGCCATGGATTGTTATGATACGGCATTGCGCTACTCCCAGGAAAGGATTCAGTTTGACCGGCCGATAGGTGGTTTTCAATTACAACAAAAAAAGCTGGCGGAGATGATAACAGAAATAACCAAAGCACAATTGATGAACTGGAGGCTGGGCGTATTAATGGATGAAGGAAAAGTAACACCACAACAGGTAAGCATGGCAAAAAGAAATGGTTGCGAAATAGCCGCTGATATTTGCCGGGATGCAAGACAGATCCTGGGTGGTATGGGCATTACCGGGGAATATGCCGTGATGCGGCATATGATGAACCTGGAAAGTGTGATCACCTATGAAGGAACACATGATATTCATTTATTAATTACGGGAATGGATGTAACGGGTTTGAATGCGTTTAAGTAACATGCAGCTACCTTTTGGTAACCCAGGTTGAATTTTATTATGAATTAAAGTGGTCCTATTATTTACCCGGTGAACGTTTTAATTTTTTGCTCAAAACAAAAATGATTTTAAAATTCTCTCCATTACCGGCAAAAGAATATTTTCTCTTTAAGATTATAATTGGGGTTTATGAAAATTTATCTGATCGGGTTTATGGGTTCCGGCAAAACATACTGGGGCCACCTGCTAAGTGAAAAACTGAAAATGCCTTTTTTTGACCTGGATGAAGAGATAATAAAAGCAGAGAAAAAATCGATCAACGAAATTTTTGCAGGGGAGGGGGAAGAATATTTCAGACTGAAGGAAAGAGAATTATTATACAGTCTTACAGAAGATCACTCTTCGTTTATTATGTCTTGTGGTGGCGGAGCTCCCTGTTACTTTAATAATATTGAATATATGAACCAATCGGGAACAACCGTATGGTTGAATACCACTATTGATACTTTATTTAAAAGGCTGCTAAAGGAAAAGGAAGACAGGCCGCTACTAAAAAATTTATCGGAGGATAACCTGAAATCATATATAAAAAAGAAATTTTCAGACCGAAAAATCTATTATGAGCAGGCTGGTATGGTTGTGGAAGAGGAAAGTATAACATTAGATCATTTTATACAAAAAGTTTTTCATGCATAAATTATTTTTGGCGATCGGCGCCCTGCTGGCAGGAATTTCGGTTGCTTTGGGTGCGTTTGGCGCACATGGGTTAAAAAAAATTGTGGCTGCTGAAACAGTAAATACTTTTCAAACAGGTGTTCAATACCAGATGTACCATGCTTTTGCCCTGATGGTATTAGCTATCGTTTTTGAAAAATTTCCCTCCCGCCTTATGAACTGGTCGGGCCTTGCTTTTTGCACAGGAATATTATTGTTTTCCGGTTCCCTGTACCTTCTTACTATTTTTAAGGCTACAGGCAAGGTTGGAATGGAAGGCATTGGACTCATTACACCTTTCGGTGGTTTATTCCTGATAGCCGGCTGGTTGCTTTTGTTTGCAGGTGTTTTAAAAAATGGATAAATTTTCATTTCTTTTTTTGGGATTGGCAGATTATGATAGATTTCAAAATTCCCTGCTTGTATAAATGAAGGCCAAAAATTTCCTTGCAGATATTGTTTATTTTATAATGGTAATTGCAGAGTAGTAATGGTTCCGTCATTACTTTCTATTTTAAAGGATCCCCCGATACTTTCCATCCTTTTTGCAATATTCTTTAAGCCATTTCCAAACTGCCGTATCTTTTGCAGGTCAATTCCCACACCGTTATCCGATATTATTATAGATAAGCTTTTGCCGATCTGAAAATCAATTTTCAGTTCGGTAGCATGGGAATGCTTCAACAGATTATTGAGTGTTTCCTTTACGCATAAAAAAAGATTACGTCTTTTGTCACCCGTTAATTCCGCCGGTTCGATATAAGCCGGTGTCGAAATTTTACAATCAACCGGCGTATTTTCGAAATATTCAAGTGTATAGGAGCGGATATATGAAACAAGATTATCAACGGTATCATTTCCTATATTCATACTCCAGATGATTGCATTCATTTTATTTAATACCTCGTCAGCGGAATGAGAAATTTTTTCTATTTCAACAGGTGTATTTTCCTTCATCTTATTTCTTGCTATTTCACTCATTAGCCGGATAGCGGTCATACCCGATCCTAATTCATCATGCATATCCGCTGATATGCGTTCCCTTTCCTGCTGCTGCGCTTTATACACTGCTATTTCTTTTTCGTATTCATTCATTTTATCCTTTGCTTTCAATTGTTCTCTTTCTTTGGTTTGCTTAATCAGCTGGCTCCTGTTTTTATGATTCAGACCCAGGAGAAAAAAGATCAGTTCAAGCAGCAGCCCGATCTCATAATAAAACAAGGAAAACCGGAAAGTGGCTGGAAGGCCAGGAAAAGCCAGCAGGCCGGTAAGCATAAGCAGGGAGATCAAAGAAAAAATCAGCAGGCAAAGATTTCCCCAAAAAAGATAGCGGAGCAGGTTGTCACTCCAATGTTTTAAACTGTACACCAGGAAAATAATGACCATCACAAGCAGCAACATTTTGGAGAAGTTTTCTATATTGTTCTCAAGAATAAAATTGTCGGTCAGGTAATGGGCATAACTAAATAAAGCCGTGGATAAAACCAGAAAGATTATGCCTGCATTATACAATGCAAAAAGGAAAGGATGTCGCTGTTTGGTGGCCAGGTATTTTTGCATAAAAAGCATATACATAATGATCCCGGTATTTTGCATAATCAGATCAAGATAGGTTTCCTGGAAAAATGCAAACCAGGTTGTGTGATAACTGTACAGTGCTTTAATAAACAGCATGAGCCCGAGGAAGAAAGCGTACCCGGAGTAATAAAGAAATTCCGGATTTCCACCCTGGAAAAAATTAGCGAGTGAAAACAGGATCAACATCAATAGCAAACCACAAAATAAATAGGTGATTACTTTAGATTCCACATTGGTACTATCCAGGTTATTTACAAAAGAGGAAAGGTGCGCCGGGTTGATCAGGTTTGGATTTATGGAATTGAGATGCGTCCGTACAAGAGTTAATTCAGCTACAAGAGTTACCGAATCGTGGCCGGCTAATGTGATCTTTCTATAACTTAATTCTTTTGGTTCTTCCGGCAAAATAGAAGGAAGGCTATTCAATTCTGAACCATTTAGTTCATATAACTGAATATCCCAATAATATAAACCGGGAAAAAACCAGATGGACTGTACGCTGTCGGAACTATTAACCAGGTGGAAACGAAGTATCGCTTTTTGAGTAACATATTTTTCGGGAATAAATTTTTTGTGAATTGTCCCTCTTTCAAATTGAAGATCAGGATAGGCTTGTTTGAGGGGTTGTTGTGGTTGCAGGTAGCTGAAGGCGATTTTGTCACCAATTTTTTCTTCCCTTGTTATCTTACTGATGTCAATGATTTCAGAGGCAATGGTATCTCTGCTATTCAGGAATGTGGGTTGGGCCTGCAAGATCTGAATACATACCAGGGTGAAAAAAAATCCCGGAAAAAAAATAATCTTACCCATCCTGCTATTTTATGATGTTAATTCATCAAATGTAATGCTTGCCTTATTCTTTTAAATCATTCTGTGTTACTACTTTCAGGTAAATTTTTGAATCTTCTTCAGGGAGCATTTTGCTTTTTCATTATCGCTTAGCCTTAGTTGAAAACTGCAAACTATATTATCTTTGCCGCCATGGCCAACAAGAAGAAAAAGATTATCCCGAAAAAACCAAATGCCGAAACTAAGAAAGCTGACTCCAAATCATTCAGGCAGGAAAAGGAAGAAAACCTGAGTTTGAAAAGCCTGGCCCGTGATGAACGTACCTGGAAAATTACCGGGGTACTGTTCCTGCTGATCGCCATTTATCTTTTCATAGCTTTTATCTCCTATTTTTTTACATGGAAAGAAGATCAGGATAAAGTTTTTCGCGGGGCCTATTCTCTTCTTTCCGATAATGATGCCAGGGTATCAAACCTGCTGGGTCGCTTAGGAGCAGTTGTTTCTCATTTTTTTATTTACAAGGGGTTTGGTATAGCATCCATGCTAATATGTACCTTCTTTTTTGTAGTGGGCACCAACTTACTTTTTAACCGTAAGGTTTTCTCTATCTGGCGCAATCTTAAATATGTAACGATCGGTTTGTTGGTATTATCCGTTTCGCTTGCCTTTGTTTTTTCGGGTGAATTTCCTTTTGGTGGCGGTGTTGGTGTTATGACCAGCAACTGGCTTATTGGAATATTTGGCACCATCGGCACGGCAGCTTTGCTCCTGGTGGTGGCCATTGCTTATTTTATCTGGCAGTTTAATCCTACGTTTAAAGTTCCTGCCGGGAAGATGGAGAAGGAAATGGAGGAAGATGAGATTCCCGGTTTACCAACACCAAATGAATTGCCGGCTGGTCAAACTATCAATGAAAAATATGCAGAAACAGCTATCCCTGTAAACAGTGAAAATAATGGGAAGGGTGATTATGAAATGACGGAAAAAGAAAATAACTCATTTCATGATTTAAAAATGATTGTAAAGGAGGAAGAAGCAGAACCAGTTATTGATATGGAAGAACCAGGCATTAAAAAAGAAATGGTAGCAGATCTTTTGCATAAGCATGAGGAAATACCCGCAGACAATAATGGGGAAGCAAATAAAGAGTATAAATTGCCCGCAGCAGACAAACGGATACCGGCCATTGACCTGGAGCTGGAAATTAAGTCGGTGCCCACTATTAATGAAGAGATAGCAACGGCTGCTGTTAAAAAATCAGAGCAACTGGAACCCTATGAACCTACACTGGATCTGAAAAATTATAAATATCCGGGGCTTGACCTGTTGGAAACACATGGCAGTGAAAAAATAATACAGGATCCTGCCGAGCTGGATAACAATAAAAACCAAATTATAAGTACACTTCGCAATTATTCCATTGAAATACAAAAAATCAGTGCTACGGTAGGCCCTACGGTTACCTTGTATGAGATAGTTCCTGCAGCGGGTGTCCGTATATCCAGGATCAAGAACCTGGAAGATGATATTGCATTGAGCCTGGCCGCCCTGGGCATTCGGATTATTGCTCCTATACCCGGAAAAGGTACCATAGGTATAGAAGTACCGAATGCAAAGAAAACAATAGTCAGCATGCGGTCTTTGCTGGCCTCCGATAAATTTCAAAACAATAATTTTTCTTTACCTATTGCCATTGGTAAAAGAATCGATAACGAAAATTTCATTGTTGATCTTGCCAGTATGCCCCACCTGTTAATGGCAGGTGCTACCGGCCAGGGTAAGTCAGTTGGATTAAATGCTATACTTGTTTCCCTGCTGTATAAAAAGCACCCGTCACAATTAAAGTTTGTATTGGTTGATCCAAAAAAAGTTGAACTGAGTGTATACAGTACTATTTCCAATCATTTTCTCGCTAAGTTGCCCAACGAAGAAGATGCTATCATCACAGATACAAAAAAAGTGATCAATACATTGAATGCACTGTGTATTGAAATGGATAACCGCTATGACCTGTTAAAGGAAGCGGGTTGCCGTAACATTAAAGAGTACAATACAAAATTTATTGCACGCCGGCTGAATCCGCAAAAGGGTCATCAATTTCTTCCTTTTATTGTATTGGTAGTTGATGAGTTTGCTGATCTTATCATGACAGCGGGAAAGGAAGTTGAAATGCCTATTGCCAGGCTGGCGCAGCTGGCCCGTGCTGTAGGTATACACCTTATCATTGCTACTCAACGTCCTTCAGTTAATATTATCACGGGTACCATTAAAGCAAATTTTCCTGCCCGTATTGCATTTAAAGTGAGCAGTAAAATCGACAGCCGGACCATACTGGATGCGGGCGGGGCAGAACAGTTAATTGGAAAAGGAGATATGCTGATCAGTTATAATGGCGAAATCGTGCGGTTGCAGTGTGCATTTGTTGACACACCCGAAGTAGACAAAATTGCCGATTTTATAGGTTACCAGGATGGATACCCCCAGGCGTTCTTATTACCTGAATATATTGATGAAAAAGACCTGGAAGGAAAAGAGTTTGATCTTGGAGACAGGGACGCCTTATTTGAAGATGCAGCCCGCCTTATAGTTCAAAACCAGGTTGGTTCTACTTCATTATTGCAGCGTCGCATGAAATTAGGATATAACCGCGCCGGGCGATTGATGGATCAACTGGAAGCAGCCGGCATTGTTGGTGCCAACCAGGGCAGCAAAGCAAGAGATGTTTTGATTAAAACGGAAATGGATCTCCAACAACATTTAGATGCTTTGGGTTATTAAGTTGTTAAGATAAAAGCAGGCTTTGCAACCCGGTACGGTCATTGCCAGTCTATAACCGTAATTACTTATTTTTCCCACCCTTTTTAAAAAAGGTATTCTTTAAAATAAAATTAACAATGATGCGGAAATTATACGTTGCAATGGCGCTGATGATAAGTTGTTTTGCAGTAACAGCTCAAAAAAATGATGCGGCAGCAAAACAGGTATTGGATGCAGTGAGTGCTAAATTCAAAACTTTTAATTCGGTTCAGGCTGGTTTTGCATATAAAGTGGAAGATGCAAAAGGAAAACCCATGTCATCAAAAAATGGTAGTGTATGGATGAAGGGAAATAAATACAAGGTCAGTTTTGGAGGCCAGGAAATATTCAGCGATGGTAATACGATCTGGAACTATGATAAAAACAGTAATGAAGTAACCATCAACAATGTTGATGCTTCAGGCAGCGCACTGACACCGCAAAAATTATTCACCAATTTTTATGACAAAGATTTTTTATACCTGTTAAACGGCGAAAAAAAGATAGGGGGAAAAACTTTGCAGGAGATCGAAATGACGCCAACAGATAAAAGCAAACCCTTTCACAAAGTTTATTTGCAGGTAGATAAGTCAGCAAAAACAATTTACAGTACCAGAGTATTAGAAAATGGCGGCAACCGGTATACTTATACGGTGAGCAATATGAAAACGAACAGCCCGCTGGCCGATAACCAATTTACGTTTGATAAAAACAAGTATCCCGGAGTTGAGGTTGTTGATCTGAGGTAATTTTATCTATTATATTTCCCAAATGAAAATAGAAAAAGTCATTCCCAAAAGGAATGGCTTTTTCGTATAAATAATTCAAAAAAAAGTACCAGATTATTCCGAAACCGCTTTTCTTATTTTTACCAATTGTTCAAGCAGCTCTTCGAGCAAATCAAGTTTAAGCATATTAGCTCCGTCACTTTTTGCCACGGCAGGATTCGGGTGGGTTTCAATAAACAATCCATTGGCACCTGTAGCTATTGCCGCCTTTGCAATAGTTCCTATCAACTGTGGATTGCCACCTGTAATGCCTGAAGTTTGATTGGGTTGTTGTAAGGAATGAGTGACATCCATCACCACGGGCACGTCATGTTGCTGCATCCAGGGAATATTTCTGTAATCAACTACCAGATCCTGGTAGCCGAATGTGGTTCCTCTTTCGGTAAGTATTATTTTTTCATTTCCTGTATTTTTTATTTTTTCTACTGCGAATTTCATAGAGGGACCACTGAGAAACTGGCCCTTCTTAACGTTAACTATTTTACCGGTTTCGCCAGCTGCTACCAACAGATCCGTTTGCCGGCAGAGGAACGCAGGTATCTGCAGTATATCAATATATTTTGCGGCCACGGCTGCTTCCTCATGAGCATGAATATCGGAGGTAGTAGGCAGCCTGTATTTTTCACCCACTTTTTTTACAAGGGTCAATGCAGTCTCATCACCAATTCCCGAAAAAGAAGTAGCGCTTGTGCGGTTGGCTTTACGGTATGATGCTTTAAAAATATAGGGAATACCCAGGTTTTTACATATGCCTGAAACTTTATCTGCCACTTCCATAATTAATTCTTCGCTTTCTACCACACAGGGGCCTGCTATTAAAAAAAAATTCTTTTCATCATATGATTGACTGGCGAAAAGTTCTTTTAACATTTTTTCCATGCGGCAAAAATAGAGGATAGTTTGGAGTAATACGGTTGCTTATTGAAGTTTACCTTTTACTTTTGGACCTCAAAAATTTGTATGTTAAAAGAAAGAATATTAGTTATTGGTGCCAGCGGGCAGATAGGTGTGGAACTTACACTGGCACTTCGAAAAATTTATGGTAATGCCAGCGTGATAGCATCGGATCTGCGGGAGGAAAATGATTTGCTGAAGGGGACAGGGCCTTATGTAAGCCTGGACGTGATGAATAATGAAATGCTTCATGTGCAGGTAATACGGCAGGGTATAACGCAAATTTATTTACTGGCAGCTATTCTTTCTGCCACGGGAGAAAAAAACCCCGGACTTGCCTGGCACCTGAATATGCAAAGCCTGTTGAATGTTTTAAATATTGCCCGGGAAGAAAAGTTGCATAAAGTGTACTGGCCATCTTCTATTGCGGTATTCGGTCCTTCCTCGCCGAAAAAAAACTGTCCGCAACAAACCATTATTGAACCTACAACCGTTTATGGTATCAGTAAATATGCCGGTGAATTCTGGTGCAACTATTTTCATATGAAATATGGGGTGGATGTAAGAAGTCTCCGCTACCCGGGCCTGATCTCTTATAAATCCGCACCCGGTGGTGGCACTACAGATTATGCCATAGAAATATTTCATGAGGCGATAGAAGAAAAAAAATATGAATCCTTCCTGAAAGAAAATACCTACCTGCCGATGATGTATATGCCCGATGCTATCCGCGCCACAATTGAACTGATGGAAGCTCCGGAAAATAAAATTGCTGTCCGCACATCCTACAATGTATCCTCAATGAGTTTCTCTCCTAAAGAAATTTATTCTGAAATAAAAAAACATATCCCGGATTTTCAAATAGAATACAAACCTGATTATCGCCAGGAGATTGCAGATAGCTGGCCGCAAAGCATTGATGATACGGTGGCAAGGAATGATTGGGGATGGAAAGAAGAATATGATTTGAGTGCTATGACTAAAGATATGCTGGCCAACCTGACATAGACTATGAATTAATCGTTACCGAACGATACTGAAATTTTTAAATGAGGTCAAGGGGACTTTTTCAATTTTAACTTCGGTTACAATGGCCATATCCGGACCTTTTTTACACCATTCAATGAATTCCTCCAATTGCGTGTCTGTGCCGGTTGCAATGATATGTACCGTTCCGTCCGGTTTATTTTTTATTTCTCCGGTTATACCAGAATCATTCGCTTTTGATTTTGTTGATTGCCGGTAAAAAACGCCCTGCACTATACCTTCTACTGTTATAGAAACACTCTGTAACATTTTTTAAAAGTTGACCAGGTTAACAATTTTTTCGAGATAGTATTGATCAGTTGCATTAAACTGGTTCAGCTCAATACTATCGACATCCAGCACTGCAAGAACCTCTCCATTACGGATAACCGGAACTACAATTTCAGATTTTGATAAACTGCTGCAGGAAATATGACCGGGGAATTTTTCAACATCGGGAACGATCAGCGTTTGTCCCTGGGACCAGCATGCTCCGCAAACACCCCTTCCTTTTTTAATTCGTGTGCATGCTACAGGACCCTGGAAAGGCCCTAAAACCAATTCATTGTTTTTTACAATATAAAAGCCAACCCATAACCAGCCAAACTGTTCTTTCAATGCGCCTGCGATATTGGCCAGGTTAGCCACCAGGTCTGGTTCGCCGTCCAATAATCCTGTCACTTGCGGAATGAGCGATTTATATTGCTCCGGTTTGCTACCGGTTGCTATAGATAGATCTTCTGCCATATGGCAAAGATAACCACTGGCTTTTTTTTTGAACTTGTTAAAAACATTAGTGTTTTAACATCACGGCTTATTTTTTTTACCCAGGCTTTTTCCAAGAGAAATTCCATACACTCTGTGCCAGATGTGGGGACCAAAATCAGCATTGTTGATATTTCCTATTCCGTGATTGGCCTGGAGGAATATCATTATCCCGCTTTGGGATTCATAACCAAACTGAAAAATAAAATTGGCACCATAGCGGCCATATTTTTCAAAACTATAAACCATATTTCTGTCAACGGAGGTAAGATCACTGCGATTAAATTTTTCCCTGCCATGTAGTTGAAAATCGAGGGAGGGGCCGAACTTAACAAAAAAATGTTGGGGCCTGTTATCAAAATCATATTGTAATAAAGCTGCGAGTTCAAAGGTGTGGATTGTTGTATTATTATCAATAGCCAGTTTATCAGGATTAGAAGAAGGCTGGCTCAGGCTTACTTTATAGCCCTTCAGGCTGTAAAAGGCAGCCGGCGAAAAATATAACTTATTTTCAAATGGGGCTTTTATGGCAAGGCCTGCCTGGAATCCATATTTACTTGTATTATCCTGTTTCTTTCCACCAATGGTATATTTCGAAGAAGTGATCTGGGGCCCTGCGAATATATTAAACCCTACCTGTGCCGTACATACCGTTATTGAAAGAGCAAAAAGGGGTACAAAAAATAGTCTGATCATAATTACTAAAAATTGATATCCGGAAAGTTCCGTATGTTTTTATCAGTTGATTGAAATGAGGACCTTTGAATTGGACACAAAGGTCAGCACCAAAAGCGGGTTGGATTTTTTTTAAAAGCGTGTAAAAGTAGATATTAATTCCAGTAAAGCCAATTCTGTCAGTTTTTCCCCATGGCGGAATTATAATTGCCTGATTGACCTTTTGCAATGGAAAGTGTATTCCATTCCGGTCCTTTTATCATTTTTCCCAACATTACGATCTGACCGCAATGATAAGCATAGTGTGTTAATTGACGATGAATAGCTTCAATTACGAAAAGTGGTTTGGTGCGGATGTAAATTGTTTTATCAAGGTCATTTTCATTTAGTGATTCCAAAGTATTGAAAACGGTTTGCCATCCCTCTTCCCATAACTGCAACAATTTTTCTTTAGTCCAGGAATGTGTTTCAAATTCATCATCTCTCTGCCGCCAGTCTTTTTCACCATCTTCTGTCAGGAAATTAGTCCAGCGGCTGAGCATATTGCCATGCATATGTGTAATATTTATGGCGATGCTATTGGTAACCTCATTGGGTTGAAAATGAAAATCAGGTTCATTTATTTGTGTAAAAGTTTTTTCAGCCAGGGCTTTGTAATCACTGAATTGGCGGATAGCACTTTGAAAAAAAATTGTATCGTTCATAGTTTCTACATTTTTGAGAGGATCAAAATTCATTTAGCTATTAACTTGCTGCACCAAATTTCCTGCATTTTGTCTAATCATCACCATCCTCTTGCATCATCATCTCCGCGAATATCTGCCACGGCTTCCAATTTTTTATCGGGTAAAACTTTTATCACTTCTGTTCTGCCAATAGAGCCACGGTCTATAACATTGTATCCCATTTTTTGAAGGGCGCCCATTGTATTTGCCGGAAAATTCTTTTCTACATTTACTTCATCGGGTAACCATTGATGATGAAATTTTGGTTTATAAACTGCGTCCTCTGTACTTAATCCAAATTCGATGATATTAACCAGGGTTTGAAAAACAGAAGTAGGTATGGTAGTGCCACCGGGAGTGCCTGCCACCAAAAATGGTTGGTTGTTTTTTAAAACAATGGTGGGTGTCATAGAACTGAGCATTCTTTTACCAGCTACAATAGCATTGGCTTCACCACCAACAGCGCCATACATGTTTGGTACGCCGGGCTTCACACTAAAATCATCCATTTCATCATTAAGAAAAAAACCGGCGCCTCCCACTACAGTCCTGCTGCCATATGTGTTATTTAAAGTAGTGGTTACGGCTACTGCATTTCCTTCCCCGTCTACTATGCTCAGGTGCGTTGTTTCTTCACTTTCCGGTTTTGCTATAGTACCGGGTTTTATTAGGAGGCTTGGCGTTGCTTTCAACGAATCATAATTTTTCATTCTTTCCAACAGGTAGGCATCTGTACCGAGCAGGCTATCGGGCACTTTATAAAAATCAGCATCTCCCATATATTCTGCTCTGTCTGCAAATGCTCTTCTTTCTACTTCTATCATTAGCTGCACGGCTTTTGGGGATTGAAAACCCATATCCCCGATATTTCGGTTCTCGATCATCTTCATCATCTGGTGCAATAATAATCCACCGCTGCTGGGCATCGGCATCCCGATTATTTTATATCCTTTATAAGTAAAAACATGGGGCTGCCGGAATTTGGCCTGGTAATTTTTCAGATCTTCATATGAAATGATGCCATTTCCTCTTTTCATTTCTTCAACGATCAACCGGGCTGTCTCACCTTCATAAAATCCCGGAACACCTTTATCTTTTATTCTTCTTAAAGTGTTGGCCAGGTCTTTTTGTTTTAATGTATCTCCTTCTTTCCATCCTGGCTCTTTTATAAAAATGGACTTTACAGTATTGAATCGAACAAGGTCTTCCTGCAAATTATTTAAGGAACCGGCTTCCCGCTTACTTATTGTAAATCCATTTTCCGCCAGCTCAATGGCAGGTTGTATCAGTTTATCAAATGTGAGCTTTGCATATTTTGCCGAGGCAAATAAGCCAGCTATTGTTCCTGGAATGCCACTTGATAAATGCCCATCCTGGCTTTGATCCGTTCTGGCATTACCCAACGAATCAATATACATGTCCCGGTGTGCTTTGCCCGGGGCTGCTTCTCTATAATCAAGGGCAAACTCCTGCCCATTTGCTAATCGGGCAACCATAAAGCCACCACCTCCCAGGTTGCCGGCACCAGGATATACTACTGCAAGCGCCAATTGTGTTGCTATTGCGGCATCTATTGCATTGCCTCCACTTCTAAGAATTTCAATTCCTACTTTACTTGCAAGCGGGTGTGCAGAAACTACAGCGCCATTTTCTGCGGTCACTTTCTTTTGAATGCTGTATTGATAAGGATCGAAACCAAGCGTTGTGTTTTGATTACTTGTTTTGCAGGCAGAGATTAAAAAGAAAACAAGGAGCCACCCATTAATTTTTTTCATGGGCATGAATATAAATGAAGTTATTAAAATCATGAAAAGTAATTCAGCATCCATTTCATGTGTCTATTTTTTATTGTTTTTTAGCCACATAGAATGTCCATGAGAATAATCATCCCGGTATGTGAACGAAAATTCGGTCATGGACATTTCATGATATATAATAAAAATAAAGATACCTTACGCAGAAGATCTGTTTAAAACCTCATTGCTATTTTCTTATGCAGTATGAAATATTTAAAGTGATCAAGCAACAAGTATCATACTATTTTTGTCTATCATAATTAGTTCTGTTCAGATTGCAGACTTTTTTCTAACGCAGCTTCCATCTCTTTACTGTTTTTGATTTAAATAACTTTAAAACCAACAGCTATGCTAAAAGGAAAATGGTCCATTTTTCACAAAACAAGTTTACTTCTTGTTGTCTCTTTTATTTCTCTTATTACTTATTCTCAAACCGGCACTATAAAGGGAACAGTAAAAGGATCAAATGGCCAGGTTCTGCCGGGTGCCTCCATCCAGGTGCAGGGATCAAAGACCGGAACTATTGCGGACGACAATGGTAATTTTATGCTGGATGCTTCCACCGGGAAACAGACATTGATTGTTTCTTTTGCCGGGTTTACAACGGAAAGAACGGTGGTTACTGTGGGTGAACCGGCCGCAACGGATCTGAATATTGTATTACAGGACGGTGGTGACCTGAGCAACTTAACCGTTGTGGGTTCAAGAAATCTTTCCCGTACGCGGGTGGAAACGCCGGTGCCTGTTGATATAATCCCCATATCTACAGTGATAAATGATATAGGCCAGGTGGATCTGAACCAGATATTAAATTTTATAGCTCCCTCATTTCAATCGGCCCGCCAAACTATTTCGGATGGTACCGACCATGTGGATCCTGCTCAATTAAGAGGATTGGGAACCGACCAGGTATTGGTACTTGTAAATGGTAAGCGCCGCCATCAATCCGCATTAGTAAATGTAAACGGTACTGTGAACCGGGGTTCTGTTGGAACGGATATGAGTGCTATTCCTGCAACGGCTATTGAAAGAATAGAAATTCTCAGGGATGGCGCCGCAGCACAGTATGGTTCGGATGCTATAGCCGGTGTTATAAATATTGTACTAAAAAAGAAAACGGGTTTATTGGAGGCAGGAGTCAGCTACGGTCAATACATCACTAAGTATGATAAGAATTTTGCATTGTATAAACTGGCTGGTAAAACAGATGATCCGTCTGTAAAAGCAAGAGACGGAGAAAATTTCCAGGCATCTTTGGGATACGGATTTAATATCGGAAAGGGTTATTTGAGTCTTACGGGTGAATACATTAAAAGAGAAGGGACCAACCGCACCGGCACATATACTGGCGCCGTTTATCCTAATGTAAATGGAGTAAACCGGGACGATTCCATTATGCAGGCAAGGGGCCAAACAAGAAACTTTTTTGATATGCTGATCGGAAACTCTGAAATGAATGGCGGAGCTGTATTTTATAATTTTGGATACCCCGTTAGTGAAAAATCAGAGCTATACTTGTTTGGGGGCTTTAGTAAAAAAAGTGGAATTGGTGCCGGATTTTACAGGTATCCCAGCGGTATTCCCGGTAATGCAAGAATATATGCACCCGATGTGTTTGGAATTTATCCCAATGGCTTCCTGCCAAAAATTAATTCTGATCTCGCTGACTTTTCCACATCAGGCGGTTTGCGCACTAAATTCGGGGATTGGAACTTTGATATCAGCAATACATTTGGCCTGAATAAATTTGATTTTACAATTGACAATTCGGCCAATTATACCCAATTTTTTATTCCGGGTAATAAACAAACCAAATTTGATGCTGGAGGTTTAAAATCATGGCAAAATACCGTGAATGTTGACCTCTCGAAAAAATATGATGTGCTGTCCGGATTAAATGTAGCTGCCGGACTTGAATACAGGATAGATGCCTTTGGAATTAATAGTGGTGAAGAAGCATCATATAAAAATTATGATACGGCCTCAAAAGCATCTTCCGGTTCGCAGGTGTTTGCAGGGTTCGTTAATTCAATAGGCGATACGAAAACAAGAAATGCCAAAGCATTATATACAGACCTTGAATTGGATTTTACAAAGAAGTTTTTGGTAACAGGTGCTCTTCGTTTTGAAAACTATAGCGATTTCGGCTCTACACTAAATTATAAACTGGCCAGCCGGTATAAATTCAGTGATATGTTTAATATAAGGGCTTCTGTTAGTTCAGGTTTCAGAGCACCTTCCATGCAGCAACGTTTTTATGCAAAAACAAATACATTATTTGTTTCAAATGGTACCAGCCTTGTACCCGTTGAAGCAGGAACATTTACCAATGACAGTAAGGCGGCACAAATATTAGGAATTCCAAAATTAAAAGAGGAAACAAGTCATAATTATTCTGTGGGATTAACAGCTAAACCATTCAGAGGATTTGAAATAACGATTGATGCTTACCAGATTGATATTGACAACCGTATCGTTCTGACCAATAATTTTACCGGGGGGTCTGATGCTGCCCTGCAGAAGCAATTAACGGATGCCGGAGCCAATACGGCCAACTTTTTTACCAATGCAATCGATACCCGGGCCCGTGGTTTAGAAACTGTTTTATCTTATAATAAAAAGTTTACTCCAAAACATTCTCTTCTTACTACGCTGGCCATGATATTTATTGATAACGAAGTGAAAAAGGGACCCGATGGTAAGCCCATTATTCATGCATCAGATATTTTGGTCAACAGCGGACAATTGGGCAATTATTATAATCGTGAGGATCAAAGCCGCATTGAAGTGGCAAATCCAAAAAACAAAGTGAGCCTCACCTTCAATTATAAGTATAGCAAGTTCGGAGCCATGTTGCGGTTTGTAAGGTTTGGTAAAGTAGTTTACCTGGATCCTTCAATTAACCCCGCTAATCCGGGTGCTTTTCCCGTCAATGGATTTACCGGGCAAAAAGAAACGCTTGACCAGGAGTTTGATGCCAAAACAGTAACCGATCTTTCTTTATCATACCAGATCACTTCACAACTGGGCTTTACTATTGGTGCCAATAATTTATTTGATGTGTACCAGGATATGCATACTCATAGTGGAAATATGAGTTCCGGCAGGTTTATATACAGTCGTCGGGTACAGCAAATGGGATTCAACGGAGCATATTATTTTGCAAGGTTGAAGCTGGCACTGCCCACTAAATAATTTTATCTCTTTATATAATCAAAAACTATCGCAAAACACAGCGATAGTTTTTTTTATGCTTTTTTTAAGGTACTGCATTACAGTCATGGAATGGGTAGTTTAACAACAACTGGTATATTCGCTGAATAATTTGCCGGAATGAGAAGAATCTTTACACTTTTTTTTACCTGTTTTTCATTTTTGATTTGTTTTTCCCAGGCTCCGCAAAGCTGGACATCTTCTGATATGTATCTCGCCTTGCGAAAATTAAACGTTCTCGGTTCTGTTTTATACGTTGCCGCTCACCCGGATGATGAGAATACCAGGCTGATCACTTATTTTTCAAAAGATAAATTATACCGGACAGGATATTTATCCATCACCAGGGGCGATGGCGGACAAAACCTGATTGGTGATGAACAGGGAATTGAATTGGGTTTGATCAGAACACAGGAATTGTTAGCGGCAAGGCGAATAGATGGTGGTGAACAATTTTTTTCAAGAGCTTTTGATTTTGGTTATTCAAAAAATCCGGAAGAAACTTTTAAAAAATGGGATAAAGAAAAGATTCTGAGCGATGTGGTATGGGTAATACGAAAATTTCAACCTGATGTTATCATTACCAGGTTTCCAACCACAGGAGAAGGCGGACATGGCCATCATACCGGATCTTCCATCTTAGCCAATGAAGCCTTCACTGCAGCAGCAGATCCTAATCGTTTTCCGGAGCAACTAAAAACTGTTCAGCCCTGGCAGGTGAAACGCATTTTATGGAACACCTTCAATTTTGGCGGCACTAATACAATTACTGAAGATCAATTTAAGGTAGATGTAGGAGGGTATAATCCATTATTAGGAAAAAGTTATGGTGAGATAGCGGCGGAAAGCCGGAGTCAGCATAAGAGCCAGGGGTTTGGTGTGCCTGCGTCAAGAGGCGAATCATTTGAGAGTTTTAAAACAACAAAGGGTCCCGCACCTGTCAATGATCTGATGGATGATGTAAATATTAGCTGGAAGAGGGTAGCAGGCGGAGATGAAATAGAAAAGAAGGTTAACGGACTCATCGATTCTTTTGATTTGATGCATCCTGAAAAATCAGTAGCCGGGTTAGTGCAATTATATAAACAGATCAAAGGACTCCGGGACAGTTATTGGAAAACACAGAAATTGAAAGAGGTAAAAATGCTGATAGAACAATGCAGTGGGTTGTTTGTGGATGTTACCGTGCCGGTTCAATTTGCCGTTCAAACGGATTCTCTTAAAATGAATTTCTCTATTAATAACCGGATGGGTGTTGATGCTTTATTAGAGAAGATCAAAGTAGATGACTTTGATTCTAGTTTTGCTCAGAAGCTGTTAAAAAATAAGAATCTCAATTTTTCACAAACAATTTTTGTTCCTGCATCAAAGGCGGTTACTCAACCATACTGGCTCGAAAATAAAATGGAGGAAGGATATTATCATGTAGAAAATCCGCAGCAAATTGGTCAGCCGGATGCAGAAGCGGCCTATATCGCTTTAATTGATATGAAAATATACGGCGAGCCTTTTATCTTTTCAAAACCTGTAAAATATAAGTTTACCGATCCTGTAAGAGGAGAAATATATGAACCAGTAGTAGTGGTGCCACCGGCTACAGTACAACCATCCATTCAATTCGCAATTATCAATGCTAAAAAACCGGCAGCTGTTAACTTGTACGTAAAGGCTTATAAAAATATTTCTTTTCCCGATCCCGCCCTTTCCTCCGCTATAGCGCCGGAAGGAATGCAAAACGCAGGGTATGGATCTTTTTCAAAGAACCAGGAAATAAATTTTCCGGCAATTATTTCCCGGCCAGGTAAATCCTCACAAGTAAAATTTTATGTGGGTGATCCCGCCGGGCCCTACTTTAAAAACAAGCATGAAGTAAAATATGATCATATACCTTATATCAATTATTTTACCGATGCCACAGTTAACTATTTAGATCTTGATCTGAAAACGTTCAATAAAAAAATCGGTTATATTGTTGGGGCCGGTGATAAAGTACCGGAGGCGCTGGAGCAAATGGATTATGATGTTACCCTGTTGACGGATAAAGAACTTTCACGTAATAATCTGCAACAATTTGATGCCATCATCAGCGGTGTAAGAGCTTATAACACGAATGACTGGCTGAATAAGTATTATGACAAGTTGATGAAATATGTAAAAGAGGGCGGTAATTATATTGTTCAGTACAACACCAATAATTTTATTAGTAACATAAAGTTTGATATTGGACCGTATGATTTTTCTATTGCAAGAACAAGGATCACGGATGAAAATTCTCCGGTGGTTTTTTTAAAACCGGAACATCCTGTATTGAATTTTCCGAATAAGATTACGCAGGAAGATTTTAATGGATGGGTGCAGGAACGCAGTATTTATCATGCGGAGAAATGGGATAAGAATTTTGAAAGTATATTTTCTATGAGTGATCCGGGCGAAAAACCAGATGAAGGGGGGCTTATCATAGCTAAGTATGGCAAAGGATATTTTACCTATACAGGTATTGTATTTTTCAGGGAATTGCCGGCAGGTGTACCCGGTGCTTACCGTCTATTGGCCAACCTGATTGCGTTAAATAAGAAAAAAGCATTTTAGTCGGGTCTTAACCAAAATTTTCCAGGTTAATCTGAGAGGCAGTTAATTGAATAGAATAAAAAATGGCAGAACAAAAAAAACCAAGTTTAAGGAGAGGAGAGATGGCGTTCATAGTGGCTATCATTCTTGGATTGGTGTTGGGAATATTAATAAAGCGGGTGCGGCTTGGTATTTTACTGGGCCTTGTTATTGGCGCAATGATCGTGTTTCTGGGCTGGACAAGGGTGAATAAAAAATAAATATGCAGAAAGAGGACAACGATAAAATTCCTTTATTCGGAAGCTGGGGCGGATGGTATGTTTTTGTTATCCTGGTCCTGGTCATACTAATCGTATTGTTTTCTTTGTTTACGAAAAAATTTTCATGAACCCACTCGACTGGATAGTACTGGTTGTTACCTTGCTTGGCATCATCACTTACGGTTTGTATAAAAGCCGGACGTCACGTAATCTTGATGGCTACTTTCTTTCAAATCGCAGCATGCCGTGGGGACTTGTATTATTAAGCATTATGGGTACCCAGGCCAGTGCCATTACTTTTTTGTCGGCCCCCGGCCAGGCATATACTGATGGAATGAGGTTTGTGCAGTATTATTTCGGGTTGCCGCTCGCTATGGTTGTTATTTGTATCTTCTTTGTTCCCATCTTTCATAAACTGAAAGTTTATACTGCGTATGAATATTTGGAAGGGCGGTTTGATAATAAAACGAGGACACTAACCTCTTTTCTTTTTTTATTGCAAAGAGGATTGTCTACCGGTATCAGCGTCTTTGCTCCCTCTCTTATACTTTCTTCTTTATTTGGGTGGAATATTTATTATACCAATATCCTGATGGGAGGCCTCCTGATTATTTATACGATGAGCGGAGGAGCTAAAGCGGTTGCCTATACGCAACAATTACAGATGTTCATCATCTTTACCGGGATGTTCCTGGCCGCTTATATGGTGGTGAATATGTTGCCGGAAAATGTAGGTTTCGCAGATGCATTAATGATCAGCGGGAAAATGGGCAAGCTGAATGTAATCACAACAGGCTTTGAAAACGGAAGCTTTAACTGGAGTGATCAATACAATATCTGGAGTGGTCTTATTGGCGGTTTCTTTTTGGCCTTGTCTTATTTTGGTGCCGATCAATCGCAGGTGGGGCGTTATCTTACAGCTAAGTCCTTAACCGAAAGCAGGATAGGGTTATTAATGAATGGGCTTGTAAAAGTGCCCATGCAGTTTTTGATTCTGCTTATCGGAACATTGGTCTTTACTTTTTACCAGTTTCATAAAGCCCCTATTTTTTTTAATGATATACAAGTTAGAAAAATTGAACAATCGGAATACAAGGATTCTTTTGCCATAGCCCAGGCACAGTACCATGAAATTAGCTTGCAAAAGGAGAAAGCAGTAATCAGTTATTCGGGGGCTTCTGATGCCAATGATGAAGTATTAAAAGATCAAAGTTTTAATGAATTACAACTGTTGCAGAAAAGTTCTGATAGCCTGCGGATGAAAGTAAAGCAGTGGCTTAATACAAAGCAGGTAGGTGGCGATGGTAACGATACGAATTATATTTTTCTCCGGTTTGTAATTGATTATTTACCGGTTGGGTTAGTGGGCCTGCTCATCGCCATTATTTTTCTTGCCTCCTGGGGCAGTATTGCAGCTTCTATCAATTCCCTGGCTTCCTGTACCATGGTCGATTTTCATAAACGGTTTAAGAAAACAGAACAATCCGGAGAACAGGAATACCGCATGTCAAAATGGTATACCCTGGCTTGGGGAGTTTTTTGCATTGTGGTAGCCATGTTTACATATAATATCGGCAACAGTCTTATTGAAGCCGTCAATGTATTAGGCTCCCTTTTCTATGGTGTTATCCTGGGTGTCTTCCTGGTTGCCTTTTTTATTAAAAGGATCAGGAATGGTCATATTGTTTTCTGTGCTGCCCTGTTAGCGGAATTGTTAGTGCTTACCGTTTTTATATTAACCCGGTTAGATATTTTTAAAATAGGGTTTCTATGGCTCAATCCTATAGGCGCTTTTGGAGTAATTCTTTTTAGCCTGTTGTTGCAAATAGCCTGGCCCAAAAAAGAAAACCCCGCTTCATAAGCAGGGTTTCAAAAAAAAGAAAGAATATTAATTTTTTGCCAGTTCTTTCAGCAACTTATCATTCAATTTTACGTAGTCATCATTTTTTGCAGCTGCTGCCAGTTCTTTTGATTTTTGTGCAACAGTTCTGGCTTCATTTTTTTGACCCAGTTTAGCAAGACAATTAGCCCATTGATGCTGCACCCAATATGCCTCGGGTTGTAGCTCGGCGGCTTTATTAAACCATGCCAGGGCCTGGTTCAGGTCTTTACCGTTTTCCATATAATACATAGCCGCCTGGAAATAGGGAGGTTTATCTCCTTTCATAGCTTCCTGTATGCTGGCCATTATTTTGCCTTCTATTTCTGTAGCTATCGGGAGAGTAACCATTGATTTATCCCACATCATTTGCAGTTCAGTGGTAGAAGGTTTTACATTCATGAATTGCATGGTGAAATTTTCAACCCTGGATTTCAATTTTGATACATTGGCGTCAACCCGAACTACATCCATATCCGGTTTGTAAGAAGCGGGGCTTGTAACATCTGTTTGCTTAGAAATAATAATGGTCCAGCTATTCTTGCCGGGTATTGTCAATAATCCGTATTTGCCTGCAGGAATTTTAGTACCACCAATGGTTACCTCATCTCCAAATGTAATAACCGTGGCATTGTTGGCTCCTGTGCGCCACACATTGCCGTAAGGAACAATGTCGCCAAATATTTTCCTGCCTTTTACACCAGGGCGGGAATAAGATAATTCCATTGAGGATAGTCCGAAATCCTGCTTAACAGTTTGAGTAGGGCTGGGAGCAGGCGTTTTTAGTTGTGCTTCTGCAATCATTAAGGTAAGAACAGCAACTGCTGCTAAAATCAATTTCTTCATGATAAAAGTTTTTTGAAGGGCAAAGGTACGGGATGAAGGCCAATATAGTGGAGCTATGATGTGCGTTAAACGTTGAACGATATTTTAATTTCAATTTTTAAAGTTCATTTTTATGCAGGGAAAGTCATGGTTAAAAGGCCACTGTAACGGTTGCTTTCCCCTTCTTATTTTTTCGTTTCCATTTGGGCCCTTCTTTTACCAGGCGGATAGCTTCTTTATCGCAGATTTCGCAAAGTGATTTTTTTACGGTAATATTTACAGGCAGTCCCTCCTCCGATATATCAAAGGATAATTCCACTTCACCCGATGTGCCGGTTGGCTTATTCTTAAAATTTTCCGGAACTTTTAGGTTATTGGCCAAATATATATCATAATTACTCCATCCATCTGAAGGTTCCGGTTTTTCCAATATCATTCCGGCATCCCTGGCTTGCTGGCTATTAACTTTTTTCCTGCTGAGTTGTATTTCTGAAAGACTACTCCTGTCTTCCTCTAATAATATTTTATTGTTGGGAATATGGTTGACCAGCTTCACGGTGCTGCTTTCAAATCCTAAAGAACTTACTTTCACTTTTAATACAGAATCAGTTGATGTCAGGTTAAAATAACCGTTGGCATCACTATAGGTACCAATGCTGTCTTCTGTATTGATAATATTTGAAAAAGGTAAGGCATTATTATTTTGATCTGATACCCGCCCGGAGAATACAAATGTTCTGGACTGAATCCTTGCTTGTTGATCTTTATTATAATTATTAGCCTTTTGTTTTTGAGCACTAAAACCTTGCTGTTTGGCTCTGTTAGCAGTTACTTCTGCATTGGCACTATAGGCTTCTCTTTTGGTTTCCGCCGGCGCAGCTTTAGTTAAAATGTTTTGTGCTATATCATCTGTCACTGATCCCTTTTCCTCCTCCTGAGCTTTTGGTTGAGGCGGAACAGATGCAGCAGCAAGATCATTCCCTGCTTTTTCTAACGATCCTATTTTTTGTTTTTTATAATCGGGTTCTTTTTCCGATAGTGCAGATGGGGTTTCTTTAGCAACAGACTTGGAATTTCCAGGTTGTAATGCAGATGAAAATTTTTCAGTGGTATCTGTTCTGATAAGGCCATCCGGCCGGGTCATGCCGGAATCTTTTATGTCAGTTTTGAAAGCTTCTTTTTTATTGGATTGTGCAATTTCGGTTGATTGCTCACTAAAGCTGAATTGATAAATAAGCCATCCTGCACCAACAACTATGAATATCATTGCCGCTATTTTCAACCATGTATATCCCCCGGATTTTTCTGTTGATATTGCAGCAATGGATTTGCTTTTACTTTTTCTATTTTCTAAGCGAGTTCTTAATTCACCTATATCGTCGTGAATATTTATACCTGTCAAAGCATACCCTTCCATTGCTTCGGCCAGGAATGAGTCCTCCAGCGCTGCTTTTTCAAGAGCATTCATTTCCTTTGGTGATAGCCGACCCTTGTAATATTTTTCAATATCAGCAGCTGAATAAATTTTTATGTTTTTATCGTTTGACATCCCGGATTCTGTAATAATAATTCACCTAATTATTTTTCATTTTTAAATTAAAATTTCTGCCTGTCCTTACACCCCTGACTTCTGACCTCTTGCCTCATCCTTTTCCATGCATAGCTTAAGATTTCTACGGCCATTTTGAATAAAGCTCCTGACCTGCCCCCATTCCTGCCCTGTAATTTCAACAATTTCGTTATAACATTTCTCTTCTAAATAAAACAAACGGATGGCTATATTTTGTTCCTTGGTCAGGGTTTCCAGACAGGATTCTAATTTTTTGAAATTCTCTTCTTTTTCTAATACGCCATTAAGATGCAGGGTTTCTTCGTTTTGCATAAGATCCGCCTTAAATTCAACGGTTTTCAGGTTCCTGGGCGTTCTCAAGTGCATCAGGCAATGATTTTTAGCCACCTGGTGCAGCCAGGCTCTGAAATTTTCTATTTCGTGGCTTTTCAATTTTGAAACTAATTCTTCAAAAATGTGCATGACTGCGTCTTTGGATATTTCCGCATCTTTTAAATATTTAAGGCACACGCCATATACAAGTTCCATATATCGCTGGTATAGTTCGGCAAGCACGGTCAGATCTTCTGACTCTTTATAAAGATCGGTCAGCTCTTTATCAGCCAGCTTGTTGTGCGATATGTTTTTAAGGAATGCCAAATTGGTTAAGAATGGGTTGCTTATAGTTCACACTTGTTACGGGAGCAAGGGATAAGAAAGATCATGTATGTTGCCGTCCTTAATTTTGAACGGGCTAACTCAAATTCATTTATGGTGATATTTTTCATTTTTCAAAATCGTGCAGGCTCTGTAAACTTGTTCAGCAAGAATTAACCGGACCAGTTGATGCGGAAAAACCAATTGTGATAAGCTCCATTTGAATTGGGCCCTTTTCAGGATTGTATCATCCACGCCGAAAGCGCCGCCAATAAGAAAAATGATTTTTTTGGTGCTTTCATTGGCCCTTGCCTGGATAAACGACGCTAATCCTTCAGAAGATAGTTGCTTGCCTTTTTCATCCAGCACAACTAAATAATCGTCTTTGGTCAACCATTGTAACACCATTTCGCCCTCTTTTTTCTTCAAATCCATATCACTTAACATGCCGGCGTTTTTTGGTACAGGAATTACGTTCCATTCTACCTTATAATAATTGGAGATGCGTTTGGTAAAATCTTCCACACCCGTTTTTACATAAGGTTCATTTATTTTTCCTATGGTCCAAAATTGAAATTTCATAAAAGTCAACGCATCAGGTAAATTGTTACTGAGTCAGGAATAGGCGGATTTAATTATGGCGCAATATATTTTGATAATTAAAATCCCTTCTTTAGTTCTTCTTTGATCTGAACTTCAGTGACCGGTCCGTATTTTTCTATAATTTTCTTAATATCGGATGATTTACCAACCATAATGAACTGTAGTTTATTCCTCGGGAAATATTTTGTTATAATTTGGTTTGCTTTGTCTATAGTCAATCCGTCTACATTTTTTTGAAAATTATTTATATAAGATTCATCAAAGCCATACCAAAACATTTGTGTCAGTAAATTGGCAAGTTGTCCGCTGGTTTCATAGCGGGGAGGAAATTGTCCTTTTACATAATTCTTTGCCGAACTGAGGGATTGTTCATCAATACCATTCGTATGCAATTTATTCAGTACTTCAAGTGCTTTATCGATGGCAGGTTCCGTTGTTTTAACAGCCGTGAAGGTAGAGATCATAAAAGTCCCCCCATTTTTTAATGGCGAAAAACGGCTGTTGGCGCCATATGTGAGGCCTGTATTCACCCGCAGCTCATCATTAAGCATAGAAGTAAAACGGCCCCCAAATAAAGTATTTATTACGTCAATAGCTATATAATCAGGGTTGTTTCTGCTGATGCCCGGTGCCCCGATGAGGAAGGTGGTTTCTTTAGCGTCGTCCTTATTGATCAGCAATACACGGTTTTCTTTGGGTGACGGAACAGGGTTGGATGCAATATCTGCTTTGTCTTGTTTTCCCTGTTTCCATCCTGAAAAAAGACGGGTGGCAAGAGCCTTCATTTCCTTGCTGTTAAAATTTCCCACTATTGAAATAGCCGAACCATTGGGGATATAATTTTCTTTGTAAAATGTTTTAATGTCTTCTGAACTTAATTCCGAAACTGTGGTGATCGTTCCGTTGATTATATTTCCATATACATGCCCGCCATAAAGAAACTTATCAAAATAAGAACCGATCACTGATCGGGGACTTTCTTTGGCTTGCTCTAACCTAACGAGCGTCATCTTTTTTTCTTTGCTAAATTCGGCGGTATCAAAGGCCGGCAGGGTCAGTAATTCATTTATAATAGATAAAACCTTTTCTTTATCTTTTGCTGCAAACTTAGCCGACAGCCCGGCATATTCTTTGGCAGCAAAGCTGTTTACAGCTGCACCAATAAAATCAAGTTCTTCATCCAGTTTTGCCTTTGGATAGTTTTTTGTTCCGTGCTTCAGTGACACAGCCGTTAGTGATGACAGCCCTGCTTTTTCTCCGTCGTAGATGGCGCCTGCAGGTAAAATAACAGATACATTGATCATCGGTACTTCATGCTGTTCCATCAGGTAAATGGTAAGCCCGTTTTTTAATTTGAATTTTTGAAAAGGCGGTAATTTATATTCCTGTGCCGGGGAATAAAAACTAAATAATAGAAAAACAAAAAAAATCGGAATGTATTTATATGATGCTTTCATTTTCTTTTGATTTATTTTATCTGCGGAGATTTTTTTAATTACAGGGGCATGTTTATTTTCCTAAAAATTGTTGCCTGAAGAATAGTATGCAGGCAACTCATAATAACTTATTCTTCCAGATTCGATTTTAAAATTCCTACTGTTCGGTAGCTACTGATAAAATATTTATTGGCGACCCGCTTTATGTCTTCCGCTGTTACCTTATTATACTGCTCGGGGGCTTCAAACATTTTTTTATAATCTCCAAAAAACACTTCATAAGTTCCGATATTGTTTGATTTTCCATTGATCGTTTCTACCTGGTCGTAAAACTCAATCAATTTTTGATTTTTCACTTTTTGTAATTCCCTATCATTAATCCCTTCATTTTTTATTTTTTCCAATTCTTCATAAACAGCTTTTTCCAGGTCATTTTCGTTGACCCCCTTATTGGTCACCAGGTAAAAACCAAAGAGTGTAGGATCAAAGCTTTCGCTGTAAGATGTAAAAACAGAATTGGCCAGTTGCCGGTTATCAACCAGGGAAGAATACAGGCGGGATGATTTGCCGTTGCTCAATATATCACTGAGCAATACAAGGGGATAGTAATCTTCGCTCTTTGCTTCAGGAACTTTATAAGCAATATATATATAAGGATTGGCTACATCTTTTTTTAAGAGTATCCTTCTTTCTCCTGTTTGTTCCGGTTCTGTTATATGTACTTCAGGAGGCTCAGGCTGGGCGGGAATAGGTTCTAAATATTTTTCAGCCAGCTTTCTTATTTCATCTGTTTTTACTGCACCGGAAATAACCACTACACAATTATTAGGGGCATAATAAGTTTTGAAATACCGCTCAAGGTCTGCTTGTTTCCAGTTTTTCATATCATCTTCATAGCCTATTACGGGCCAGTGATACGGATGTTCCTGGAAAGCCTGCGCCTGCACTGACTGGGTCAGTAATCGCCAGGGTGAATTTTCAAGACCCGTACTTCTTTCTGAAAGCACCACGCCTCTTTCGCTTTCTACCATGGCGGTATCAATGCTTAAACTGGAAATACGATCACTCTCCAGGTCAAAAATAGTTTCCGTAGCAGAAGACGGAAACCAATTGGTATAAACCGTCACATCTTCACGGGTATAAGCATTGTTGGCGCCGCCATTAAATTCCATCCTGCGGTCAAATTCTTTAACGCCATATTTTTTTGCACCGTTAAACATCATGTGTTCAAAAAAATGGGAGAGACCTGTTATTCCCTGGTATTCATTCCTGGAACCTACTTTATAAAAAAGATACATATTGGCATTAGGAATAGAATTGTCTTCAGCCACCAGGAATTTCATACCGTTTTTGAGAGTAAAGGTTGCTACGTCATTTGTTTTAAGCTGGGCCCCGGCCGCGATTGAGATCAATAAAAATGCAGGGAGGATAAACTTCTTCATATATTATTACATTAATTATTTGCTAAATCTAAAGAAATGCGGGTGGAATGTTCATCCATTTAAATAATATACCTTAGATAAGGGTGATATTGTTTTTGGCTCAAGGCAAAATTCCGTTATTTTTGCCGTCCGCTGGCTGCGTAGCTCAATTGAATAGAGCATCTGACTACGGATCAGAAGGTTTTAGGTTTGAATCCTAACGCGGTCACCAGGCGCCTCTTTAAAAAGAGGCGTTTTTTTATTAATTGACCTGGCTTAAAGGACAGTAGTTTCTTCTTATACAATTTTTGTTGCAAGGGTTTCCTTCAGTCATGAGTTGCAAACTCATGACGACCATTCAAATTCATTGTTTTGTTCAGGATTTACAGGTGTGTAATTGCCATAATTATTTCCAGAATAAAAATACTCATCAAAACGAGACGACAGGAACAGTTTAGAATCTAAATAATCGTGCGGGATGATAACTATCACTTAATATTGTTGATTGTTTTTTGCCAGGGTACCCCAAGTTAATTTCGGAATTATAAATTTTAGCTGTATTTACGCAA
>JBPPMM010000280.1:0-2009 GCA_051306075.1 Chitinophagaceae bacterium
CGTTAGCGGTCATTGTAGCGACACCCAAACCGACAGAAACCTCAAAACACTTCTTCTTTTATTAAATAATTGAAATAAAAATTGTGTAACTCACAAGTTACGCATATATTTGTAACCTGAAAGTTACATAAACAAAAAAGTAAAAAAATATGCAGACAGAAATTAAAAACGAATGGATTTATGAGCAATCACCAAACGAAGTTTGGGAATACCTCACCCAAGCAGACTTAATTGCTCTTTGGCTAATGCCAAATAACTTTATACCAATTCTTGGACACGAATTCCAGTTCCAAACAAAACCAATTCCAAGTCTTGATTTGGATGGAATTTTCCATTGTAAGCTGCTTGAAATAATTCCGTTTCAAAAACTTATTTACAGTTGGAAGGGCGGTTCTGGTAATGGTGTTTTTTCACTCGACACAGTAGTTGAGTGGAATTTAGAAAAATATGGCAATGGCTCAAAATTGTTGTTAAAGCACTCTGGTTTCAAAGAAGCCAACTTTGCAATCTTCACAGGAATGACTGATGGTTGGCAAAAAAATATTCAAAAAATGCTTAACCACCTAAACAAGAGCAACAATGGCAACACCAACTCTTGACACTTTTCAGGTAATAGCGGACCCAAGTCGCAGACAAATACTGCGCTTACTTACCAAAGACAGTTACAACATAAACAGTTTAGCTGAAAATTTTGAAATGAGCCGACCAGCAGTTTCTAAACATATCAGCATTTTGCAAACAGCAGGTTTTATAACCATCAATGAAATCGGCAGAGAACGTTATTGCACTTTAAACCAAAACGGTTTTATTGAACTGCGTAATTGGATAAATTACTTTGATAAGTTCTGGACATCAAAACTAAATAAACTTGAAACCACTTTAAACAAAAAGACAAAAAATTGATTAACAAAAATATTAAAATATGACAACTCAAGATTATTCAGCAACACTTTTGGTTGCCCAGGACAAAACGACAACTTTCAATTCAATTAAAAATTTTCGTGGTTGGTGGAGTGAACAAATTGAAGGAGAAACCGACAAACTCAATGAAGTATTCTTCTACCATTATAAAGACATCCATCTATGTAAAATAAAACTCATCGAATTAGTTGCTGACAAAAAATTAGTGTATCAAGTGGTGGACAATCAATTTAATTTTACGAAAGATAAGAGCGAATGGACAAACACTAAACTTATCTTTGAGATTTCGACAGAAGGTAACGAAACAAAAGTAAAATTTACACACGAAGGTTTAGTGCCAGAATATGAATGTTATGAAATCTGCAAAGACTCTTGGAGAGGCTACATTAAAAAAAGCCTTTACAACTTAATAACTACGGGCAAAGGACAACCTAACCCTAAAGACAGTGATAGTTTTGATACCGAGGTGGTGAAAAAATGGGGCTTAAAATAAAACGGTAGAAAGACAACGAACCGCTAACATGGGTTTGGCAAAATACGGGTCACAGCGCTATCAACTTTAGTCCGGGCTGGACGGTTTTCAATTTGACTGTTGTTGGCATTAGAAGAGCTACCCATATCCGCAAAACTCACCACCGTAAATGACGGAATGCCACTCATGCTACAGCTTTCTGCAAAAGACACTTTACTACCCGATGCTCTTTTCCTTGACCTGAACATGCCCCGAAAAAGCGGATTCGAATGTTTATCAGAAATAAAAACAATTGATACACTATTGAACCTTCCGGTAATTATATACTCCACTTCTCTTAGTATGGAAGTTATAGATTTACTTTACCAAAAAGGAGCCCATTATTATATTTGTAAGCCAGGTGAATATGATAAATTAAAAAAAGTAATCTTAGAAGCGGTTACACTCATATCACAAAAAAAATTAACTCAACCTGCAAGAGATAAATTTATACTTCAACCATAAGTAATGTTTATATGAGCAATAAAAATTCTGACTATTATTTTCTTAGAGGAGGTGGAGAGATGGGTGCTCTGATAAGAGCAAAAGATTGGAGTAAAACATCTTTAGGCGACCC
>JBPPMM010000282.1:0-21138 GCA_051306075.1 Chitinophagaceae bacterium
ATTTAAACAAGAAAGAGATGAAAAAAATAGGATTGGTTTTTATCGGGCTTTGCCTGGCAAGCTTGGCAGCATTTTCCCAGGATGGAGAGGAAGGAAATGAAAAGGAATCCGGGTTTAAAAAAGAGAATTTATTTACCGGGGGAAGTATTTCTCTTGCGTTTTATAATAATACATTTTTAGTAGGTGGTAGCCCCGTATTCGGATACAGTCTTGCCAGGTGGGTTGATGCGGGACTTGTAGTTAATTATAATTATACTTCCTATCGTGATGTTTCTTATTACGGAGCCAATGATAAATTACGGCAATCGGTGTACGGCGGTGGTTCTTTTATACGGTTATACCCAGTTCGGTTTTTATTTGTACAGGCGCAGGCAGAGCACAATTTCATAAAACAAAAATATATTCCTGCCGGAGGTGCTTCATCATCAACGGAGAACCATGAGGCCAATAGTTTTTTAGTCGGAGGCGGTTATACAACCAGCCGCTATGCTGAAAGTGGTCAGCCATTTTTTTACGTAGCCGTTTTATTTGATATTGCTAAAAAACAATATTCGCCATATACGGACGCATATAACCGTGCTATTCCAATAGTAAGGGCCGGAGTTCAGGTGCCATTATTCCAACGGAGAAACCGGGACAAATTTTAAAAATGACCAGGCAGGTCATCCGGTGTGTTGAGAATGACGATTCTTTTTTGCGCCGCCTCGTACAGAAAATTTTCTTCCTGCATTTGGCTGATATGCGCTATAAGATGGTTGTAGAAGCCATCAGAATTTAAAATGAAAATCATTTTATCATGAATGGAAAGTTGATTCCAGGTTACCATTTCAAAAAGTTCGTCTAGTGTGCCAAACCCTCCCGGAAGAATAATGGCCGCATCGCAGAGATCATACATTTTCTTTTTCCTCACATGCATGTTATCAACAACCAGTAGCTCCGTAATGGAATCATGTTGTCTTTCCCAGTCCACCAAAACCTGCGGAATAACGCCAATTACTTTTCCACCATTGTTCATCACTTCGTCTGCGATGGTTCCCATAATACCAATATTGCCGCCACCATAAATTAAAGTGATTTTATGTTTAGCTAATAATTTTCCGAGTTGAATGGTGTGTTTTTTAAAGACCGGGTTATTTCCATTTTTAGAACCACAGAATACGGCCAGGGATTGAATGGGCATAAAGTAAATTTGCACAAAGGGAATATAAATTTAGTTATCTTCAAAACTTAGGACGCACGTAACCAAATTCTTAATAAAAATTTTAGCATGTCAGCAGGGGTACTCTTTTCATTTGTTATCGGATACTTTGCTCTCTTATTATTTGTTGCCTGGTACACTTCCCGCAATTCTAACAATGATTCATTTTTTATTGGAAACCGAAACAGCAATTGGATGCTGGTAGCATTTGGTATGATTGGTACATCTCTATCCGGCGTTACGTTTGTAAGTGTACCCGGAACGGTGGGTGATTTTTCGGGTGAAGTATTCAAAGGGTTTAGTTATTTCCAGGTAGTAATCGGCTATTTTCTGGGTTATTTTGTTATTGCTTTTGTATTATTGCCTCTATACTATCGTCTTAACCTCACATCTATTTATAATTACCTGCAGCACCGGTTCGGTTTTTTTTCTTATAAAACTGGCTCCTTGTTTTTTATTCTTTCAAGAACCATCGGAGCTACAGCCCGGCTTTACCTGGTGATTAATGTATTGCAGATTTTTATACTGGACCGAATGGGAGTTCCTTTTACTGTTACCACCATTATTTTTTTGATAATGATCCTTCTGTATACGTTTGAAGGAGGGGTGCGGACCATAGTTTATACTGATACATTACAAACCTCCTTTATGCTGATCGGCTTAATAGTTTGTGTGATTTATATATTATTTAACCTAAATCTGAATATGGGCAGTGCATTGGAGGTATTAAGTGCTAAAGGATATACAGATGTTTTTAATATGGATCCCGGGAGCAAAGGTTTTTTTGTAAAGCAGATCATCGGGGGAGCATTTATTACGATTGCTATGACGGGTCTTGACCAGGAAATGATGCAAAAAAATATCAGCGTAAAAAATCTGAAAGATTCACAAAAGAATATGATAACATTCAGTACGGTTATTTTGTTCGTCAATTTTTTATTCCTCCTGCTGGGCGGGCTTTTATATTTGTTTATGCTTCAGAATGGTGCAGGCTATGATGGTAATCAGTTAATGATGGATGGAAAAAATATTATTGGCGATGATCTTTTCCCAACCGTTGCTCTGCAATTTCTTCCACAAGCTGTCGGCGTTATTTTCATCATAGGTTTAATATCTGCTCTTTTCCCAAGTGCGGACGGAGCGTTAACTGCTTTGACGTCTTCTTTTTGCATTGACCTGCTGGGTTTGAAAAGAAGAGGGGATTGGGATGAAAAAAGAAAACGAAAAGTAAGGCTCACAGTACATTTTACATTTACACTTGTATTTTTAATATGTATTCTCATATTTAAGCTGATCGATAATAAATCCATTATCTATGTAATCCTGGACATAGCCGGATATACTTATGGTCCTTTATTGGGCTTGTTTGCTTTCGGGATTTTAACAAACCGTACTTTCAAAGATGGCATTATCGTTACCGTGATCTGCCTTACGGCGCCACTGGTTTCCTTCTTCCTCAGTAAATATTCAGCAACTCTTTTGGGCGGATACCAAATAGGGATAGAATTACTTATTATTAATGGCATACTTACTTTTTTAGGATTATTTATGATTTCAAAAAAATCACCTGCTAACGCGTTACCAGCTTCCCCATAAGAAGTTAACTTTAAATAAATTTTTTTTTGGAAATTATTAATTCCCGTATACAGTCGTATGCTGAATTTCTTTCAACTCCGGAAGATGAATTGTTGAAAGAAGTTAGTAATTATACTAAGGAGAATCATGCGGAATCCCAAATGCTGAGTGGTCACCTGCAGGGGAAATTACTGGAGATGATCAGCTTTATGATCCGGCCACGGCGTATCCTGGAGGTCGGTACTTTTACCGGCTACAGTGGTCTATGCCTGGCCAGAGGCTTATCTGCTGATGGACTTTTACATACTATTGAGCTCAGGGAAAATGATGCAGCAATTGCTAAAAGTTTTTTTAACCGTTCTGCTTTTAGCAACAGGATAATTTTACATACCGGAAATGCGTTAGATATTATTCCGTTTCTGAATGAAAGCTGGGATCTTGTTTTTATTGATGCGGATAAGGTTTCATATATTGAATATTTTAATATCGTGATGCCCCAGGTAAGGCAAAACGGTTTTATCTTAGCGGACAATATCTTTTTTCATGGAGACGTACTGGCAGAAACAATAAAAGGTAAAAGCGCCAGAGCAATACATGAATTCAATGAGTTTATACTAAACAGAAATGATATTGATAAAATGGTAGTTACCCTTCGGGATGGTTTATACCTGATAAGAAAATTGTAATACTCATTATTTTTAAAATCATATGCAGATCCTTTGTTGTTTTAAATTATTTTTATTTCCATGAAAAATCTTCGCTTTTCCTTTCTCCTTAGTTTCTGCACATTAGCCTGTGCAGTTTATGCACAAAATGCTGCAGTCATTCAAAATTATATTGATACCTATAAAGAAATTGCAATAGCCGAAATGTTAAGAACTGGTGTGCCCGCCTCCATTAAACTGGCGCAGGGAATTCATGAAACTACGGCGGGTACAAGCAACCTTGTATTAAAATCCAATAACCATTTTGGAATTAAATGTAAGTCAAACTGGACCGGAGAATCGGTGAAGCACACAGATGATGCATTAAATGAATGTTTTCGTAAATACGAGGATCCCTTACAATCTTATCGGGATCATTCGGATTTTTTAAAAGGAAGTGGCCGATATGCTTCTTTATTTGCGCTTGATCCTCTTGATTATTCAGGATGGGCCTATGGTCTTAAAAAAGCAGGCTACGCTACCAATCCTAAATACCCAATAATTTTGGTTAAGCTGATTGAAACATGGCAATTGCAGGAATACACTCTTATTGCATTGGGCAAGGAAATTCCAAAAGAAAATAATCTGGCAGTATCTGCTGTAAGCGAAAATGGCGAAGTAAGTGGAATGGTAACAAAGGTTGCGCATCACCGGGTAATAAAACGAGACTATCCGCAGGGAGAGTTTAAGCTTAATAATACAAGAGTCATTTATCTGCCTGCAGGAACATCTTTACTCGCTATAGCGCAACAATACGATGTTTCGTTAGCAAAATTATTTGAGTTTAATGAATTAGAGGAAACCGAATCCCTGGAGAGTGATCAATTGATCTTTCTTCAACGTAAAAGGAAAACAGGGAATGTGGATTTTCATATTGTAGCGGAAAGAGAAACATTAAAGGATATTGCCCGCGAAGAGGGCATTCGGTTGGAATCACTGCTTGAGTATAATCATTTGCAAAATTATATGCGACCCTCCCCGGGAGAGCAATTGTATTTGCGCACCAAAGCTCCGGCAATGCCCAGGCTGGCCAAAACGGAAGTTTCAGATAAAAATATAGCCGGCGGGTTATAGTTTTATAAAGAGGGTTTAATTGGTTAAAGCAAGCCAGTAATTTTTTTACTCAGAAAAACCGTGAGTTTGTTATTTTTACTATCTTCTTTCGCTGCCTTGTGCTTTAAGAAAATTCAGCCCTGAACGCATAACCACAAATATTCTGATATGGCTATAATTAATGTACATGATAAATCATTTGAAATATACCTGTCAGAAGATAAAATTCTTCACCGTGTAAAAGAGCTGGCGGAAATTATAAATAAAGATTACGCAGACAAACGCCCATTTTGCATTGCTATACTGAATGGTTCTTTCATGTTTGCTTCTGATCTTTTTAAGCAATTGACCATTAATGCCGAAATATGTTTTATTAAACTTGCTTCTTATAAGGGAATGAGATCTTCAGGGAGTGTGGTAACTTCAATCGGGCTCGAAGAAGATCTTTATGATAAAGATGTGATCATTGTAGAAGACATTGTTGATACTGGTAAAACACTTCATAATTTTTTGCCAAAGCTGGTGCATCAACAGCCCCGATCTTTAAAAATAGCTACGTTGCTGCATAAATCAGAAGCAACACAATATCCTTTGACGCTGGATTATATTGGCTTTGATATTCCTGATAAATTCGTTGTTGGCTATGGACTGGACTATGACGGATTGGGAAGAAACCTGAAAGAAATTTATCAACTGGTATAGCATTAATAATTTCTGATGCAGTGGAAATTTTTCGGAGCAAAAGGAATCGTTTGTTGTTATCCTGAACACTTCACCTTGTACCATTCCTTAGTATAATGTATCTTGTATCCGGTAACCTTTAGCAGGTTGCCCGCCAACCTATATCAACGTTGAAAGCCGCTTGTTGTATTATATTAAGTCTCCTGATTATTTCATCTGCGTGGTGCCAGCAATTCTATCTTCGGGGTGAGGTAAAAGATGAAACCGGGAATCCCTTGCAAAATGCAAGAATACTTCATGTAAGAACGGGCTATATATATAAGAGTGGTTCTTCCGGCACTTTTGGAATTACGATCAATCAGAGAATTGACACCTTTAATTTTTCACATGATGGTTATATTGCTGTAAACCTGGTTGCGAATGCCGAAAATTATCTTTCTGTTCAGTTGAAACTGGCTCCTGTCAACCGCTCCACTGCAAGACTCAATAAATTATCATCTTTTACACGTGGAATGGCGAAAGAGGATCAGAAGAAATGGTTTGCTGGCGATGAGACCTATGCCAGTATTGTCGAGAATAAATTTGTTACTGCCCGTCGTTTTCCTGCAACCAATATATCTTTAAATATTGACCGGGCTTCCTATAGCAATATCCGTCGTTTTCTTGCAGGTAATTCTATTGTTCCACCGGATGCCGTCCGGATAGAGGAAATGCTGAATTATTTTAATCTCAATTATACCACTCCTAAGGATAATGAATTGTTTGGTATAAAAACAGAGTTAACAACCTGCCCCTGGAATCCGGCAAATTATTTATTTTTTATTGATTTGTCTGCTAGAAAGATTAACCTGGATACATTGCCCCCCAGTAACCTTGTATTTCTTATTGATGTCTCGGGGTCCATGGACATGCCCAACCGCCTGCCATTATTGAGATCCGCTTTTAAATTGCTGGTACAAAATCTCAGGGCTAAGGACTCCGTGTCCATTGTCGTTTATGGTGGTGTTACGGGTATCATGCTGAATACAACCAGCGGGGCTGAAAAAGAAAAAATTATTAATATTATCGATGACCTGGCACCGGGTGGATCTACACCGGGTGAATCAGGCATTAACCTGGCCTATCGCCTGGCAAAAAAACATTTTATAGTTGGTGGTAACAATAGGGTAATACTTGCTACAGACGGGGACTTTAATGTCGGTCTTCGTACAGAGGAAGAGTTGGATGAATTGATTTCACGCAACCAGGAATCTGGTATTTATCTCACCTGCCTGGGCGTAGGTATGGGGAATTATAAAGATTCAAAAATTCAGACATTAGCCCGTAAAGGCAATGGTAATTTTTCCTACCTCGATAACTTTAGTGAAGCCGAAAAAGTGCTGATGAAAGAATTTACACAAACACTTTATGCAGTAGCAGATGATGCTTATATGAATGTGGAATTTAACCCGAAATATGTTAAGGGATATCGCTTGCTTGGATTTGATAATAAAGTGGGAGCTCTGAATGATACAACGGCTATTGTAGAAGGAGGGGAGATAGGCTCGGGATATTCTATGACGGGAATTTTTGAAATAGAACCTGAGAAAAGGGATTCAAATTCTATGACTGCTGAATACTTTTCTCAAATAAAGTTGCAATATTCAAAACCCAACAGGATGGGCAGCGAATTGTTTACACAACAAACCCAGTTTAGTCCTCATGATTTTTATAAAATAGATAAAAGCTATCGTTTCTCAGCAGCTGTGGCCCTTTTTGGCTCTATGCTCCGCTTTTCCCAGTTTACGAAAGATTTCAGCTGGAATGACCTTCTACTCCTGGCCACTACATCAGCCAATACCAACGACCTTTTACAAAAAGAATTTATTTCCCTGGTGCAGCAAGCAAAGACTTTATATTCCAGAAAAATGAGGAGGCGGAATTGAAAAAGTCTGGTACAGAACCCAGATAGAAGCATTCTTCCTGATGGAAATTTTCGGTTAAAAGTTTTTTGCGACTATTCTGTTTAGAATTTAAAATATATATATTGTAACTACCATTATAAACTGCATATGTATAAACCCTTATTTCTATTAAGCATCCTGGTGCCAGACTTTTCTCCTTTTTCCTCAAACAATTTCCAAACCGTCAATAATCGTTGGATAGGATTTTTTGTAAAACCCCAGGATTTTCTGAAAAGCCAAATGATACTCTTGTTGACAGGGCTTTTGGTTATTTCGTCAACTATAAATGCCCAGTTATTTCCAGGTTTTGGAATTATAAGTAATGAAGAAAAATTAATTAAGGAATGTCCGTTTGACCAGGAGGCGGAAGCTGTTTATTTATTGCATGAAGCGGTTTCAAATTACAATGATGACTACAACCTTGTAACGGATCATCATATACGCTTAAAAATTTTGAAAGAAAAAGGGATCCGGTATGCCGATATTATTATTCCCTATTTCAGCGATAATAATTTCGAATCAATAACTGACGTAGATGGACTTGTTATCAGCTATGATGAAAAAGGATTCAGGACTGAACTAAAGCTTGACAAGAAATCTGTTTATAGTAAGAAAGTAACCAAGTATCATAGTGAAGTGCGGTTTGCGCTGCCCTCTGTTAAAGTAGGTAGCATTATAGATTTTAAATATCGCAGTACTATGAGGCACTACGGAGGATTAGAGGATTGGAATTTCCAGGAAGAACTGCCTGTAATGAGGAGCACTTATTTATTAAGTATTATCCCCAATTATGAATTTTCATACCTGGTTCATAAAAGCCCGCTATATCAGGCGGAGGTAAAATCCGACGCAAATTCAGGCCAGGTTTATTTTGCTATGAATAATATCCCGGGTCTGGGATCTGAACCATATATGGATGCCAGAAAGGATTATTTGCAAAGAGTGACATTTAAATTGTCGGGGTATAATAACACCTCTTCCGGCGGGGGATTTTCATCTCCGGGTTCAAATAAAACAAAGTATAGTGCTTCCTGGCAACAAATTATCCAGGAAATGCTGATCGAGAATAGTTTTGGCGGCCAGCTAAACAAAAACCTTGACGGTACTGATGATTTTATTAAACAGGTTAAATACAATTCCGACGACGCTCAAAAAATAAAACTCGTATTTAACTACGTTAGCAATAATATGAGCTGGAATTATATTCACAGTAAAGTATCCCCGGATGGAATAAAGGGTGCATGGAGTAAGAAAAGTGGAACGAATGGAGAGATCAACCTGATATTGATCAATCTCTTAAAGGCTGCCGGTCTGGATGCACATCCTTTATTAGTTAGCGAAAGACAAAACGGAAAAGTAAATAAAGATTATCCTTCTGTTGACCAGTTCAATACTGTATATGCTTTTGTTACAGCCAATAACAAGAAGTATTATTTAAATGCCAATGACAGGGTTACTCCAACCGGAATTATCCCGGTAGACATTTTGAATACTACAGCTTTATTAGTTAACCGAAAATCGGGCGAATTAATCAGCATAAATGATGAGTCCCTTCAATACAAGGATTATATTAATATATCAGCAAGCGTAACAGAAGAGGGGAAGTTAAAGGGCAATGTATATATGAGCAGTAAAGATTATGCCCGTGTAGAACGATTAAAAAAATACCGGCAGGACAAAGAAAAATACATTGATGAAAATTTCCACAAGTATATTCCGGGTGTACTCATTGATAGTTTCGCCTTGCAAAATGAGCAGGATGATTCACTCATGCTGATTCACAAGTTTACTTTTCAATCCGCCTTGCAGCAAACGGGAGGGTATATGTTTTTGCCCGCTAATTTGTTTACCGGGTTTGAGACCAACCCTTTTGTGGCTACTAACCGGTTTTCCAATATTAATTTTGGATACAAACAGTCAGTAAGCCTTAATGCCATTATTCAGGTTCCGCCGGGCCTGGTTATTGATGCCCTGCCTAAGCCTTTAAAAATGGTCAACGAAGACAATACAATCACCGTTACACGGCAGATAATAAATGATGAGGCCAATAATAAGTTGTTGGTCCGGATAAACATTGACATGAAAAAAAGTCTGTATACCGTTGATGAATATGAGCCTTTAAAGGAGATTTATAAAAAAATGTTCGTTTTATTAAATGAACAAATTGTTTTTAAGAAAAATTAGTTCTATGAGGCATTTGTTCTTCTTTTTCTTTTCCATTTTTATTTGTCATTCCCCGGCAATTACACAGAATATTTCTTATGATCTGTCCTCTATTCCCGAGCCAGTTAAAAAAAATGCTTCGGTTATAAAAAGGTATGAAAATATTGTGTTTGAAGTAACCGACCTGGACAGGGCATCATTACAAGTTCACAAAGTGATTACCGTAATGAACGAAGAGGGGAAAAGCGCCTTATCCTTTTCAGTATATACTTCCAAATTTGAAACTCTTGAAGAAGCCGACGTAAAAGTGTTTGATGCTAATGGGAAACAAATGTATAAATTCAAAAAGAAGGATTTTATATTAATGTCTTTTGGGGATGGTTTAGTTGATGACGTAAAAACAAATATTTTAAATATTTCCGCAGCTACTTAT
The DNA here is from genome assembly GCA_051306075.1 of Chitinophagaceae bacterium. GTDB lineage: Bacteria > Bacteroidota > Bacteroidia > Chitinophagales > Chitinophagaceae > Terrimonas_B. Next base: position 9,751 of record JBPPMM010000282.1, read on the forward strand.
CCGGTAACACTTGAATTTAAATATGAAATACGTTTTAAGGGAATCTTAAACTACCCGCGGTATCAGATTATGGTGCCGGGGGAAGGTGTAGAGTATTCAAGCTATACAGCCAAAGTGCCCAGGAACCTTGACCTGCGATATAAAGAAAAAAATATTTCCCTTTCTCCCACTATCAATGATGATGGAAAATACAAATATTATAAATGGGTAGTGAACGGACTGGCGCCCATTGCCTATGAAGAAGGAGCGGTTAATTATTGGAATCGTTATCCATCCATTTTTATAGCACCCAATCGTTTCAAAATGGATGATTATATAGGTGATATGTCATCCTGGGCAAAATTCGGTTTATGGTATGGTGAATTAAAAAAAGGAATGGACGTATTGTCGGAAGACAGAAAGGTATTTTTCAGAGAAATGGTAAGGGATGCAAAAGATGAAAATGAAAAATTAAAGAGGGTATACGATTATCTGCAAAAGAATTTTCGCTACGTAAGCATTCAGTTAGGTATAGGCGGTTTTAAACCGTTTCCTGCCAATTTTACTGATCAAAAGAAATATGGAGATTGTAAAGGACTCAGCAATTATACACAAGCTGCATTGAATGCGGTTGGTATAAAAAGTTACCAGGCATTAATAAACAGGCAATATAATGATGAACCTGTTGATCCTTCGTTCTCTTATAACCAGTTTAACCATGTTATACTTTGTGTGCCGCTGAAAAAAGATACGATCTGGCTGGAGTGTACCAGCAATACACTTTCACCAGGAAAGCTGGACATAAGTACCGAAAATAAGAATGCCTTGCTGATTACTGAGAATGGGGGCGTACTGGTTCCTACTCCGCGAAGCCGGGCATCCGAAAATTCACTGGAAACCATTACCCGCATTCAACTTAACGATGACGGTTCCGGTTCTACCACGTCCTCCATAAATGCGGTAGGGGAATATAAGGACCAAATGGAGTATGTAATGGATGAAAAAAAAGATGACCAGAAAAGTATTATCGTTAATTATTTTGGCTTTAAGCAACCCGATGAATTTACGATTGAAAAAAAATATGAGGCCGAAAATTTGATAACCAACCTGGAAATGGAAATAGAAAAAATTCCGGAATTTGTTGCCGGCAATAAAATGTTTATCAATCCCCGGATTTATAGACTATGGTCACAAAAGCTACCTCCGGGGGAGAGCCGGAAACTGAATTATTATTTTTCATTCCCTTTTATAAAAACCGATACCAGCATTTTCAAAATTCCCGAAGGTTATGCAATGGATGCTTTACCAAAGGCAAAAGACTTGAAAAGCGAATACTCAGAATATACGACCAGTTTTTGGTACAGCGCTGCTGAGAATATTATTTATTCTACGGCATTTCTGCGGTTGAACCAACATAAAATTCCTGCAGCAAAGTATGCGGAAGTGAAACGATTTTTTGACGACGTGTTGATGGACGACCAGCAAAGAATTGTGATCAGAAAAAAATAATTTTTCTTTGAGGAATGGAAAATAAAGGAATACTAAAATAATAAACGCATTTAAACCCATCAATGATGATGGTGCTGATGCTCCTCCGCCATTTTAGTAAAATCTTCAGCGCTTATTTCTTTATCTACCGGATTTATTTTAATTTCAGCCCAGTCAAATATTTTTTGCGTTTGTAATCGGGTGTAGGCATCTTCTACATATTTACGGTCCTTCATCATTTTTTCAATATAGTCATTTACCCAAGGTTGGTCGGCAGCGTCGGCGCCCATATTACCCATATACCCGAATAATTGCTGTTTCGCAAATTGACGGATCTCATCAGGATCTACTTTTATTGAATTTTCCTGTACAATTTTATCTGTTATTAAAGTCCATTTCAGTTGATTCAAAAAAGCAGGGAATTCTTTTTCAACCTGCTCATCCGATTTCTCATTTTCCGGTTTTGCAGCCTGGTCGCCCTGGGTTTTAATCCATTTCTTTAAAAAACCCTCCGGGAATTGTATTGTGGTATGGTCAGTTAATTCATGAAAAACCTGGTCATGTATCTGGTTCCTGGCCTGGCTGTTCCAATGAGCCTGTATTTCTTCCTTTACCTTAATACGAAAATCCGTCTCCGTTCTTACCGGTGCCTCCGGTTTAACTTCTTCGGTATTCTCATCAGGATTGGCGGGTTGTGCATCCTGACCCGGGTAAAGTTGATTGTATAATTCTTCATTCAATTCTCTTTTCTCCAGCAGCCCGATCTTGGTGATCTGAATTTTGAAATGTTTTTCAGTAGCAGCAGGATCATTTTTATCTAGCCCCAGGTCACTTAATATAAATTCGAGTTCTTTTTCGTCAAATGCTTTATTCAATTGTACAATGATATAGTCATTAGTAACTTTTCCAAATAGATTGGCACGGAAATCTTCTTTGAAATATTTTACCAGTAAAGAGTTTTCCTTCTTTATGCCATTTTCTATTTCATTTGCATTTTCATCTACTTCTGTAAAAATTATATTCAAAACGTTATCTTCTTCTGTTACTGTATCGCGATCGAGCATATTGCCATACCTGTTTTGCAAGCGGGCAATTTCATCGTTGATCATTTCATCAGTTACAGTAACTACATATTTTGTTATGTTAGCTGATCCCAGGTCGGCAAGCTGGAATTCCGGTTTCATTCCTACTTCAAAATGAAAAGTAAATTCTGCCGGGTTATTTACATCTAACTGGCGGATATCGGTTTCCAAGGGTAGCGGTTGTGCAAAAATATCGAGCTTTTCATTTTGCAGGTAACTGATCAGCTCACGATCAACTGAACGAAGAACTTCATCAGTAAACAATGATGGTCCATACATCTTCTTGATCAGTCCTGCAGGCACCATACCCTTACGGAAGCCGGGAATATTTGCTTTTTTGCTGTAATCCTTCAATGCCTTTTCAAAGGAAGGCAGGTAATCTGTTTTCTCAAGTTTTACGGTTAATTTTTCATGCAATAACCCGATATTTTCTTTATTTACTGTAGCCATAAAAAAAGTTTAGAGTATAATCGTTTTCAAAATTCAGGGTTATTATCCTGCCATTATTTACTAAAAGAGGCAATAGTATTTTTAGAACCTGGCCCTGAATTACTGACCTTAAATCTCATTTGTGCGGGTGGAGGGACTCGAACCCCCATGCCTTGCGGCGCCAGATCCTAAGTCTGGTATGTCTACCAATTTCACCACACCCGCTTCTGAATATTCCCATTTTGCCCGCAGCGTTCTGCATAGCTTTTAGGAATTTTTTTCATATCAATTGATCCTCATTTGGGGCAGCAAATGTAGGGCATTTATTTTCACCGGAAACACAATCATTCTACTATTATGAATGTTCACGGAATTTTTATCTATTTGATGTTTACGCTACTGTTTGTAATTCAGTAAATTCGTTGCGAAAGTTAGAGGGAATGGAAACCGTAGCAAAAACACCCAAATATAATCTTAACGAGGAGCAGGAACGAAAGCTGATCCTGCGTGAATATCGCTCACTTATGCGGTCACTAAAGGCTAAAATCAAGCCCGGAGACAAGGAATTATTGCGCACCGCCTTCGAAATGTCTGTTGATGCCCATAAAACTATGCGGCGCAAAAGTGGAGAACCTTATATTCTGCATCCACTGGCTGTGGCCAAGATCTGTGTAGAGGAGATAGGACTTGGTATCCGGTCCACAATTTGTTCCCTGCTTCACGACACTGTTGAAGACACCGATATCTCTTTAGAAGATGTGGAAAGGGAATTCGGGCAGGAGATTGCACGTATAGTGGACGGATTGACCAAAATATCAAACGTAATAGACATAAATGGATCACAACAAGCGGAGAATTTTAAAAAAATATTGATGACCCTTACGGATGATCCCCGGGTCATTCTTATCAAGCTTGCCGACAGGCTGCATAATATGCGGACGCTGGAAAGCATGAAAAGGGAAAAGCAGTTAAAGATCTCCTCAGAAACGGTTTATATATATGCTCCACTGGCTCACAGGATGGGTTTATATACTATCAAAACGGAGATGGAAGATCTGGCCATGAAATATATGGAACCAGAGATATACCGGGATATTGCACAAAAACTGGCAGAAACAAAAAGAGAAAGATCTAAATATATTAACGAATTCATCAGGCCCATTAAGGAGAAGTTGGACAAAAGCAACTTCAAATTTGAGTTATATGGCAGGCCAAAAAGTATTCATTCTATATCAAATAAAATAAAGAAAAAGGGAGTAGACTTTGAAGAAGTTTATGACCTTTTTGCCATTCGTGTTATACTGGATTCTCCTCCTGAACGGGAAAAGGAAGATTGCTGGAAGGTATATTCTATGATTACAGATGAATACACACCTTCGCCGGAGAGATTGAGGGACTGGCTCAGCAATCCCAAGTCAAACGGTTATGAAGCGTTGCATACTACAGTTATGGGTCCGCAGGGTAAATGGGTAGAAGTACAGATTCGGACAAAAAGAATGAATGAAATTGCCGAAAAAGGATTGGCCGCACATTGGAAATACAAGGAAGGCGCCGGGGATGAGAGCCGGTTTGATAAATGGTTTCAGCAGATAAGAGAAGTGATTACTAGCCAGGAAACTGATGGGGTAGACTTTCTCCAGGATTTTAAGACCAGTTTCCTTGCTGAGGAGATTTATGTATACACGCCCAAGGGCGATGTAAAAATGTTGCCCATTGGTTCTACGGCCCTTGATTTTGCTTTCTCCATACATAGCGCTATTGGTGTAAAAACCATTGGTGCCAAAATCAACCACAAATTAGTCCCGATCAGTCATAAACTGAGAAGCGGGGACCAGATAGAAATAATTACAAGCAATAAACAAAAACCTTCTGAAGACTGGCTGGGTTTTGTGGTTACCGCAAAAGCAAGGGGAAGAATAAAGGATGCGCTGAAAGAAGAAAAAAAGAAAATCGGTGATGAAGGGAAATATACAGTACAAAGGAAATTAGAAGGAATAGGAGCCACGATAAATCAGCATAACATTGATGAATTAGTGCATTGGTATAAGCTCACTTCACACCTTGATCTTTTTTACCAGGTGGCAGTAAAAAATATTGATCTGAAGGATATAAAGGAGTTTAAAGTCACCGGCGATAAAATAGAAGCTCCCAAACCCATAAAAACGGTGCAGGAGTTTAAACAGGATATCATTCCTCACCAACAGTCTATAGCCAGGAAAGATGCAGAGCTCATTATTTTTGGTGAAAGCAGCGATAAAATAGTTTATAATCTGGCTAACTGCTGTAAGCCAATACCTGGTGATGACGTTTTTGGATTTATTACAACCGGTAAAGGACTTACTATTCATCGCACCAATTGTCCCAACGCAACAAAATTACTTTCTAACTATGGCCACAGGGTGGTGAAAACAAAATGGGCCAAGAATAAGGAAATATCCTTTCTTACTGGTTTAAAAATTGTAGGAATGGATGATGTGGGGGTTGTAAATAAAATCACCAGCATGATCTCGGGTGATCTGCGGATCAATATTTCAGCGCTTACCATAGAAGCGAACGACGGATTATTCAGAGGGAATATTAAACTATTTGTACATGATAAAGAAGAACTGGAAAAACTACTTCAAAGCTTAAAAAGTTTACCTGGCATTGAATCAGTTGAACGATATGATACAGAAGATATTCCCTAAAACTTTGAACGCCTTTTATAGTTTGGTGACAGAGCAACTGCATCCTCCAAACATTTTTTGACTATAATTTCAATAATTCCTTTGGAGCATAATAATTACACGAAGGATGAATTTATTTATTCCTATCGGAAAGGTAACCGGTCAACGTTAATAATTTCCCTTCATTTGGGAATAAATAAAAATTAAACAACCTGAATTTATTGTGTCGCTTCGTATCTGAGAACGTATTTTTGCCCGGGTCAATAAGGACCAGGATTAAAATATAACAAACCAAAAATGGTAGATGTAATACTTGGCCTCCAGTGGGGCGATGAAGGAAAAGGAAAGATTGTCGATTATTTTGCAAGAGACTACGATATCATAGCCCGCTTCCAGGGAGGACCAAATGCAGGGCATACGCTATATATAGAAGATAAAAAAGTTGTTTTGCACCAAATACCCTCTGGTATTTTTCGTGCAGATAAAATTAACCTGATAGGAAACGGCGTAGTATTAGATCCGGTTACTCTGAAAAATGAATGTGATATTGTTTCTTCCTTTGGAGTAGATCTTAAAAAAAGTCTTTTTATTTCTGAAAGAGCCCACCTGATCCTGCCCACTCACAGGGCGTTAGATAAGGCATCAGAATCGTCAAAAGGAAATCAGAAAATAGGATCTACATTAAAGGGAATTGGCCCAACCTATATGGATAAAACGGGCAGAAATGGATTGAGAGTTGGTGATCTGCTCGACAAAAACTTTACCTCAGCCTATATAAAGCTAAGAATGAAACACCAACGTTTGTTGGATAATTACTCGTTTAATGAAGATATAACTGACTGGGAGGAAGAATTTTTTGAAGCGTTGGAATTTTTAAAGAGTCTTAATATTGTGAATGGCGAATATTTTATAAACCAGCAAATGCAGGATGGAAAAAAAGTTTTGGCTGAGGGTGCCCAGGGGAGTATGCTTGATATTGATTTTGGAACTTTTCCATATGTCACATCTTCCAATACTATTTCAGCCGGTGTTTGCAATGGATTAGGTATAGCCCCACAAAAAATTGGTGATGTTATAGGCATTACCAAAGCGTATTGCACAAGAGTAGGCAGCGGACCATTTCCAACTGAACTCGATAATGAACTGGGTGAAGAATTGAGAAAGGCAGGTAGTGAATTTGGAGCCACAACAGGCCGTCCAAGGCGTTGTGGTTGGATAGACCTGGTAGCACTTCGTTTTGCATGTATGATCAACGGAGTAACTAAAATAGTTATGACAAAAGCTGATGTACTCGATGATTTTAAAGAGCTGGAAGTATGTACTCGTTATAAAATAGATGGAAAAGAAAGCACGGAAATACCGTTTCGGCTGGACCGTCCGGCTATTGTAGCTCTATATGAGAAATTTCCGGGTTGGAATATTCCATGCAGTGCAGCACAATCAGCTGCAGAGTTGCCTGAAACAATGAAAACCTATGTAGAATTTATTAATCAATACCTGGGCGTAAAAATTCGCTATATATCAAACGGACCAGGACGCAACCAGATCATTTCCATTGATTAAAACAGGGCAGATAAATTTTTATGTAAAAAAATTTGGTCAATTAAAAACTTCGCTGAAATTTTACACTTATAACCCTACCTCATTATGGCATCTAAATCCAATAAAGAAAAAAAAGAAACAGGAAAAATTATTTCTGATTCAGACAAGACATCAGTAAAAAAAGAATCTTCAAAACCAGTAAAGAAGCTGGATGACGACGAAGATGAAGATTTTGATGATGAATTAGATGAGTCTTCTCCTAAGCAAAAATCAGCTAAAGCACCGGCATCTTCGAAAAAAGGTAAAAAATCAGATGAAGATGATGACGATGATGATGTATCTGATGAGAAAGAAGATGATTGGGAAAAGGCTGAGGAAGGCGATGAGTGGGATCCAGACTTTGCCGAATTTGATGTGCCAAAATCTAAGGGGAAAAAAGCAGCTACGCCTGCAAAAAAGGGAGCAGTGGAAGAAGAAGATGATTTTAAGGTGGATGATGAATTTAAGGATATGTTTAATGACAGTGACGATTACAGTGAAGAGGATGATGATTACTAAATATTAATCCGGTATAGCACAAATAGATTACTAATTTTAAAGTTCCAGGCAAGAGAAAAGATTATTAAAAAGACCACTCACTTATTACAATACAACTCTGAACAATCTCATATTTCCGGTAACTGACCTCCGGGTGATTAAAGAAAAAGTGTTGAACTGGCTACAGCAGTTCGACACTTTTTGTTTTTTAGATAATCACCAGTATCATATAAAACCCCATTCGCAGGAGTGCCTGGCTGGAGCCGGAGTAAAGACCAGGTTTCTATTACGACCTGGTGATACTTTGACGCAACTGCAGCAGTTCATTCTCTTAAATAGGAATAATTGGTTGTTTGGTCATCTTAATTATGATATCAAAAATGAGTTGGAAGATTTGAAGTCGGAACACCCTGATAATATCGGCTTTCCGCAAATTTTCTTTTTTGAACCTTCTGTCCTGATAAGGTTGAACGAGAACCAAATAATCATTGAAGCCGATGATCCGGATAGAATATTCAAGGAAATAACTAAGGAATCGTTGTATTTGCAGGCAGAAAAAATATTAACCGGTACAATTAAAATAATAAACCGGATTGAAAAAGATGAATATCTATATACAATAAAGAAATTAAAGGAACATATACTTCGGGGGGATTGTTATGAAATAAATTTTTGCCAGGAATTTTTTGCAGAGCAGGTAACTATTGATCCACTGAATATTTACAAGAAATTAAGTGACATTTCACCCAACCCTTTTTCTGCATTATATAAATTAGAAGATAAATGGATGATTGGCGCAAGCCCTGAACGATTCTTAAAAAAGGCAGGTAATAAAATACTGGCCCAGCCAATAAAGGGAACTTCCAAAAGGGTGCCTGGTAATGAAAGTGAAGATGAAGAAAACAGGTTGAATCTTTTCGGTAGTGAAAAGGACAGATCAGAAAATGTAATGGTAGTGGATCTTATGCGAAATGACCTGTCAAAAATTTGCAAAGAAGGTACAGTAACTGTTGAAGAATTATATGGCATTTATTCTTTTCCGCAGGTTCATCAAATGATCTCCACTATCAGCGGAACTCTCAAGCCAAACACTAACTTTTCAGATATCATTCGGGCCACTTTTCCCATGGGTTCAATGACGGGAGCACCCAAAAAAAAAGTAATGGAATTAATTGAGCAATATGAAAAAACAAAAAGGGGTATTTTTTCCGGAACAATTGGGTATATTTCTCCCTATGGTGATTTTGATTTTAATGTGATAATCCGGAGCATTTTGTATAATGATGCGTCAGGTTACCTGTCTTTTCAGGCTGGGTCAGCTATTACATTTTATAGTGATGCCGAAAAAGAATGGGAGGAATGTTTATTAAAAGCCGAGGCTATGAAACAAGTATTGCTTTATAATGTAAATTATTGATCTAAACCTCAAGTTATAGCCCGATTAGCTCTAAATTTTTTTAATATTCATATTGATTTTATGAGTTGGTAAATCCGCATTGATTTACCCATAATAATACTTCTGATGCATTAGTATATCTCCCCATCTGCCAGACCGTAATTGATTTTAAATTATTGAATATCATCTACGTAACCTTCTATTAACTTTTACCAGCAAGGCTATTGGTATGATGTTTGAATAATGGGCATTATAATAAAATAAAAATGAAACAAACTAAAAATTGGCTTATTGGTATTCTTGCTATAAGTGTGCTTTCAATGGGATGTAAAAATATGAATAAGACCCAGAAAGGAGCAGTAATTGGTACTGCTGGAGGGGCAGCAGTTGGTGGTGTTATAGGGAAGGCCGCAGGTAATACTGCTTTGGGTGCCATCATTGGTGCTACAGTGGGTGGTGTTACCGGTGCCGTTATTGGTAGAAAAATGGATAAACAAGCAGAGGAAATAAAAAATGAAGTACCGGGAGCAAAGGTTGAAAGAGTGGGTGAGGGTATAGTGGTTGAATTCAGCAGTGCTGTATTATTTGGATTTGATCAATCAAATATTACCTCAGGGGCGCAAACAACATTGAACGACCTGGTGAAAATATTAAATAAATATCCTGATACTGATCTTGAAATTCAAGGTCATACTGATAACACCGGAACCGATAAGTACAACCAGTCTTTGTCTGAAAGACGTGCATCTACTGTATCAAATTATCTCACCAATCATGGCATTGCCCTTGAAAGAGTAAGGACTGTAGGCTTTGGAGAATCTGCTCCTAAATATAGCAATGACAATGAATCTGGCAGAGCACAAAACAGGCGTGTGGAATTTTTAATTACTGCTAATGAAAAGATGAAAGCAGATGCAAAAAAAGAAGCAGGAAATTAATAATTAATAACAATAAACAATTTATCTAAAACATAACCAATGAAAACAACAACATTCTTATTTGTGGCTATAGCTTTGCTATTTTCTACTGCAATAATGGCTCAATCCAAAACTACTTTTGGGATACGTGGGGGAATTAACTTTTATAATTTGAACGGAAAAAATAGTACCGGTGAAAACCTTGAAAATAAATTGACAACCGGGTTTAACGCAGGTGTAAATGCAGAAATACCTGTAGGTATCGACTTTTTCCTGCAGCCTGGATTATTATATAGTACAAAAGGAGCTGCTGATAAAGTGGGTGATGGTAAAACAATCATTTCGTACCTGGAATTGCCAGTAAATTTTATTTACAAACCAGAATTAGGTGAAGGTAAAATGGTGCTGGGATTTGGTCCTTACCTGGGTTACGGATTAAATGCAAAATATAAAAATGGAAGCGCAGAATCAGATATTAAATTTGGCGATAAGGTTGATGAATTAAAGCGTTTTGATGCAGGCGCCAACCTCCTGGCAGGTTATGAATTCAGTAACAAATTATCCTTTCAGTTAAATGCCGGACTTGGATTACTAGATATACACAATAGCCCTGCGAGCGATAGTAAATCGACATTAAAGAATACCGGATTTGGACTATCACTTGGATATAGATTCTAAAACAAAAGATCAATATTAAAAAGGGGGTCGTTAAAATAACGACCCCCTTTTTAATAAGTATACTGCAGTTTACTTTTTTGAAAATAAATAATTAATATAAATAGTTTTCCCCTCGTACACAACATCAGAGCGCAAGGAAAGACTGGCATCGGTTGCGGATACAATATTAAATTTATATCCATCGGCTATATCCTTTGCTTTTACTCCTCCTGGAAGCCTTTTATATTGTAAGATCGTCTGGCCGTTCTCAATTCTGTAGGACCATACAATGTTCCTTTCGCCAGGAGTACAGCCAGTACTTGCATTATGAGCAATTGTATAAGAACCGTTTCCATTATTTGGAAATATCCATGTGCTGCCTTTCAGGCAGTTTTCGTCGCCCTCATCCAAAAGTGTGAGCTTAAGCCTCTGCCCATCGGGAATTCCATCATAATTGATATTATCCAGCACCCAGGTTCCTTTTACATCATTCCTGTTTGCCGTTGCAACCGCCTTTTTGGAGGAAGAACAAGCTGATAATACAACAATACCTGCAATGATTATAAAAAATTGCTTGAATGAGATAGGGATCATAATTAGTTATTTTAAATGAAAAATGATTTTTGTTATATATAGGAAATATTGTGCCTCTTTTTTTTATAATAAAAAAGCCGGCTTAATAAATTTAAACCGGC
>JBPPMM010000287.1:0-19861 GCA_051306075.1 Chitinophagaceae bacterium
GACCATGATCCGGAAAACGTAATACTGCTGGAAATTTTTCCGCATCAGCAAAAAACAAGAATTGATTTTTATTGTACTGAGGATTATACCGGCATCAAACCGGTTTGCCTTACTGAACTTATAAAAGAAAGTAAGAAATTATATTACCTGAATGAAGGGAAAAAAACCGAAATAAAAAGAATTTATAACCGCGTCATCTTTGATGATCTTTTTCATCAAACAACAGAAGTGCAGGAAAAAGGTAAGCTTCTTTTTGAAGAATTAGATGTTGAATGGGTTCCTCATCCTTCCTGGTTTTACCGTATCAGCAAATACACATTGCCGCTGATCCGCCATCCTTATGTACCTCCAACTTTTTTCCTGCATGAAATAAATCAACTTCCTTCCGATCTTGAAAACTATGTATTAAAACCCTTGTTTTCTTTTGCAGGTCAGGGAGTGATTATTGATCTTACAAAAGAAGACATAGAAAAAGTAAAAGACCCGGAAAACTGGATACTGCAACGAAAAGTAAAATATGCTGATGTGATTGAAACTGCGGATGTGCCAGCCAAAGCAGAAATAAGAATATTTTATTTCTGGAAAGACGGAGAGGCAAGACCAGTTCCTGCTAATAACCTTGCAAGGTTAAGCAAGGGAAAGATGATCGGTGTACGATATAATAAGGATAAGGAATGGGTGGGTGGAAGTTTTTGTTTGTTTGAAAAGTGATTATTTACTTTTTAAATAAATTATCAGAGCACAAATGTTCACTAACCGGTTACCTGGAAGCAAAATTGAAAACAAAAACATTCTTAACTCGGAGAAACTCTACTACAGTCATAAAATATTTCTCATGCAACTCATAAAAAATATCACTCCTAAGGAATTAGTTCCCGGTATTGCTGGTCATTATGCGCATGGCCAATCTATGACCCTGGGATATGTAGAAATAAAAGCCGGAAGCGACCTGCCAGCTCACCATCATGTACACGAACAAATTACATATGTTATCGATGGGCAACTGGATATGATGATTGGTGGAAATTCATATTCTTTAACAGCGGGCATGTATTATGTTATTCCCTCCAACGTTTCCCACGGAGCCATTGCAAAAACGGATTGTAAAGTGATTGATGTATTTAACCCTGTAAGAGAGGATTATAAAATCTGATTCATTTCTATAATTCTTCTTTCCTTCTGTTTGAAAAAATTAGTCTTTAAAATTTTTCTTTAATTCCATCAGTTTGGCCTGGAACGGGTTCAAAGTTTGGGGTTCTTTATTTACAGGTTTTGGTGTTCTGCCTTCATTCCCGCTTCTTTTTTCTTCGGTCTTTTCAATCTTGACTGCAGGCTTTTGACCGGGTACAGGCCTTTCCCCTGCCTCTTTTAACGACAGCGAAATTCTTTTTCTGGGAGCATCCACTTCCAAAACAGTTACCAATACTTTCTGATTCAGTTTCACCGCTTCATTCGGATCGGTGATAAAGCGATTACTCAGGTGTGATATATGTACAAGACCGTCCTGCTTTACACCCACATCAACAAAAGCACCGAAGTTGGTAATATTGGTGATGATACCGGGTACTTTCATTCCGGGTTTCAAATCGTCCATTTTACTTACGCCTTCGGCAAAACGAAATTCCTCGATGGGTGAACGGGGATCACGACCCGGCTTTTCCAATTCCTTTAAAATATCTTCAATAGTATATTGTCCTGTTGTTTCGGTAATAAATTCTTTTACTTTGATTTCTTTCCTGATTCCTGTTTTCTGAATAAGATCAGTCACGGAACAGTTTAATTTAGCGGCCATTTCTTCCACTATTTTATAACTTTCGGGGTGTACCGCCGAATTGTCTAATGGATTAGATGCGTTTGGAATACGCAAAAACCCCGCACATTGTTCAAATGCTTTGGGACCCAGCAGGGAAACTTTTTTTAATTCCTCCCGGTTTTTAAAACTCCCGATCCTGGCCCGGTACTCTACAATATTTTTTGCCACCGAGGCACTAAGCCCCGATACATAGGTCAATAAATGTTTGCTGGCAGTATTCACATCCACGCCTACAAAATTGACACAGCTTTGCACTACCTGGTCCAGGGACTCCTTTAATCTTGTTTGATTGACATCGTGCTGGTACTGACCTACACCAATACTTTTGGCATCTATTTTTACTAATTCACTTAATGGATCCAACAGCCTTCTTCCGATACTGATAGAACCTCTTACGGTTACATCTTCATCGGGAAACTCTTCCCTGGCCACTTCGCTGGCAGAATAAATGGAGGCGCCACTTTCATTGACCATAAACACAGAAACGGTTTTACCAAAATCAATGCTGCGAACCAACTGATCCGTTTCTTTGCTGGCAGTTCCGTTTCCATAACCGATGGCTTCAATATCAAATTTGGTAACAAGCTCTTTTAGTGTTTGACTAGCTTTATCCCAATCGTTTTGCGGCGCATGCGGAAAGATGGTAGCATAATGTAAAAATGTTCCCCGTTCGTCCAGGCAAACCACCTTGCATCCTGTACGAAATCCCGGATCGATCGCCAGTACTTTTTTGGGTCCTAATGGCGATGCTAATAACAACTGTCGCAGATTCTCTGCAAATACCCGTATGGCTTCTTCATCAGCCCTGGTTTTGGCAAACATTCTGAATTCTGTTTCTATCGAAAATTTTAAAAGTCTTCCGAAACTGTCTTCCACTGCTGATTTTACTAACAGTGAAGATTCATTTGATGATTTTACAAATAAAGTCAGCAACAATCCAACTGCGGTTTCTTTTTCAACCGAGATCTCCATGATCAGGTAGCCTTCTTTTTCACCACGGCGGATAGCCAGAATGCGATGAGAAGGACTTTTTGATAATGGCTCACTGAATTCAAAATAGTCCCGATATTTTTGCGCCTCTTCGTCCTCTTTTTTTGAAGTTAGCACTCTTGAAGAAAGCAAGGCGGTTTCCTGGAAAAGTTTCCGCATAGCAGCTCGGGCCTGTTCATTTTCTGCCACCCATTCAGCTATTATATCTTTTGCACCCTGCAAGGCCTCCTGAATATCTTTTACCTGGTCTGTTATGTATTTTACCGCTTCACCAGATACATTAAGATTTTTCTGTTCGAACAAAAGTTTCGCCAATGGCTCTAACCCTTTTTCAATAGCTACAGAAGCTTTGGTTTTTCTTTTTGGTTTGTAGGGCAAATAAATATCTTCCAGTTCCGTTGCATCAATACAATTGTCGATACGCTGCTTTAATTCAACGGTCATTTTTCCTAAACCTTCAATGGTTTTAAGTACGGTTTCTTTTCTTTTTTCAAGCTCAGTAAAATATTTGATTTTATCAATGACATCCGCTATCTGCACTTCATCCATATTGCCGGTGGCTTCCTTACGGTAACGGGCAATAAAAGGAATAGTAGCCCCCTCACTGTGTAACTGCGCGACATTATCAATTTGTTTCTGAGATAGTCCTGAAGTACCGGCAATTTCCCGGGTATATTTTATATCCATAGGTTTTTGTTTGGGAGTGCAAATGTAAAGGTAGCGGGAAAAGAAAAAAATTTGTTTATCCACTAAAACCTAAATAGGTTTTTCATTGAATGCCATTGTTCTTCTAACTTGGAAAAACAAAAATGCCTATGAATTTGTTTTACTCCTCCTTTGAAAGAATCGATGGATAAATGGTATTTCTTCTTTAATTCCAATATAAATTTTGAATTAAAAGATGGTGATGAAGAAGCCGGTATAATAAATCAATTAAAAATAAGTTGAAACACCAAATTGAAACCCTGCCAGCCTGGAAGGAGGATTACCCAAAATATCTTTTTGCCAGTTATACCGGTAATTGAATCTTAATACAGTTTGCGATGTGGGTCGCCAGCTAATGGCAGGAACAATAGAAAATAATTCATCCGAAATAGTAGTGCCGGTTGATTTAAATTTACCCAGGTTCCAATCTACATATTCCAGCCTTACACCGGCATTCAAAACAGCGTCTTCAAAACCAAACATTGGTCTTTTCAATATGGGCTGAATGATGTCCATAAACCCACCTTGCTGTCTTCTTCCAAATTGTTCGGAATAGGTATCGGGCACATCCACTTTTACCCATGCCCATTCACCATTAATACGTGTACCAGGTAAATGAATTGTTGTATTAAAATCAACAGCGAATACATTCACCTTTCTCTTTTTATCGAACACTAATCCATCCTCTTCAAATTTATTATAGACTCCTCCCATATATGAAATTCCTAACTCACCAACACTCCTGTTGCGTACCGCCACTTTTGTTGTCAGCAACATGCTTCCATTGAAACTTTCCTCGAATCGTTCTTTGTTTTCTTTTGTTGCCGGTAAAAAGGTTTTATTCTCAGCGTTGGAGATAATTTTGTCATCAAATCCATTGGTCAGGTAAGCCTCATATCCATATACCCAGTCGCTGTCAAATTTTTTTCCATAAATACCAAAACCAACATTGCTGAAAGTAGCCGGAAGCAATTGGGTAGCCGAAACCGGCCGGTCAACAAACTCCCATTTTGGCCCGTCGTGGTTCTGATTAAAAGCACCAATAGGATTCATCACAATGCCTCCACGAAAATTAAGTAAAGGAGAAAATTCAAAATCAATGGAAGCAAATTCTATATTGATCTCTTTGGTACCATCCTCAAATTCTATTTCTGATAAAAATTTAATGCGTTTCGAAACAGAGGAAGATACAAACAAGGTCATCCTCCGCATCTGGAACTGGTGACCTTCTGTTATTCCATCCTCTTGCAAATATTGATAATTTGCTTCTGCATATCCGCCAATGGCAACCGGCAACTTACCAACCTGGAGAAAGGGACGGTTATACACCGCATCCATATTCATCTGCAAACCCGAAGTATCATTGGGCCTTTTTCGGAGTAATTCCGGATCAATCTGGGCAAAAAGCTGGCTGGTAAAAAAAAACAACCCAATAAAAAATAAAAATAGTTTCATGACTTTTTTTTGTGGCCCGCTTATACAACTTTTCTCAGGTCAATGAATAATTCGTTTTTATTAACTGTTACAGGAAAAGAACGCAGATCCTTATCTGCCGGACCGTTTGTAATTTTCCCTTTATTATTGAATTCGCTTCCATGCGCAGGGCATTGTAAAAAATCGCCGGAGGCTTGTAGTTCTGTTCCCTGGTGAGTGCATCTCATCCATAAGGCGGTGTATTCGGTATCACTGAACCGATAAACACAAAGCGGGTACTGCAGGGAATCATTACGGATAATAATAAAAGAGCGATACTTATCTCCAGCACCAGAGAGCTTAAATTCTTCGGTATTAACCAGCAAGCCATCCGTAATCAATTTACCAGATGCATACCTTGTCGTTTTACACGATGATAAAATAACGGCCACTGCTGAAACAGACAGGCAGGCTGTGCAACTTGATTTAATAAATTTTCTACGATCCATCCAATTTTTTTATAGTGATTCCAGGAATTTAATGAGTTGCTTTTTTTGTTCCGCATTTAGTTGCTGAAAATTATTCCTGCTACTGCTTGCTTCACCACCATGCAAAACAATGGCCTCTTCAATGGATGAAGCCCTTCCGTCATGTAATAAAAAGTATTTTCCGCCTTGCGAGTTTTTTGATAAACCGAGTCCCCAGAGTGGTGGTGTTCTCCATTCTGCCGTAGTAGCGGATCCTTCCGTATACCCATCGTCTAAACCCGGACCCATATCATGTAATAACAGATCGGTATAAGGGAAGAATGTCTTGTTTGATAAAGCAGCTACTGAAGATATGCCTGATACCAATTGAGGCGTATGGCACTGGGCGCAACCGGTATTTGTAAATATTTGTTTGCCACTTATCACTTCAGGGTCATTTTGCTGACGCTGAACCGGTGCTTTTAATGTTTTTAAATAAAAAACAACATCCTGAACAATTTGAGTAGATATTTCCGGATCAATTTCATGACCACTGTAGCTATCATAAGGTTCGAAAATAGAGGTAATGCCGATATCCTGGTTGTATGCATTGGCGGTTTGATGCAACAGATCATAAGCTGCCGCTTTTTTTCCGAAACGGCCGATATACTTTCCATTTTTTTCTACAGAAGCAGGGCGTGCAATAGCGTAAGAAGGAATATGTAACCAGTTGGGCCGTCCTGAAATGCCATCAGCATCTGCATCCTTCTCATCAGCTAATGCTAGTATTGTTGCATCGGGTACAGCATCTAAAAAACCAAGACCGGTATTAGCTGGCGGCATGAACCTGGAGAAAGTAGCCCCTGCAGGAATTTGTTCTG
Source organism: Chitinophagaceae bacterium (assembly GCA_051306075.1). Taxonomy (GTDB): domain Bacteria; phylum Bacteroidota; class Bacteroidia; order Chitinophagales; family Chitinophagaceae; genus Terrimonas_B. The sequence goes on from JBPPMM010000287.1 coordinate 6,270, forward strand.
GTGCAAATCCAGGGATAGCCCGGTGCTGTAGCTGAGGCCCGCCCATACGCAGAAATTGATTGCCTGTTGAATCCACCTGGCCAAATCTTGTGAGCATCGTAAATGGATGTCCTTTACCATCTCCTGCATGACAGGTGCCGCAGGAGGTGGCAACAAATACAGGTCCCAAACCGGTAAGGGGTGTAAACACTTCATCATTAAATGCAATATCACCGCGTAAGAAAATCAGGTTTTGTTCTCCGGTTAAACCCGGTACCGGACCGTCCAATAATTGATCATCCTGCTTTGCGCCAGGCAGCACTTTATTACAAGCAGCAACAGCAATCAACAAGCCTAGTATCACAATTGCTTTGTTCATTTTTTTGGGTTGATTAATTTATTTTTTAGTTTCGTCTAAATTTATATTTAGACAAATGTAATAATTGCAACCCGCCCCGCCAAATGGAATAGACGAAATAACATTCCGCCCGGCAACGATTGTGATGGATCCACTTATTAATCAGTCTGTGAGAGAGATGCTTGCCAGCTTAATTCTTTTTTCCTTTTCATCGGTCCAGGCAAAAACGAGATTATTCCCTGAACGACTCATTTGCGGGAAACCGGCTGCCCTGCCAGCACTGGAGGTTGCAATATTTATTGAAGAACGCTTTGTTCCGTCTCTGAAAATTTGGACTGCTTTAATAGCAGGACCATCCATCCAGCTTGCCATAGCAGATTTTTCATCTATCATCACTACATCGACCCGCCCGATGGTATTGCCTTCATCTACCCGGATCGGGTTATCAAATATTTCTCCCCCATCACCGGAAAAAATGATATGAACCTGGCCCTTTTTATCAGGTGAAGAAAACCATACGACAGCAAGATTATTACCTATTGCATCTGCCCGGGGTCCGTTGACAGGACAACCTGCTATCTTCCAATTGTCTTTAAAAACGGGTTTGGGTTTGGTCCATTGGTCATTCAACAGCCTTACTATGGAAATATCCCTGATCTCATCTTCTGATCGGTCGCGGTACACTACTACAGGTCCATTTGTTGTAATAGTTGCGCTTGTCTGGCAACAATCACAAACCCGGTTATCCAATTCCCACTCCCGGGTTTTGACATTTTTCTTATTGATCAAAGCACCGCGAATACTCATTTGACCGTGATGACCATCATGAACCGTTTCACCTTTCTCAGCAACCGTATTTCTTCCATCAAGCCAGGATACAAAAAATTGTTCACCAAAAGGCGTTATGGAAACAAATCCATGCTCCGCCTTTTTTCCATCATCATGAAGTATTTTAGGTTGGGTCCATGTTTTTCCCTTATCAGAAGAAGAAGTCAGCTTAACATCATAATTATAGGTTCCTTTTTCACTCTTCTCTAAAAAATGAGCCAGCATATTTTGATTGCCATCAGATGCCAGCAAGGGATAATCCGCCCAATTAACAAACCAATTATTGCCGGAACTGATCTCCACGGGTTCTGACCATTGTTCTCCGGAACGAACGGAAAATTTCAGCAAACTCTGATCAGCTTTTTTCTCGATCCAGGATAAGTAAACCAGGCCGTTATTGTCGCTGAATAAATAGGGTTCGGCGCTGAGTGAATCTCCCGGAAATTGTATGCTGCGCAACTGGCTACTTATTTCCACCTGGTTATCGTTTGATACCTGATCAGGTGCTTTTGCATTATTGTTACAGGCACTTATCAATACAACAACGAAAATATTTCTAATAATCTTATTCATTATTACCGGCTGCTTTTTGTATTATGTTTAAATTACTTTCTTCATCCCATTTGCGAAAACCCATTTCAGAAAATACAAGGACGCCATTGGTATTATAAATAAACGTAGTTGGCAATGCCTGTATATTTAACGCCTCGCTGTTTTCCACACGGGCATATTGAAATTTATAAGGATTATTTTTTTTGAATGCTTCTATTTCATCCACATTTTCAGGAGAGGCCAGTATAAAAATAATATTTTCATTCTTTAACCGATCCTGTGCCCTTGCAATGGAGGGCATTTCCTCCTTACAGGGTTTGCACCAGGTGGCCCAGAAATTAAGAAAGATAATTTTTCCCTGGTATTGTTCCAACCGCATGGGCGCATTATCAAGGTCAGTTAAATTAATCTTTTTAACTTCTGTATCCATATAAACAACAGCTGGCTTTTTAGTCCCCGAATTATTGCAAGCCGCCATCCAAAACCCACAGGCCAAAATAACTATATGCTTAATCACTAGTATTCTCATTATTGATGTCCATTTCCTTTTTATAAATATATCTCCATTTACCTGCAGTTAATGCCGCTCCATATGCAATCTAAATAATCGGTGCCCATATGGATCAATAACCCCACGGATACCATTCGTAACTTTGGAAACAGGAACATAATGCAATATCCCAATATAGCCGGGTAACTGTGCAATGGATGAAAGCCGATACTGCAACGGCAGGCGCTGAACACCGGATTTGAAAGCAAATGATCTGCATCGACTAACATAGTAAGCAAAAATACCAGCGAGGCGATCTTCCATTTCTTCCGAAAAAATAATACAGCTACACCCAGCGGTAATACTAAATGAAAAAAATAATGAACAATTTGCTGAGCAATTTCCATTGTTAATATAGTTGCATTATTCTATCGTCATTGTGTTAGGGCGTATTTTAATAGGTTAATGTAATACCGGCTCCAACACCCATATCGCTGTCGTAGTGTGTTGATAAGGAAACATACTTGGTTATAATATACCGAAGGCCTGCCATATATTCTTTATCGGTGTTGCCCATCATATTGAGCCGGAGTCTGGGCGTTAAGGGAATATCCTCCCGCATTAACTGGAAACGCAATTTGGCTTTACTATCTACTCTTGCTTCTGCAATGAACAACATAGGCAGGGTGTATTGAAATCCAACTACAAACGCTTTCCTGTTTTTTTGATTACTGAGCTGTCCTAATATATTTTTTTCGGATTCGTTTCTTTCTTTGTTGTAATGATAATCAAATCCAATAAATGGGAGGAACCATTGCATTCTTCCCAGGTATCTGCCGAAATAGGTTTCACTCTCATAACCATGATGCGATTTCAATCCTAATCTCCATTCCGTAGAAAGCCGATAGCGGGTATTAGCCAGCATAAATTCTCCATCACTGCCATTACTTTCAAGGCCGATTGAACCCATTGGATGAAACATCCTGTCGTCTTTGAAAAATTTTCGTTGAGCATATCCGGGATTGGGAATTTGCGGATTGAGGGGCGAATTTTCATAACTAAACACTTTACCCATTCCGCTCATCATATGATAAAGTATATGACAATGAAAAAACCAATCGCCACCTGGCTCTGAAGCTGCAAATTCGATGGTATCCCTTTCCATAGGCATGATGTCAATTATATTCTTCATGGGTGCATGTTCGTCCTGTCCGTTTAACAATCTGAAATCATGCCCGTGCAAGTGCATCGGGTGCCGCATCATGCTGTTATTAAAAATAATAATCCTTAAATTTTCTCCTTTCTTAATTAGTATTTTATCACTCTCAGAAATGGTCTTATTATCCAGAGTCCATACATAACGATTCATATTTCCCGTAAGATCAAATTTTAATTCTCTTAAAGGGCCCGGAGGTAAGACAGTGTTTCGCGGATGGCGAAGCATCCCATAATTCAAAGTCGTGATATCAGCAGTGGTATTTCCCATATTCATACCCTGCATTTCTTTGTTATCCTCCATCTGCATGTTACTCATTTTATGCATATCATGACCCTGCTTATTTTCTGTTTCACTCGCAGCTTTCTTTTTTTCTTCACCCGTTATTTCAGGATACATGACGGTGTTCATATCCATCACCTGGTTTTGCATTTTCATTCCTTTCATTTCAATCATATTTCCTTTCATGTCCATCATCTCATTCATCATCTTCATGCCCGCAAAATATTTTAAACGGGGCAGTGGCGACGCCAGTTGTTTAATACCGTTTCCCAACCATAGAGAGGCTGATTTGGTCCTGTCTTCCGATGTGGCCAGAAATTCAAATGCCGTACTGTCCGCAGGAAGGGTAACCACCACATCATAGGTTTCCGATACAGCAATAATAAGCCTGTCCACCTCTACCGGTTCCACATCATTACCATCAGAGGCAACCACCGTGATCTTTCCACCGGCCCAGGTGAGCCAGAAATTGGTAGATCCTCCTCCATTGGCAATTCGTAATCTTACCTTATCGCCTCCTTTAAACTGTGTATATTCTTTTTGATTTTTTCCATTTATTAAAAACCGATCGTAATAAATGTCGCTCACATCCATTGCCGTCATCCGCTTCCATTCATTGTTAACTTTTGTCTTAAAGTGTCCCTTCCGGATAGCTTCGGAATAGCTTTGTGTGGCTTTTTTTTGAATAGCAAACCAATCTGTTGCTGCATGCAGGCTTCTGTCAATTTCTTTAGGATTCATATCCGCCCATTCACTAAGTACAACCGGTATGCTGGGAATATCCCATTCTTCCCGTTTGTTCATTATAAAAGCCCCATACATTCCTATTTGTTCCTGCAAGCCTGTGTGGCTATGATACCAGTGTGTACCATGCTGAACAATAGGAAATTTGTATATATAAGTAGAACCGGGTTCTATCGGCATCTGTGTCAGATAAGGTACTCCATCAAATTGGTTTGGTAAAAAGAGCCCATGCCAGTGAAGAGAAGTTTCTTCCTTTAGTTGATTATGCACATATATTTCCGCTGTATCACCTTCCGTAAATGTAAGCGTGGGCATGGGAATTTGTCCGTTAACCGCTATGGCCCTTTTTGATTTTCCTGTAAAATTTACAATAGTATCATGAACATAAAGATCATAACGAACCGTGCGGGGAGGATGTGGTGCTTTTATTTTGTTGATAGGTCCTAACGAGGATTTGGCTTTTTTTATTTTCTCCATCAACTCCATATCTCCTCCCATTTGCATGCCATCCATTCCTCCCTCTTTTTTTTCATCCATGTTCATGGATTCTTCCATCACCAGTTTCATTCCGCACTTCGGACAATTTCCCGGCTTATCAGAATGAATATCCGAATGCATGGGGCAGGTATAAACAGCAGGATCTGTATGATCTTTATGTTTGTTTGCATTTAAAGAATCATTCATTTTCCTATTTTCTGCATGCTGGTGCGCAGGCGATTCCGGCATTTTCATTTCCTTCTTTTGTTTGACCGGTACAGGCTTTTTCTTTTTTTGTTGTTTTTCAGGAACCAGTTGCATACCGCATTTCGGGCAGGTACCGGGTTTAGATGCATGTATTTCCGGATGCATGGGACAAGTATAGCTTTTTGCCTGTTGGGCGAATGCAAATGAATAAACAGACAAAGAGAATATTATAAAAAAGAATTTTTGCATTTTAATTATTTATTTTTTTACGGATAACATACTGGCATTTATTGCTACAATTACTGTGCTTATTGTCATTAATACGGCACCTGCTGCCGGACTTAATATAATTCCTTGCTTAAATAATACACCGGCGGGGGGCCTCATTCACCAATCCTTTCAGAAAAGGCCAGCTACCATAAAGGAAAACGATTGTGGATAAAGCAAGCAATATAAAATCAGAACCAGGAAAAGCAATATGGATATTCAACCAGTGCTGAATCATTTCTGATAAAAGCATGATAGGAATAGTCAATACCAAAACCACATAAAAACGTTTTTTAAATTCATTGATCATGCCACTATGATCCGTATGCCTCCCTTTATGCCCGGCAGAAGCTTTGCGGGCAATAGGTTCCAGCGCCATCCCACATAATGGACAATTGCAGGGGCTATCCTGCACAATTTGCGGGTGCATGGGACAGGTATATTTTGAATGTTGATGATGTGTATCCATTATTTTATTGGTTTTCTTCTAAAATGGTATTGACCCAATCTATGATAGCTTTCTTTTGCAATGATGTGAGTTTTGAATTTTTATGAAGCAGGGTATATGAAAATAATGGCATTTCTCCCGATTTTACCTGTTTGCTGATAGATTCCAGTTTGCTCCCCTGCCTTCTCTTTGAGTAATTTCCAAATTCGCTAAAATTCAATTCTTTTTTCCCATTCTTAATATGGTTGTCCATAAATAACCTTGCCGGCTGCAGATAAGCGTACCAGGGATAACGGGTATTGTTGCTATGGCAATCATAGCATGATGCCGCAAATATTGATCTCACGTCCTCCGGCACTTTATACAGATTAGTTATATGCGAAGGCAAGGGCTTCCCGCCATCTATATTCCGGGCAGGCTGGTATAATTGCATCAACAAAAAAACGGCTATTCCAATTATGGTTATTTTCCTGGTAACCCTTACCCTTCTCATGCTATAATTCCTTTTTTACAGTACCACAGGTTAACATCTTAGATCCGTAATAGGGGTTTTTTATTTCCTTGTTTTCGCTTAACCAAATGGCCCCTTTCCCATCATTATACATCGGGCAAAAATCCTGGTAAAGCTTTTGGCCGGCACCAAAGGTTTTTACCAGGTCATTTACATCTTTACTCAGAATAGAAAAATGCTCCCTTTGATGCTCAATTTTGCCAGCATTGGAACCAATATGTTCCGCATGTTCTTTGGCGTCATCAGCCACATCTGTAAATATCTTCTTCTCAGCTGCGGACAAGGCATTTACATCCAGGTTTGCAAAATCCGCAACCATAGCGTCACCTGCGCTTGCGGCTGCTTTTGCATCATCTTCAGTTAATGCATTCTTTATTTTCAAATAATTTTTTACCAAAGGCGCAATTGAAAAACCAGCAACAGAAGCCGCCTGGCCTGTGTTTGAAGAGTCCGGAACGGTTTCCATTCCTGACCCATGCTCATGAGTTGTTTCTTCAGATGTGGCGGAAACAGATTTATCAGTATTACTTGATTTTTCATTATTAGAATTACAGGCTGCCAGGAAAAACAGCATTGATATTAAAAAAGGAATTATGTTTTTCATTTTTTTGAGCGATTAATATTTGAGAATAAATTTTACTTATAAAAATGGAGTTCCTTTTATTCCGGATAAAAGGTCATTTACTGATTGTTTCCACTATATTACCACAGGTCATCATCATGGATCCGTAATAAGGATTTTTAATAGCCTGCTCTTTACTCAACCAGTTTGCGCCTTTACCATTATTTGCCATAGGGCAAAACTGGTAATAAACCGTATTGGAGGGTGCTGCCACTTTTATCAACTCATACATATTCTTAGAAAGAGACATGAAATACTCTCTCTGGTTATTGATCGTCTTTCTATCTTTTATTTGTTGCGCATCCGTCTTTAAATCTTTTTCCACTTTCATCCAAACATTATGTTCCTCCATTTTCAATTTTCCCATATCCACCTCCTTCAATGCCTCCAGCATGGCTGATGCATGAGTTGACGCCTGGGCAGCCTCTGTTTTTACCAGGGCATCCTTCAAAGCAAAATAGTGGTCGAAAACCCGGTTTAACTGGCTGGTTTGTTGCGCAGCGTTTTCTTTACTTTCCATTTTATGATCCGAATGCTCCTGCATAGCGGGCATAGTATGGTCCATTGAATGTTCCATTTCCTTTTTCATCATCTGTTTATTTTCTCTTTTGTATTTACAGCATTCTTCTAATTTGTTATAGGCTTCGTCCGGAGCCAGATAGGTATCGTTGTCATATCCTGATAAAGCGATGCTCTTTAAAACATCATCGGGTGTGGCTTTGCTGCTGTTATAGGTAATAGTTGCCATTTGGGTATTTGCATCCCAAGCCGTTTTATATATACCCTTCTTTGTACCTGCTTTTTCTATATTGGTTTTGCACATGGCACAATTGCCAAAAACTTTTACGGTTTCTGTGCTGGCATTATTTCCCTGGGCGTTTAATAAAATAGCTGAAAGCCAGGTAAGGCCAGAAAATAAAATAATTGTTTTCATTTTTTTACTGAGTTTGATTAATTAAAAATATTATGGGCGCACGAAGGCGAATCGGCTGATGCTTTATATCAGGACCGGCGTATCCATATCAATAAAAATCAAATCAGAAACTGGGAGTGAAGAATATTCAATGATGGCCATCCTATATCGGGAGGAGGAAGAGAAACATAGATACCGGAAAGGCTTTGCAATGCAGGATGTAACTCAATTTCAAATTCCGGAATGGTCAAAACCAGCAGGGACAATTTGTTAACGAAAGAATTATCTGTTTTCTGCTGATCGATCTTTAGTTTAATCAACTTATGCTCATCTTTACAGCATCCTTCCTTATTTCTGTCCTGCATTCCGCATTTGCCACATTTGTTGTCTTTATTTTGAAATAAGCTCCAGCCAACAAATTCATTCATACAAAAATGAAGGTGAGCCGTAGCACCCATAGTTGCGGTGCCATAAATAAGCATTAATAATATGACAATTGTTTTTTTCACTTAATCAAAGTTAGCCCATATAAATTTCTTATCATTTTATTTTACAGGCAAAATGGTTGCCTAAAATTACATTTTACGATAAGCAGGTTGCTTACAAAATTCAGAAAATAGTTTATAAAATTATCCTGTTTCATAAAAAGGATCCTTTAAATGACTGAACCCGGGTTTCCCGTATTCAAAATGAAAAAGGGCCAGATAATAGCCGGCCCTTTCTCAAATAACTTAACTTGTCAGGCATTTGCCATTTCACTACAGGCTTCCGCACATTTCCGGCAAGCTTCGGCGCATTCCCGGCAATGTTCCATTCCATGCTTTGCATGTTTTTCGCATTCATCAGCGCATGCGTTGCAAAGGTCGGCGCATTCAGCAAGTACATGACTGGCATGTTCTGAACCCCTGGCTACAAAACCGGCCGCTAAACTGCAAATTTCGGCACAATCAATATCCAGTTTAATACACCTGGCCATCATTTTTACATCCTGCTCATCCAGGCAAGCGACAGCACAATGATTACAGGCTGCCGCACAATTGTTCAGTGATTCAATCAATGACTGATTTTCTTTGTGACTCATAACTAATGATTTTTAATGTAAAACGGATTTTAATTTTCGTTGTAATCAGCCCGAAAAATAATGCCGTTATAGTTTTGAGGAGTGAACCTCAGTCTGAACTTTTAATGACCGGGGAAAAATTGTCCCATAACATGGAACTAATTCCTAATTTATTGCTGATGCTTAACTATTAAATGAATTGGAAAATCCTTCTATTGCACATTCCCATTTATGATGCTTTTACATTTTCATATCCTACATATCCATCCCGCTCATCGGATTGGATCCGATTTTAAAAATATATTCGCTGTTAACCAGGTAGGCTCCGCTTACCACAACAACATCACCTGTATTCAATCCTGACCTGATTTCAACACGATCATTATTTTCTAAACCGATTTCTACCATTCTGTATTGGAACTTATTTCCGCTTGTGTTTATCCATACAGAGGCACCTTTGTTATCCCTGATAATTGCATTGGCTGGTAATGACAAAGAATTTCGTTTATCGCTTTTTAAAGTAACATAGGCCTGCATTCCCGGTTTTAATTTATTCCCCGGATTTGGAATGGTTATCCGAATTAAATTAAGCCTGGTATCTGCGTTGATCTCAGGATTAATAAAATCAACCTTACCGGCAACCTCTTTACCAGGCATATCAGGAAAGCGGACAATCGCTTTTGCATTTTTTTCAATAAAAGACAATTGGGAAGAATAAGCCTGTGCCTCCACCCAAAGTGAAGAAAGGTCCGCAAGCCTGATAACAGTACTTCCTTCCATTACGTAAGCCCCTTCCATTATATCAATACTGGTTAAATACCCATTTTCCCCGCTATAAAAAGTAGTAAGCGTAGAGGCCTTTTTATTTTTTGCCAGTTCCTGAATTTGTGCTTCCCTCATTCCCCACAACAATAATTTGTTCTTTGCACTTTCCAGCAATTGTGTAAAATCTATGATCGAATTATCAAGAGTATTCTTTTTCTCCAATGCAAGCAGGTATTCCTGTTTGGCATTATTTAAATCTTCGCTATATATTTCAAAAATCCTTGATCCCTTGTTAACATATTCCCCGATATTTTTAAAATATAATTTGTCTATTCTTCCCATTACCCGGGAACTAACTGCATTCTCTTTCAACTGGTCAAAATTCAATGTGCCGTTTAAAACCACCTGGTCGCCTATCTCGCTGCTGCGTATGGTATCAACCTGAATATTGCCCAACTGCACTTGTTGGTCACTAAGCTCTATTTCATCTATTACAGTCCCAATGCTATTCTTTTTAACGGGAGTCAATTCCATTTTGCACACCGGGCATTTTCCAGGTTCATTTTCTTTTACCTGTGGATCCATGGAACAGGTATAATATATATCAGGATCAGCAGCACTTTCATTTTTTTTATTTTTACAAGCCCCGATAAAAAAAATAAGGTATAGTAGTAGAATGAAATAAAAAATTAAAGTCTTCGGTGAATCCTGCCTGCGCTCATTACCCCAATCGTTATACCCTTCATTTCTAATTTTATTTGTCATAATTATTGATTGGCTTTAATAAAACTTTCGCTATCCATTAAATAAGAAGCATTGGCGGCCACTTCATCATATGGAGTCAGCCCTTTAGTAATCTCCACTTTATTATTATAAGTCAAACCCGTTTCTACGCTTATGGCTTTAAAAACACCATTATATTGTTTGAATACAATTTGATCTAAACCAAGTGATATCACAGCTTCCCGGGGCAGCCAGCTGGCCGTATGTGCATTTCCGAAAATTGTCGCTCTTACCTGGCTGCCAACGGGTATATTTAATTGGTGGTTATCAAAATATACTCTTATGGTAGCAGTCTTACTTCCTTCTCTTAAAAAGGGTTCTATAAAATTGATTTTTGCCCTGAAATCTTTTCCAGGTGCCGATTCAGGAACGATACGTACGGGATTACCAACTTTAACCAGGCCTTGATTTTCCGCATAAATATTTAAAACAGCCCATAATTTATGAGGATTAAAAACCGACAATAAGGTTTGCCCTTTTTGTACATACATCCCTTCCTTTAGCATTAACTCTCTTGTTGAAATTTCGCTTGCTTCTTCCATGCCGGAAGAAGATGATGCCGGATTTTTCTTATTGCCTAAGGCATCATGAATATGGCCACTATACCTGCTATAAACGGATACAGTAAATGATGGCTTTTTTGACCTGAGCACCTGTTGCAGCTGGTCATTACTCATCCCCAACAGAAGCAATTTTTCTTTAGCTCCCTTAATCAATACTTCGTTGCCGGGATCATTTTTAACCAGGAATAATAAATTTTGTTGCGCCGTCAACAATTCAGGACTGTATATATCCATTACTTTTTGTCCCTTATGCACCTGCTGAAAAGTAGAACGCAAATAAAGTTTTTCAATCCGGCCTCCTACATTTGAAGAAATAGATCCTGTTTCGCGGGTATCATATTGCACCATACCCAATGCCTGTATTTCCACTTGTTCTTCGCTTTGCTCAATGGAGGTTACAGGTAAAGAGGAAAGCACATAACTATTGGTAGGCTGCAAAATAGTATGAAGGTTTATATCGGTAATCAATTTTTCCTCGTCACCGAACGGCACCAGGTCCATACCGCAAATAGGGCAACTACCTTGTTCTTCCCGCACAATTTCATGGTGCATGGGACAACGGTATAATTGAGTATGCTTTTCATGAGACTCATCTCCCTTACCGGAATTATTACAGCTTGAAACCATACTGAATACCACCAGTAACAATGAAACTGATATCATTCTATTTATTTTCTCCATCCTCATTTTATTTAATTTCTAAAATTCTTTCCAATTCCACCTGCATCATAAGCAAATCCTGCACTTGCTGCAAATAATCCAGCTGTGTCATGTTGAGGGTTTCCCACGCATCAAAAAGAGCAAACATCTCCTCTGTATTTTGTTCATAGGCCAGTTGCATAGTCTGGTAATTCCTGCGCAGGGCCGGTATGATATTTTCTTCGTATAATTTTATTTGTCTTTTCTTTAATTCAATATCGTTCTGCATTCCATATGCTTTTCCCGTCTCTTCATTGATGATCATTTCTCTTTGCTGATTTAGAGACTCCACTTTCCATTTCAAACTTTCAGCGTTGGCCCTGGATGCCCGGGAAGACCACCTGGCCAGTGGAATTTTAACCATTCCCATCAGGGTGTACTGCATCGGAAAACCTCCAAAACCAAACATATGCTCATACCGGATTCCGAATTCGGGTTTAAGTTTGGCCAGCTCAGCATTTTGTTGCAGGCCGGTGATCTTTTTTTCTTCTTCAATGGATTTAATATCGCTCCGGCTGTTAATAAAAAGGGTGCTGTCAAAAGCTGTAGCAGCATAGTCTTTTATGGTGTATGCAGTGTCAATTTCAAATGCCATCATTTTATCCCTATTCATTAATGAATTCAGCATGATACGTCGTTGCACTATTTCATTTTCCAAAATAATCCGCATGCGCATGATATTACCCAGGGCTGCTTTTGCTTTGTAATAAGCACTGATTTTACCCAACCCATTTTTATACCTGATTTCTGCACTTTGTATCATAAAATGAAGCAACTTTTCATTTTCATCCAGTATTGCCGCTTTCTTCTTTATTATTACCCACTCGTAATAATTCTTTTTGGCTTCAGCGACCAGGTTATTAATGGCGGCATTTTTTCTTTCCGCATCAGCTGTTGAAACAGCACGCATATACTTTTCACCGGCATCTAATCTTTTTTTATTGGGAAGCATTTGTTGTGCGCTGATCATATACAGACCCATACCTGGGGTACCATCATCCATTTTTTTCCATCGCGAAGTATTGTAAGGAACCATCCGAAGTCCGGTTCCCAATTCCGGAGCCTCCCAACTCCTGGCCCCTTTTGATGCTTCATCTGCTGAGCGTATATCCGCATCATACATTTTCAATACAGGATTGGCTTTCTTTATTTCATTGAAGATATCATCGATGTTCATTTTTTGCCCAACGGCAGAAAAAAAACCAAAAAGGAGTGTCAGTGATATTATAAATTGTTTCATCATGATTTTAATGTTTTGTATCTAAGACCTCTAATTTTCCATGCTTTCTTAATTCATACTCTTTGGTCATTAAAAAAATAAGTGGGGTAACCAATAGTATATGCGTCGCAGAAGTTAAAACCCCGCCGACCATTGGCAATACGATTGGCTTCATTACATCACTACCTACGCCACTACTCCAAAGAATAGGTATTAACGCAAAAAGAGAAACACTTACAGTCATCAATTTGGGGCGCAATCTTTTTGCAGCTCCCATGATGACATATTCTTTCAGATCTTCCTTGGAAATAGTTTCTTTTGAATTGCCCCTCAAGGCAACCAGTTGCTGCATGGCATCATTTAAATAAATAACCATAACGATGCCCGTTTCGACAGCTAACCCAAATAAGGCTATAAAACCAACTGATACTGCTACGGATAAATTAACTCCCCAGAAATAGATCATATACGCTCCGCCAATCAATGCAAAGGGCACAGAAATCAGGCTGAAGAATGCCTCCCTTATTGAATGAAAAGCAAAATACATGCAGAGGAATATAATAAGCAATACCACCGGCAATATTAGTTTCATGGTTTTTTCACTTCGAA
>JBPPMM010000312.1:0-2073 GCA_051306075.1 Chitinophagaceae bacterium
TTTTAAAAAAATATTATATACTCTGGGCGGATTACCCGGCTTATTAATTAGTCTATATATAGGCTGGGACTATAGTTCAGCCATCGACCAGCACATAATTACCAACAAATGGGATAATAGCGGAAGTGACACAATCGGTCGCGCCATTGTTGCCGGCCTAAAAGCAGACAGGAAAGATATGTTTGGAGGCCAGTTGCTTCGTACCCTTGCCTATATGGCTATAATACTTGGATTGATCTGGCTTTATTTGAAAAACATGCTGAAGCCAGTGGCCGTTGTCATTACCCTTGCCTTTATTACCCTGGTTGATCTTTTTGTATTAGGCAAGGATTATTTGAATGAAGATAATTATATATCAAAGGAAGAAATGCAGGCAGAAAATTTCACCAGGACTGCCATTGATGAACAAATATCAGCCGATAAAGATCTTTCATTTCGGGTATATAATTCGGCGCCTGACCGGTTTAGTGCAAGTGATTTTAAGGTGTCGGCTTTTCACAAGGCAATAGGTGGATACCACCCCGCCAAGCTGCGGATATACCAGGATATAATTGAGAGATATTTATCCGGCAGCCCCAACCCGCAAATATTAAATATGCTAAATGCGAAATATATTATTGTACAAAATCCGCAAAACGGACAGCAAACTCTGATACCCAATACTGAAGCCTATGGAAATACCTGGCTGGTTAAAAATGTAAAACTGGTGAAAGATGCCATTGAAGAAATACAGTCCATCGGTACTACGGATTTGAAAGATACTGCAATCGTACAACAAGCTTTTTCTGCGAATTTAACTCAGCCTGTTTGGGATTCAGCGGCAACTATATCGCTCACCAAATTTGATAATGATACTCTTGTTTATGTCTTTGAAAGCAGCAGCCCGCAATTTGCCGTATTCAGCGAAGTGTATTTCCCTGACGGATGGAATGCTTATGTTGACGGCAAAAAAACAGAATATGTAAAAGCCAATTATATTCTGCGTGGCTTGTCACTTCCTGCCGGAAAGCATAGCATTCAATTTGTTTTTGAACCAGCTATTTATAAGAAAGGTATCAGGATATCCTATATAGGTTCCTGGTTTGTACTTCTGCTTGTATTGGGTGGATTTTTCATGGCATGGCGGGAAAGCAGGCAGAATAAACCAACAACCACTTAACCCGGATCAGCATTCCTTTTATTCAAAAAATGAAAGCAAATAAAGAACCTGTTATCTCTGTTATTATTTGCACCTATAACCGGGACAAGTTTATCGGAGAGGCCTTGAATTGTCTTTCACTTCAAACTTTATCTCCCGATTTATTTGAAATTATAATAGTAGATAATAACAGCACGGATAATACGGCGGCAATAACCCGTGATTTTATTTCTTCTCATCCGCTATTAAATATCCGTTATGTTCATGAACCCAATAAAGGTTTGTCCTTTGCGAGGAACCGCGGCATTGCAGAAGCGGGATCTGACATCATTTGTTATATAGATGATGACGCGGAAGCCACCACCGGGTTTCTGGAAAGCATTGTACAATTTATGAATGCTGATATCACAATTGCCGGCATTGGGGGAAAGGTAATACCGAAGTATTCTGAAAGCGAAGAACCCAAATGGATGAGTAAATACCTGAATGGATTTGTTGGTTTGCTGAATTATGGCGATGAGCCCAAACGATTTGACAGCACCATGAAATACCCGGCAGGATGCAATATGACCTATACAAAGGATATTTTAATAAAGGCGGGTGGCTTTAATAACCAGCTCACTTTCAGAAGTGATGATAAATATATTTTTCACCAGGTAAAGAAGTTATCTGAAGAGATTTATTATTTACCCCAGGCCTTACTATACCATAACATCGACCAGGAACGATTAACCTTTACCAATTTCAAAAAACTTTTCTTAAAATCGGGCAATGAAGAAAAAATCCGCATGCGATCTGAACATGGAAACATAGGTGTGCTGAAAAAATTTGCTGAATTATGCATAAAAACAACAGCATCAGCCGCCATATATTTACTTTATACATTGAAAGGCCGGGAGATTAAAGGCCGGTATGTTTTCTTTTCTCAGTGGTTT
>JBPPMM010000328.1:0-7173 GCA_051306075.1 Chitinophagaceae bacterium
GCATTTCCCCGTTACTTGCCAGGTAGTTATTGGCAAACTTCAAAGCTTCTTGTCGCAAAGTAATCGTAGGCGCATCGATTGCTCCTGATTCAATCAGGCCGTTAAATTGCAATAAATCTTCATCAAAGCTCACTGGTTGGATAGAAGGTTCATTCATTACTTGTGAGGTAACAATAAAACTTTGCTGTGTACCTGTTGCGTGAACAGCAGCCAGTATAATCATCAACACGTTAACAAAAAGACCTGAACGGAGTAGTTTTCTTTTCAACATCGTTTAAACTTTTAGAATAAAACAATGCCGACCCTGAAGGTTTGGATTAAATGCCTGACACAGGAGATTGGAAAAAATTTTCTTTATAGAATATTGGAAAACGTGTACGGTGTTGTTACGGGGGGTACGGTTGTTATGGTTTTTTCATTTTGACCCGCAACGGTGTACTTTTGTTTATCGTTGTTTCAACTGAAGCAAACCTACTCAGCAAAATCCGTTTGACCTAGTGATTTTATCCAGGGATATTTACTATAGGTATGTATACAAGTGGGAATCATCCTGATGCAGACAAAAATATTTTACTGAAAATAAGTCATGCTTATCTGGCAGACTTTAGTATATATACTTAATAAAATTTTTCTTTTACAGCATCTCATTACCGCTTAGTTGTTTAGGTAATTTCTTTTTGTATTCATTAAAATTGCTGGTAAATTATTTTATAAAATACTATTGAAAAAAAGGCAATTGATATTCATAAATAAAGAATGATGGTAAGATCAGAATGCAAACGGAAAATAAAATTTCTGCTGGTCTTTGCGTATTAGTAATGATTTTTTTTTGACTACGAGGGAGTCTATTAATATTTAAATAAGTGCAATCTTTTAATTATGATTTTGCAAAAGATATTCCGGCAATTTCAAAACTGCTTTATCATTTTACTTTTAAAATATTATGTCGGATTCTGATTACACTTTAAATATTGTAAGAATGGACGTGGTAGCTAAGATGATTTAATGATACCACCGGATATTTATTGACTGTCACCTGATTTGAATTGAAATACAGATCTTCGTTATCGCAGCTGCTTATGATGATGTATAGATTTTCTTTTACTTTCTAACTTCAATTAATAAATCATCTTTATGAAAAGGATTGTAAGCTTATTTCTTATAGCCACGTTCTGTATTAATAGCATTAGGGCTCAGCAGACGCATAAACCTCCTCTGCATGGAAAAAACTGGATGGCAATCACCGGTAAACCTTTAGCTGCAGAAGCCGGGGCAATGATTTTTCGAAAAGGTGGCAATGCTGTTGATGCGGCTTGTGCTATGCTGGCTGCAACCTGCACCATGTGGGATGTATTGAGTTGGGGCGGTGAAGCACAGGCCCTGATTTATAATCCCAAAACAAAAAAAGTGATTGGTATAAATGCATTGGGTTTTGCTCCCACGGGAGCTACCGTGGATTTTTTTAGAAATAAGGGATATAATTTTCCACCTGAATATGGTCCTCTGGCAGCTGTTACTCCGGGTACCCCGGGTGGTTTATGTTATATGCTGGCTGAATACGGAACGATGAGCCTTAAAGATGTTCTTACCCCATCAATGCAACTTGCCGAAGGTTATCCCATAGATGCACAAACAGCGAATAGCATGGAAAGGGGGAAAAAAATGATTAGTCAATGGCCGTATTCTGCTGCTGTTTTTTTACCACATAAGGGGAATAGCAGGGAAGCACCTGAGGCAGGAGAGATTTTTTCTCAAATTGATTTATTGAAAACACTCAATAAGATGGTAGAAGCAGAACAGGAGGCTATTAAAAAGAAGAAGAACAGGAAGGATGCGATCATGGCTGCATACAACCGGTTTTATAAAGGAGATATTGCGCAGGAATTTGTGCGGGGAAGCAAGGAACAAGGCGGACTTATTACTATGGAAGACCTGGCAAAATGGAAGCCGATAGAGGAAGAGCCGATGCATGTAAATTATAGAGGAATTGAAGTATACAAATTGCAGCAATGGACACAAGGCCCCATGATGTTACAATCGCTGAATATATTAGAAAACTTCGATCTTAAAAGTATGGGATATAACAGCACCCGGTACATTCATACTCTCTATCAAACGATGAATCTTGCCTTTGCCGACCGGGATTTTTATTATGGCGATCCTTATTTTCCTCCCAGGGAACCAATGCAGGGTTTATTATCCAAAGATTATGCAAAGGAGAGAGCAAAGCTTATCACGTACGATAAAAATAATGATAAAGCCGCTCCCGGTGATCCTTATCCTTTCGAAAATAAAATAAATCCATATATCGAAAATTTAAAGCAGTATCAATTGATGTCAGGAATTAACGATAGTAGGAATGACGAATATATGGACAGGCTATGGCGCGGGACCACCTCGGTTGAAGCTGCCGATAAAGAAGGATGGGTGGTTTCTATAACACCCAGTGGCGGATGGATCCCCGCCTGTATTGCCGGCCACACCGGAGTTGGGATGAGCCAGAGAATGCAAAGCTTTGTTCTTGATTCTACTATAAATCCTTTTAACGTTGTTGAGCCCGGTAAACGGCCCAGGGTCACATTGACCCCATCACTTGCGCTAAAGGATGGACGGCCTTATTTGTCCTTTGCCGTTCAAGGTGGCGATACGCAGGATCAGAACCTGTTACAATTTTTTTTAAATATGGTGGAATTCGGTATGACGGTTCAGGAGGCTACTGAAGCTTCAAATATCAATAGCAACCAGTTGTGGCTTTCGCTGGGTGGCGTTCAAACCAATGACAGGAAACCAAAGCCAGGTTTCATAATTCTGAATTCAAGTACGCCAGCCTGGATCAGGAAAGAGTTGAAAGAAATGGGATATTCACTCAGTTTTGAGGACAGAACATCCGGTCCTGTTAATGCCATTTATTTTGATTGGAAACACGGAACACTATGGGGTGGCAGTAGTAATCATGGAGAAGATTACGGCATAGGATGGTAGAATATAGTTGATATAAAAGGAAATTATCAAATCCTTACTCATACTTCCCTCCCAATTACATTTATTAAATCTTTAAAGAAGTATGTACATACTAAATATTCCGAACACAACAAAAAACAGGATTAATAATACTGAAAGGGCTTTTGGAAATTCATCTGATGATACGTCGGTGACGGCGCGGATGATGTTATAAATAGGTTTCATAAAAAAGATATTGGCAAATTGTGAACCAATTAACGGAAATAGCCAGATAATATTGCGGTTCTTAAAATTCCTGGCCAGAAAAAATTTTCTTGTTTTGGTTGCCCTCCATAAATAGTGAGATTCAGCTTTAATGAAAGCATTAAAACAAAAAAAATCCCCTTCCACATAACATAATGGAAGGGGAAATATTTTCTCAAAATTAAATTAAATCAATAACGATATAACTCAGGTTTAAAAGGACCTTCTTTTTTGATACCGAGGTAATCTGATTGAGCAGTGGTCAACTCATCCAGGACAACACCTATTTTAGAAAGGTGCAAACGGGCTACTTTTTCATCCAATACTTTAGGCAACACATATACTTTGTTCTCATAGCTTTTATGATTAGTCCAGAGTTCTATTTGCGCCAGAGTTTGGTTTGAGAAGGAATTGCTCATTACGAAAGAGGGATGGCCTGTTGCACAACCCAGGTTTACCAATCGGCCCTCTGCCAGGATGATAATGTCTTTGCCATCTACATTATAAATATCTACCTGCGGCTTAATCGTGTCTTTCGTATCACCATAATTTTTATTAAGCCAGGCAATGTCGATCTCAATATCAAAGTGTCCGATATTGCAAACTATAACTTTATCTTTCATCAGTTTGAAATGGGCACCGGTGATCAGGTCCCGACAGCCTGAGGCTGTAACTACTATATCAGCCTCTTTAACTGCATCAATCATTTTCTTTACTTCAAAGCCATCCATGGCAGCTTGTAAAGCACAAATGGGATCTATTTCAGTAACAATTACGCGGCAGCCGGCGCCTGCAAGTGAAGCGGCCGAACCTTTTCCTACATCCCCGTAACCACCAACCACTGCAATCTTACCGGCAAGCATTACATCTGTAGCACGACGAATGGCATCTACCAGAGATTCTTTACATCCATATTTGTTATCAAATTTTGATTTAGTTACTGAGTCGTTTACATTAATTGCAGGCATAGGCAATGTGCCTTTTGCAACTCTTTCATAAAGCCGGTGTACTCCCGTGGTCGTTTCTTCAGATATGCCTTTTACATGTTGTACCAATTCAGGATAGGTATCCAGCACCATATTGGTAAGGTCACCCCCATCGTCCAATATCATGTTTAGAGGCTTGTCTTTTCCACCAAAAAATAAGGTTTGTTCAATGCACCAATCTGCTTCTTCCTGCGATTGTCCTTTCCAGGCAAATACACCAATACCAGCCGCCGCCATAGCTGCTGCCGCATGATCCTGGGTTGAAAATATATTGCAGGAACTCCATTTCACTTCTGCACCAAGGGCTACCAGGGTTTCAATTAAAACAGCGGTTTGAATGGTCATATGAAGGCAACCCGCTATCCTGGATCCTTTTAGAGGTAGAGAAGGACCGTATTCGGCACGGATTGACATCAAACCCGGCATTTCGCTTTCGGCGAGCCGTATTTCCTTACGACCCCAATCTGCTAATGAAATATCAGCCACTTTATAAGGCAGTGAAAAATCAATGGATTTAGTTACTGTTGACATTTTATATGAGTATTTATTTTGGCGGCAAAGGTAGGGTTAATGGCCAAGAATGCCAATAAACAAAGCCCAGAAATGTAACTTTGAAAGCCATTTGGAGCGATCATAATACGGATAATTAAAGGTATTTTTAATGCTATAAAAATAAATGTATGTATACTTACGAAACGGTATCAGGTGCAGTTAATGGCCTCAAAACTAGGGGATACAATATGGATTTTAACCTCGATGAAAATTGCATCATTTGCCATGAAGAAAAATTTAATCCCGAAGATTTTGAAATTACCGAAGTGTACCGTTTTGAAGGCAACAGCGATCCGGCTGATGAAGCTGTGGTGTATGCTATAGAAAGCAACAAGGGGCATAAGGGTGTTTTAGTAAATGGTTATGGCCCTACTTCTGAAACAATGAGCGCTGAGATGGCCAGGAAATTACATATCAATACTAACTAAGCGATGCCGTCATTCTGCAACAGATATTTTTTTATTTTATTATTTTTCACATCTCCACATTTTTTATCAGCGCAAAAAAGTGCAGCGCTCCGACTGACTTGTCCGTTGAAGAACGCAATGGAACATGTCCCGGAAAAACCTGCAATCAATCTGGGACAAACCGAATTAAAAATTATTTTATCAAGTCCTACGGACTCACTTGTGAAAGCTTGTGCAGATGTAGTGATTAGTACGGTCCAGCGGGATGAGGATGGAAACTGGGAAATTGTTTTTAACCATAAGAATTACTGGTTTTGGATGTCCGGTTTATCCGGCATAATAGTTAAAAAAGATCAGCGACTAAAAACCGGCGAAACACTTGGGTATTTGAATTTTGGAAAAAAAATTGAACTATTGCTTTACGATTTTGAAACACCGGTTGACCCAAAGAAATTTATGAATTGCGGTAAATAAAAGGGCGACACAATAAAGGTCCGCAACACGTTACTAACTGTCTGAAATTTTTCCCCATTTTTTTTCCATTACAAAGTCGTTCATAAAGAAACCATTACCTATATCAATATCTTCCTCTCTTATAACTTCAAAACCTAATTTTTCATAAAAGAATTTCGCATTGTTTAACCGGTTTACATTCAATTGTAAGGAGGTGGCCCCGTTAGCCTTCATTTCAATTACTAACTGATCAATTATGAAACGCCCGGTTCCTTTGCCTTGCAGAGAAGGGAGGACATAAATTTTATGCAGTTTAAATACCCCGGAGTTTATAAGTTCGTAAGAAGCAAAGCCTACAGGCTGCTCCCCGTCATAAACCAAAATAAAAGTTATATTCTCTTGCATTTGATTACGCAAAATATCCTCGCTATAGATCAACCTGAGCATATAATCTATTTGTTCAGGAGATAAAATTTTTTGGTAAGTAACCGGCCATATTTTCAAAGCCATGTCCCGGATCAATGAAACGTCATCAGGACCGGCCTTTCTCATCATCATCATTTAAACTGTTTTATATTTTATCGGGATCAGGTACAGGAATTTCCTGGTTCAATTATTTTCGGGCGAAAGATATAGAAATTGCGGATTGTTTTTGCAGATTGAAAATTCATCTAAAATAGAAGGAATATTTTACCAGCGGCATTCATGAAACCATCTCTTTGATTCTAATAAAAACGGGAACGCCTGTTTAATAAAAAGGCACTTCGGTATGAAGTGCCTGGCAATTGTTCTTTTAATATTTCGACAGGATTTCTCCTTATGCTTGTTGTTTTAAATTCTTTGTCACTTGTTCTCTGACCAATTTTACAATCCCATTTTATTTTTCAGATTCAAATCAATAGCATCTAAGAATTCTTCGGTGTATAAATAATGATCTCCATGTTTCACCTTGTTGCCATGGATACAAACGGCAAGATCTTTCGTCATTTTTCCCTGCTCTACTGTTTCAACACAAACTGCTTCCAGGGCAAGACTGAAATCAATCAATGGCTGGTTATTGTCTAATTTTCCACGAAAGGCCAGACCTCTTGTCCAGGCAAAAATTGAAGCGATAGGATTGGTGCTGGTGGGTTTACCAGCCTGGTGGTCGCGGTAATGCCGGGTAACAGTACCATGGGCAGCCTCAGCTTCCATAGTTTTGCCATCCGGGGTAACCAAAACAGAAGTCATCAATCCCAGGGATCCAAATCCTTGTGCTACGGTGTCACTTTGTACATCACCGTCATAGTTTTTACAAGCCCAAACAAAATTACCATTCCATTTTAATGCACTGGCTACCATATCATCAATGAGGCGGTGTTCATAAATAATTCCGGCTTCATCAAAGCTGGATTTGAATTCATTTTGAAAAATGTTTTCAAAAATATCCTTGAAGCGGCCATCGTACTTTTTTAATATTGTATTTTTTGTTGAAAGGTACAGTGGCCATTTTTTGTTCAAGGCCATATTAAAACAACTTCTTGCAAATCCCATTATACTTTCATCGGTATTATACATACTCCTGTCTCTTA
>JBPPMM010000332.1:0-20718 GCA_051306075.1 Chitinophagaceae bacterium
TTTACAGATGCCTTTTCCCTTCATAAAACCTGGTTTTCGGATTCATACCTGGCAATAGACCAGGGGCCTATTATGATAATGATAGAAAATTACCGAAGCGGATTATTATGGAATTTATTCAGTAGTTGCCCCGAGGTGAAAGCAGGCATGATTGGTTTGGGATTTTCGGCGCCTTATTTATAGCATTTTCAGTTTTGGTGAAGAGAAAGGTTTATAGTTCAATATTTTGAGTTACGATTGCCTAAAGCATAAACAGATCAGTCATATGAAAAAATTCATCAGTGCCTTTTGTTTTACCATAACGGTGTTACCTGTTTTTTCTTTTGCCCAGGTAAAAGAAAAAAAACAGGCATCGTTCAACCCGGCGACAAGACAAAAAAACCTTTCAGATTCTGCTCTTCTTGACCTTGTTCAAAAACAAACCTTCCGGTACTTCTGGGATTTTGCTCATCCGGTCAGCGGCCTGGCCAGGGAAAGAAGTAATATCATTGATTACGGCCATGAAACAACTACAATTGGGGGCACGGGTTTTGGCATAATGGCTATCATCGTTGCAGCCGAACGAAATTGGATATCAAGGGATACAGCCGCCGGGCAGATACTTAAAATTGTTCGGTTCCTGAGAAACAGCGATGTATTCCACGGTGTCTTCCCTCATTGGATGAATGGCTCCACGGGGAAAACAATCAGGTTTAGTCCCAAGGATGACGGAGGAGATATTGTAGAAACCTCTTTTTTATTCCAGGGACTTTTATGCGCAAGGGAATATTTTAACCGGGACAATCAAAAAGAAAGTGATTTGCGTAGGCGAATTACCTGGATGTGGAATGAAGTGGAATGGGACTGGTACACCCGCGATGGAATGAATGTATTGTTCTGGCATTGGAGCCCCAATCATGGATGGGCCATGAATAATGAAATAAGAGGATGGAATGAATGCCTTATTACCTATGTGCTGGCGGCCTCTTCAAAAAATTATGCCATTGATCCAAGGGTGTATTACCGGGGTTGGACAAACGGGATAAACTTTAAAAATCAAAGAGAATATTATGGTATAAAATTACCATTGGGAGATGATTATGGAGGTCCTCTTTTTTTTACGCATTATTCTTTCCTGGGATTAGATCCCAGGGGGTTAAAAGATAATTATGCTGATTATTGGGAGCAAAATAAAAATCATACCCTCATCAACCGGGCTTATTGTGTAGACAATCCAAAAGAATACAAAGGCTATGGAGAAAACAGTTGGGGCTTAACAGCCAGCGATACCTATAACGGTTACAGTGCCCACTCGCCAACTAACGATAACGGAACCGTAACACCAACTGCAGCCTTATCTTCATTTCCCTACACACCTGAATTATCAATGAAGGCTTTAAAACATTTTTATTACGACCTGGGTGATAAGATTTGGAGTGAATATGGATTTACGGATGCATTCAATGAAACAAAAAACTGGTATGCATCCAGTCACCTCGCCATAGATCAGGGTCCTATAATTGTGATGATAGAAAACTACAGGAGTGGCTTATTATGGAAATTGTTTATGAGTTGTCCTGAAATTAAAACTGGTTTACAACGACTGGGATTTCAACACCCATCATTTAAATAAAAGTTCATCGTAAAATTATTATTATAAAAAACGATTGTTATGAAAAGTATTTCCCGCCAGGAATTTTTACAACACACTGCTATGGCAGGTGCGGCTGTTTTACTTTCTTCTTTAGAAAGTTTTTCGTTAACAACTCCTGCAAAAAAAACAAGAGTGGCCATTATCGGATGCGGAAGTGTTTCCGGAGTGTATTTGCCCCACCTTTCCAAATCTCCCTTTGTGGAATTGGTAAGTGCCTGTGATATTGTTTACGAAAGGGCAAAAAAAAGAGCGGCTGAATTTAATATACCTGCTCATTTTCCGCATATAGATCAGCAACTGAAAGGTCCTGCATTTGATTTATTAGTGGTAACAACAGATATGCAGGAACATGGCCGCCTGAACAGAATTGCATTAAATGCGGGCAAGCATGTATGGAGTGAAAAACCAATGGCCAATACTTATAAAGAGGGAAAAGCATTAATGGATCTTGCAAAAAGTAAAAAGCTTCGGATTTGGGGAGCTCCTGCTGTTGTTAATAGTCCGCAGTTTGCATTTATGTCAAAAGCATTGAAAGAAGGTAAACTGGGTAAGGTAGCATGTGCTCATGCTCACTATGGGCATACCGGGCCCGGGTGGTCGGCCTTCTTTTATGAAAAAGGCGGAGGAAGTTTGCCTGATCTTGGTGTCTACAATATTGCTACATTGACGGGATTACTTGGTCCGGCAAAAAATGTGGTGGCTATGACAACTATTGTAACTCCGGAAAGAACGGTAGATAACAAAGGAAAAATAAAAGTAGAAGCAGAAGACAATGCCATGTTATTAATGGATCATGGCAATGGAATTATTTCTCATGTTCAGTGCGGTTTCAATTATTTTGATCCCTATGGCCATGAAGGCAAAGGGCAGGAAAAACCATCCATTCAACTATGGGGTACGCATGGCAATATGAGTATGGTAGGTTACGATTGGGCACCACATGGTGTTGATATGGCTACGCATGATCATGAAAAAACACAACGATTTGTACCTGATCCGGGCACCTATGTATGGCAGGAAGGAGCTTCTGTCATTTCTGAATCTTTGATTACAGGCGTGGAACCCCTGATTGCAGCCGAACATGCTTTGCACGTATTGGAAGTAATTGAAGCCACCAGGGAATCAGGAGCTACCGGTAAAAAGGTGAAATTGCAATCCACATTCAAATGGCCGGTTGTTTAATTTAAAAAATAAGAATTGGCAGAAGCAATAAATGAGTTTATTAAAGGACAAACATATTGTAATCATCGGCGGTACTACCGGTATTGGTTTATCGGCTGCCAGGGCATTTGTAAGTAATGGCGCAAACATTGTTGTTGTTGGAAGAAATGAGGAAAATGTTTTGACCGCAAAACATTTGTTGGGTGAAAAGGCAGAGGCTTTTTGTGGCGATGCAACAAAAAAAGAAACCGCTGAAAGTGCTATTCTTATTTGCATAAAAAAATGGGGGGGCTTCGATGGTTTATATCATATAGCCGGAGGCAGCGGCAGAAAAATGGGCGATGGCCCCTTGCATGAATTAACAACTGAAGGATGGAATAAAACACTGGAATTAAATCTGACTTCTTTGATGATGTCAAACCAGGCGGCTGTAAAAAAAATGATAGAATTAAAAACCGGAGGCACTATTTTAAATATGGGTTCAGTACTCGGCTTTTCTCCCTCTCCTCAATTTTTTTCTACGCATGCTTATGCGGCAGCAAAGTCGGCGATAATCGGTTTTTCAAAATCGGTGGCTGCATATTATGCAAAAGATAATATTCGGGTCAACGTAATTGCACCGGCCCTGGTAGAAACACCAATGGCGCAAAGAGCAGCAGGCGATGAAAAAATTATGGACTTTATGAATACAAAACAACCATTGGATGGAGGAAGAATTGGGCAACCGGAAGATCTGGATGGATTGGCAATTTATTTTATGAGTGATCAGTCTAAGTTTACTACCGGGCAGGTAGTAGCTGTGGATGGAGGCTGGACTGTCAGCGAAGGACAGTATTAGATTCAATAAAACTAAATACTATTTAGTGTCATCTTATTAAGCAAAATGAATTTATTGACCATAGGTATAGATCTGGGAGGTACAAGAATAAAAGCAGTAGCTATAGATGCTGAAGGAATTGTTTTGCACTCGTTACAAAGACCAACGAATGATGGAGATGATACCATCTGGAAACAAGCGGTCGCCGGAACTATTAAGGAATTACAGGCTACAATAAAAATGGATGATTTTATCGTGGGAATTTCAGCACCGGGTTTACCTAATAACGATAATACCGCAATAGCTTATATGCCCGGACGTATGCAGGGACTTGAAAATTTTGATTGGACCCGTTTTTTGAAAAAGACCACTTTTGTTTTAAATGATGCAGTGGCAGCGTTGATGGGTGAAGCAAAATTTGGCATAGCGAAAAATAAAAAGAATGTGGTGATGCTTACCCTGGGTACAGGTGTAGGTGGTGCAATATTGATTGAAGGAAAACCTTACCAGGGTGCTTTTAATAAAGCTGGTCATATAGGTCATATGGTTATTGATGATGAAGGGGATTGTGATGTAACCGGAATGCCGGGTAGCCTGGAAGAATGTATGGGAAACTATACTGTTGAAAAGCGAAGCAATGGAAAATTCAACTCCACACGTCAATTGATAGATGCTTATAAAAGAGGTGAAGAAGAAGCTAAAACGGTATGGTTAAAATCAGTAAGGCATTTAGCGATAGGTCTTGCATCAGTTGCTAATATTCTTTCGCCGGAAATGATCATATTGGGAGGAGGTATAACGGAAGCAGGTTCCGATTTGTTTGATCCGTTAAATGAGTATATGAATCAGTATGAATGGAGACCGGGAGGAAATAAAACAGAAATTGTAAAAGCGGAATATGGTGAAATGGCCGGCGCTATTGGTGCGGCTTGCTTCGCAATGGATACTATTTCTCAAAAAGAGAAAAAAACGGAAATATGAATGTAACCGAATTGTATTTAAAAAAATGCTCCACTATTATCGATGTTGTGAAAGCCCAGCAACAAGCCATCAGGCAGGTAGCGCAGATTTTTTCGGAAAGCATACTGGCCGGCCGGGTGGTTCATTTATTCGGTACCGGTCATAGCCGCATCATGGTAGAAGAAATGTGGCCCAGGTATGGCTCCTTCCCGGGTTTCAATCCTATTGTGGAGTTATCATTAACTTTTCATAACAATGTAACCGGAGCCAATGGCCAGAGGCAGGCTATGTTTTTAGAAAACGTGCCAGGTCTGGCATCCCGTATCCTTCGTAATTTTTCTCTGAGTGATAAAGATTGTGCCTTTATTATTTCATCAAGCGGTTGCAATATCGTACCTATTGAAATGGCTGAACTCTTTCAGCAGAATAAAGTCAAAACGGTGGCATTGATCACAAAAGAACATTCTGAAAAAAGTAAAAGCAAAAGACCTGACGGAAAAAAATTAAGTGATTTTGCAGATATCATTTTGGATACGGGAGCACCGGCAGGAGATTCTATGATTTATATAGATGATTTGGATACACCCGTATCACCCGGATCTACTGTAGGAGGAATATTAATTGTAAACAGTATAAAAGCGGAAGTAGCTGATTTGCTGACGAGGGCAGGTCAGCCGCCAAAGGTTTTAACTGCTGCCTGTGTAGCAGGAGACGAAAAAGCAAAACAATTATTTGAAGATGCTTACGATGAACATGCAAAACGAATGACGAAGCTGGCTCCTTAACTTGTTGTAGCGGAGCAAAAGTTTTTTTTAATAAACAGGTAAACAAAAAATCTTATGCAATCAATGCCGGTTCGCACTACCGTAGTAGGTAGCTATCCTTTTCCTGGTTGGTTAGAATTTGCTTCGCAAAACCTGGATCAATTTGGAAAAGCTGATATTGAAGAAATGATTGAGGATGCTGTGATAGCAGCCATTCATGACCAGGTAACAGCGGGTCTTGATGTTATTACGGATGGTGAACAAACCCGGTTGGATTTTAATTTATCTTTTTATGGATTCATAAATGGAATTGAGAATAATGAAACCGAAACAAGAAAATTTGGTCCCCCGGCTCATGACCAAAGAGGAAAAAATAATATTGTGGGTGAGCTTAAAGCACCCGGAGGTCTGGGTGCGGTAAAAGAATATTTGCGTTTGAAGAAACTGGCTCCGTCAGGGCCTGTTTTAAAAGCAAGCATTCCCGGCCCCTACACATTAAGTGGAAGATTATTGCCGAATGAAAGATATAAAGACCGGTATGCAATTACAGAAGCTTTATTGCCCATTGTACAGAAAGAATTGGAATCACTTGTGGAAGTGGGTTGTACAGAAATTACAGTTGATGAACCTTCTATGAGTTGCTATGCTTATAAGGAAGACACCAAACGTTTTGTAAATATTTTTAACCGCACGGTAAAATCCATAAGCGGCAAATGCAATTTAAGTACGCATTTATGTTTTGGAAATTTTAAAGGCCACCCGGTTGGATACAGAAGCATTCAGCCAATGTTACCTGATTTCCTTGATTTGGATGTAAATGAAATTCATATTGAAATGGCCAACCGCGAATTTTCGGAAATAGAATTATTAGCCCCTTTCGCCGAAAGAATGAATGTGGCTGTCGGCATCATTGATGTAAAGAATTATTACATAGAGACGGTTGACGATGTGGTGGAAAGAATCAAACGTTGCCTTAAATATATTCCGGCGGAAAAATTGTCGGTGGCTCCCGACTGCGGGCTGAGCCAGACGGCCAGGTGGGCATCAAGGCAAAAACTACTCAACATGGTAACTGGAGCAAAAAAAGTAAGGGAGAGTTTATGAGTTTAATTTCTGCCATAAAAAAAGATGAAGAACTAGTTGAGGAAATGGATTCACTCATGATGGATAAGGATCGTTTTCATTTGTGGTGGCTTGGTCAAAGCGGATTTATCTTGCAATGGAAAGGGAAAAGAATATTGATTGATCCTTATTTATCCGATTCGCTGACAAAGAAGTATGAATCTTCCGAAATGCCACATATAAGGATGAGTGAACTGGTGATAAAACCGGAATTATTGAAAAATATTTCTATTGTCACTTCCAGTCATAACCACACGGATCACCTGGATGCAGAAACCCTGAAACCCATACTGCAAAACAACCCGGGAATTAATTTTTTAATACCCGAAGCGAACCGGGATTTTGTATCGGAAAGGGTAAACTGCGACAAAAATTTTCCTGTAGGTTTAAATGATGGCGGGCAGGTAACTATTGATGGATTTACTTTTTATGGTATACCAGCAAAGCATAATGAAATAGAAAGGGATGAAAAGGGGAACTGCAAATACATGGGCTATGTGATTCAATTCGGAAACCATTCTATTTATCATAGCGGTGATACCTTACTTTTTGACGGCCTGGGTAACATGCTAAAACCATTTGCGGTAGATGTGGCCTTGCTTCCGGTTAACGGCAATGTTGCTGAAAGAAAAGTGGCAGGAAATTTAAATGGTAAAGAAACAGCTCATCTGGCAAAAGATATCGGAGCGAAATGTGTAATACCCTGTCATTATGATATGTTCACTTTTAATTCAGCTGATGTCAATGAATTTAAAATGGAGGCGGAAAAAATAAATCAACCCTATAAAATCCTGAAAGGAGGGGAAAGAATGGATGGCTAAAAATGAAACCTCCTGATTTGTCCACGACCGGATTTTCGATCACAAACCGGGATGATTATTTTCATGGATATACCAGGTGGCTAAAAAACAATGAAAATTAAACACATGAATAAATTTTTTTCACCATCACCCTTTTCTGAAAAACAGGGCATTGCCCTGGTACGGATCATCACCGGCATTCTTTTATTGCAACAAGGGTGGGAAGCTTTTGACGAGGCTAAAATGGAGATGTACACGGGATGGTTTGTGGAAAGAAAATTTTCAAACCCGGCAGCATGGGCTTATGCAGGAAAGATTGCTGAGCTCCTGGCGGGTGCGGGTTTTTTACTCGGAATGTTCACAAGGCTTGCATCCATTGCAACAATTGCCGCTTTCACCGGAATCATTTTTATTTTAGGTGATAAGGGAAATATTTTCGGTGGCGATCAGCATCCTTTCTTGTTTATTCTGCTGGCTATTGTTTTTCTGTTTACGGGCCCCGGTACTTTTAGTATTGATCAGTTGATATTTAAAAAAAGAAGAAGATTATACAATTTATGAGGTCACAATTTGTGACCGCATACAAAGTAATTGAATGCAATTGTCGGATATCCATAATAAAATTTATGAAGTGAAAGCTATCGGAGAATGAGTGGAAAGAAGGGAACCTATCGGATTTAAATCAAACAAGGGAATTAAATGAAAAAACTTTTAATATCTATATCCTTCCTGGTCATTGCTACTACCGGATCAGCACAACAAAAAACATATTGCAATCCGATTAATATAGATTATGGATATACCCCCATTCCAAATTTCAGCGAATGGGGCCGGCATCGTGCAACAGCTGACCCGGTAATCGTTAATTATAAAGGGGACTATTATTTGTTTTCCACGAATCAATGGGGATATTGGTGGAGTAAGGATATGCTGAACTGGAATTTTATTTCCAAAAGGTTTCTTCGCCCATGGAACGCCGGTGTCTATGATGAATTATGTGCTCCGGCTGTTGGTATTGTAGGTGATACCATGCTTGTTTTTGGGTCAACTTACAGCAGCAATTTTACATTATGGATGAGTACCAACCCAAAAGAAAATGATTGGAAGCCATTGGTAGATTCATTTGAAATTGGTGGCTGGGATCCTTCTTTTTTTACTGATGATGATGGCCGCCTGTATATGTATAACGGAAGTTCAAATAAATTTCCGATGTATGGCATTGAATTGAACCGGAAAACCTTTCAGCCTATCGGTACCCGTAAAGAAATGTATTTATTAGAACCCTGGCGCTATGGCTGGCAGCGATTCGGGGAATACATGGATAATACTTTTCTCGATCCATTTATTGAAGGTTCGCATATGACAAAATATAAAGACAAATACTATATGCAGTATGGTGCTCCTGGTACAGAATTCAGTGGTTATGCTGATGGATTATTAGTGGGAACAGGTCCTCTGGGGCCTTTTACAGCACAATCGGATCCCTTAAGTTTTAAGTTGGGTGGATTTGTAAGAGGAGCAGGGCATGGCGCTACTTTCCAGGACAAATGGAATAATTACTGGCATGTTTCCACAACGGTACTTTCAGTTAAAAATACATTTGAGCGAAGGTTGGGAATATGGCCGGCCGGTTTCGATAAAGATGATAATATGTATTGCAACACGGCTTTTGGAGACTACCCGCATTACCTACCGGCCTCCCTAAATCCCTCCGAAGGAGGGACTTCAGAAGACTCTGCGAAATTGAAAAAATCTAATAAAATTGCAGAGTCTTCGCAGAACCCCCCTTCGGGGGGCGGGGGGGCTTGGTTTACCGGTTGGATGCTTTTGAATTATAAAAAACCACTAGCAGTATCCTCAACATATGGTGGTTACCAGGCCAACTATGCTGTTGATGAAAGTATGAAAACTTATTGGAGTGCCCGATCTGCCGGCAAAGGAGAATGGATTCAAACAGATCTTGGAAATGTATCAATTGTAAATGCTATTCAAATTAATTATGCTGATCAGGATGTGGACAGCAGTTTTTTAGGAAAACAACAAGGAACCTTTCACCAATATAAAATGTATTATTCTGTAGACGGTAAAAAATGGAAAGTATTAATAGATAAAAGCAATAATACAACTGATGTTCCGCATGATTATGTAGAATTGGAAAAACCGGTTGAAGCCCGGTTTATAAAACTGGAAAATATACATATGCCCACAGGGAAATTTGCCATCAGTGGTCTGCGGGTTTTTGGAAAAGGAAGTGGCGTAAAGCCGGATAAGGTAAAACAGTTTTTTGTGCTAAGAACAGAAAAAGATAAAAGAAGTGCCTATATAAAATGGAGCCCG
Source organism: Chitinophagaceae bacterium (assembly GCA_051306075.1). Classification (GTDB taxonomy): domain Bacteria; phylum Bacteroidota; class Bacteroidia; order Chitinophagales; family Chitinophagaceae; genus Terrimonas_B. The sequence continues at coordinate 9,595 of JBPPMM010000332.1, forward strand.
GTAGATAATGCATTTGCTTACAATTTTTACTATGGCACTCACCCGGACAAACTTTATAATTGTGTAATGGTGCATGATGTAAATGAATATTGGTTCAAGGCAATGGATAAAGAAAAATCTTATTTTTTTACAATAGAAGCCATCAATGAAAACGGGGTATCAGAAAGAACAAGCGTTATTGAAGTAAAATAAAATGTTGGTATGAATAAACTGAAATTATTGCTATTCCTTCCTCTTGTGCTTACAAAATTTTTGTATGCGCAGGAACAAAAACCTGCTTTCTGGAATGATATCCAAAAATTCAAAAAACAGGATTCTGTTTCTTTTCCCCCGGGGAATGCCATTCTTTTTATCGGTAGTTCCTCCTTTACTATGTGGAAGGATGTACAGGATGCTTTCCCTTCTCATAAGATCATCAACCGTGGATTCGGTGGTTCCTCTTTACCTGATTTGATCCGGTATGCTGATGAGATCATCTTTCCCTATCATGCAAAACAAATAGTTATTTACTGTGGCGAAAATGATGTGGCTGGTTCGGATACTATTACTGCTAAAACAGTAATCAACCGGTTTGATATTCTTTTTCAGATCATCCGGAAAAAAATGCCCGGAGTCCCCGTACTTTTTATTTCTCTTAAGCCCAGCCCATCCCGGTGGCATTTAAAAGGTAAGATGATTGAAATCAACGAAGGGATCAGGAAATATTTAAAAAAGAAATCGAATACAAAGTTTGTAAGCGTATGGAAAGCAATGCTGGGACCTGACGGTAAACCAATGGATACGCTTTTTGTGGAAGATGAGCTGCATATGAATGCAAGAGGATATGCCATCTGGAAAAAATTAATAGGTCCGCATTTGTTGAATTGAGAATTCCTTTGATTTGAAAAACATAAGATTATTGCTACCCAAAAAATAAACAAATGAGAATGATACAACGATTGCTGTTCGGATTAGTCATCATTACCTCTCTTCAGGTAGTTGCACACAGTCAACAGGATGCAAAAATGAAAACATTCATAGATGCATTGATGAAGAAGATGACGGTGGAAGAAAAACTGGGGCAGTTAAACCTCCCGGGTGCCGGGGACATTACTACCGGCCAGGCCAGTAGCTCTGATATTGCAAAAAAAATTGCGGAAGGTAAAGTGGGCGGACTATTTAATATTAAGTCGGTGGCAAAGATCAAAGAGGTGCAAAAACTGGCTGTAGAAAAAAGCCGGTTGAAAATTCCAATGCTATTTGGTATGGATGTTATCCATGGCTATGAAACCGTGTTTCCCATTCCTTTAGGAATGAGTTGCGTTTGGGATATGAAATTGGTTGAACGCAGTGCACAGATTGCAGCCAGGGAAGCCAGTGCCGACGGTATTAACTGGACGTTTTCACCCATGGTGGATATTTCCCGTGATCCCCGCTGGGGACGTATTTCTGAAGGTAATGGTGAAGATGCTTATCTCGGTTCTGAAATTGCAAAGGCCATGGTAAAAGGTTATCAGGGTAATGATCTTTCAAAAAATAATACCATCATGGCTTGTGTAAAACATTATGCTTTGTATGGCGCCGCGGAGGCCGGCCGCGATTACAATACTACGGATATGAGCCGGGTCAGAATGTTCAATGAATATCTTCCTCCATACAAAGCTGCGGTTGATGCAGGAGTAGGATCCGTGATGGCATCATTTAATGAAATTGACGGCATTCCTGCAACCGCCAATAAATGGCTGTTGACAGATGTGCTGAGAAAGCAATGGGGTTTTAAGGGATTTATTGTTACCGATTATACCGGTATCAATGAAATGGTTGATCATGGCATTGGTGATCTGCAAACCGTTTCGGCAAAAGCATTAATGGCAGGTATCGATATGGATATGGTGGGAGAAGGTTTGCTGACCACAATACAAAAATCATTAAAGGAAGGAAAAGCTACACAACAACAAATTGATCTAGCCTGCAGAAGAATACTGGAAGCAAAATATAAACTGGGCTTATTTGAAGATCCTTATAAATATTGCGATGAGAGCAGGGCAAAGACAGAAATATTTAATGAGGCCAACCGTAAGGAAGCTAGATCTATTGCCGCGGAGAGTTTTGTATTATTAAAAAATCAAGGCAATGTTTTGCCATTAAAAAAAACAGGGACAATTGCGCTGATCGGTCCTTTAGCTGACGCTACAGAAAATATGACCGGCACCTGGAGTGTAGCCGCTAATTTTTCTAAATCTATTTCTGTTATTAATGGCTTAAAAGAAATAGCAGGCAACAATGTTAAAATATTATATGCAAAAGGATCTAACCTTGATGAGGATAGTTTGATTGAAGAAAGAGCAACTATGTTCGGAAAAACATTACACAGGGATAAACGCCCGGCTGATGAAATTTTGCAGGAGGCATTAAATATCGCCAGTCAGTCGGATATTATAGTTGCAGCCCTGGGTGAATCCGCTGAAATGAGTGGAGAAGCCAGCAGCCGGACCAATATTGAAATACCCGGCATTCAAAAAGAATTATTACAAGCTTTATTGAAGACAGGAAAACCGTTGGTATTGGTTTTATTTACCGGTCGTCCCCTGGCATTGAAATGGGAGCAGGAAAATGTGCCTGCCATTCTGAATGTATGGTTTGCAGGTTCCGAAGCCGGTTATGCTATTGCTGATGTATTGTTTGGTGATGTAAATCCATCCGGAAAGCTGAGCACCACTTTCCCCCAGAATGTAGGACAGGTTCCCATTTTCTATAGCCATAAAAATACTGGCAGGCCCTTACCCGAAGGAAAATGGTTTCAGAAGTTCCGTTCTAATTATTTAGATGTGTCCAACGATCCGCTTTATCCTTTTGGATTCGGGTTGAGTTATACAAACTTTTCATACAGTGATATAAAATTGAGCAGTACCTCAATAAAAGCCAGCCAAAAATTAACAGCAACTATTACAGTAACCAATACTGGTAATAAAGATGGCAAAGAAGTGGTGCAAATGTATATCCGCGACCTGGTGGGCAGCAGTACAAGACCTGTAAAAGAGTTAAAGGGGTTTCAAAAAATATTTCTTAAAGCCGGGGAAGCCAGAAACATTTCATTTGATATCACAGAGAATGACCTGAAATTTTATAATTATGATTTGAAGTATGTGGCCGAGCCGGGTGACTTTAAGATTTTTATCGGTGGTAATAGCCGCGATGTAAAAGAAGCGGATTTTAAATTGAATTAACAGGCTCTTCATTTTTATTCCAGAAATATGAACAAATACATTTTCTTATTATGGTTATTACTTTTCTTTTTTTATCCGGTGGTAAATGCACAATCGGGAAAACAGAAAGCCATGAACATCATTTTTATTCTATCCGATGATCATCGATATGATGCGATGGGTTTTATGAATAAGATAAAAGGTCTGCAGACACCGGGTATGGACCGGATGGCCGCCGAAGGTGTTCATATAAAAAATGCGTTTGTTTCAACTGCTTTGTGTTCGCCCAGCCGGGCATCAATCTTAACCGGCCAGTATGCGCATAAGCATACGGTTGTAGACAATGAAGCGGCCTTGCCAAAGGACCTTGTTTTTTTTCCGAAGTACATGCAGCAAAAAGGATATCAAACGGCTTTCATGGGCAAGTGGCATATGGGCAATACCGATGACCAGCCGCAGCCTGGCTTCGACCAATGGATCAGTTTCCGCGGGCAGGGTGTTTACTACAATCCTGAATTTAATATAAATGGCAAAAGAGTAAAGCAACCGGAAGGAAGTTATATTACGGATCTTTTAACAGACTATGCTATTCAATGGATGAGCGAACGAAATAAAAGCAAACCCTTTTTCCTTTATTTATCTCATAAAGGCGTTCATGCAGAATTTAATCCTGCAAAAAGACATGAAGGTAAATATGCCAATATTCCTGTTGTTTGCCCGCCCTCTATGTATTTAACTGCAACGGATAGCAGCAAAACATATGGTACAGTAACCGCTCCTCAAACCAGAGTAAACTACCAGGATATTCCTAAATGGGTGCGCAACCAACGATATAGCTGGCATGGGGTTGACTATATGTATCATGGCACCATCCTGTTTGATGATTTTTACCGGCGTTACCTGGAAACTTTGCAAGCCGTGGATGAAAGCATTGAAAAAGTAATAGACTGGGTGAAATCGGAGGGGCTCCAGGATAATACAATGGTTGTATATATGGGCGATAATGGGTTTTCATTTGGTGAACACGGCCTGATAGATAAACGACATGCTTATGAAGAATCCATGCGTGTTCCTTTATTGATTTGGGCGCCCGGAATGATCAAACCCAATTCGGTTATTGAGGAAAATATAATGAACGTGGATCTGGCTCCTACTTTTTTAGAACTGGCGGGAATTTATAAACCCGCTCAAATGCAAGGCTATTCTTTTGCTGATATTTTGAAAGGCAAAACAGTGCAGTGGCAAAGAACAAATGTGTTTTATGAATATTATTGGGAATCGGCTTTTCCGCAAACCCCAACCACCTTTGCTATCCGCACCGGCCAGTATAAATATATTCTTTATAATGGTGTTTGGGATATCAATGAATTGTATGATATAAAAGCTGATCCCTATGAAATGAATAATTTGATCCGGGATACTTCATTCCGGCAAATTGGAATGGAATTGAGGAAGGATCTATTTGACTGGATGCAACAAACCGGCGGTTTACAAATACCATTGAAAAAAGCCGGAGGAACAAGATTTGATAACCTGTACCGGAATACGTATTGAAAAATTAAGATGAATGAAAAATATACTTTTTGTTTTTGGATGTTTGCTGATTATAAACACCGGATGTACTCAGGACTTTGGAACGTATAAAAAGCATCTTTATATCAGCGGAGGAGACAGCTTGCCCTATCGGGTATTGTTGCCTGAAAATTATGATGCATCAAAAAAATATCCGCTTATTTTTTTTCTTCATGGAGCCGGCGAAAGAGGTAATGACAATGAAACACAACTGGTACACGGTGGCCGGTTATTTTTAAAAGAAGATGTAAGAAAGAAATATCCGGCCATCGTAGTTTTTCCGCAATGCCCTGAAAATAGTTTCTGGAGCAATGTAGAAATTTTAAGAGAGGATAATAAAAATGTATTTGTTTTTAAAGAAGGAAAGGAACCCACTATTGCCATGAAGCTGGCGCAGGAACTGTTGAATAAAATAATAAAAGAATATCCTGTCTCCAAAAATCAAATATATGCAGTCGGCCTGTCTATGGGTGGTATGGGTACCTTTGAAATAGCTGGCAGGAACCCCGGCTTATTTGCTGCCGCCATTCCCATCTGTGGTGGAGGAGCTATTACTACTGCAGGAAAATTAACAAAAACAAAATGGTGGGTATTTCATGGTGCAAAGGATGATGTTGTTGCTCCGGAATATTCCGAAGAAATGGTAAGCGCATTGAAGAAAGCGAAGGCTTCCGTTAAATACACCTTGTATCCTGATGCCGGTCATAATAGCTGGGATTCCACTTTTGCAGAACCCGGTTTGTTATCCTGGTTATTTTCTCAACATAAATAAATGCTATTCCGTACTTAAAAACTATTTGTATGAAAATAATTAAGTTGCTGCTTATTGCCGTTGTTGCATTGATGAATATACAGGGAGGCTGTTCAAAAAAAAGTAATGATGGTGATATGGCGCCGGCTCCACTACCAGCTCCAGCCCCTGCGGTTAATGAAATAGATTTCTGGCTTACCAAAGGTGACCAGTCAGTTTTATTACAAAAACAAAACACCATTCTTTCATTCGGAACCACCAGTAATTCTAATGCCAGTATTATAATTGATACCACGGTGAAATATCAAACGATCGATGGCTTTGGTTATACCCTAACTAGCGGAAGCGCCACTCTTATTAACAGTATGGGTGCAGGTAAAGCTGCGTTATTACAGGAGTTGTTTGGTAACGGGTCTGGGTCAATTGGCATTAGTTACCTGCGCATCAGTATCGGTGCATCCGATCTAAGCGCCTCGGTTTATACATATGATGATATGCCAGCAGGGCAAACAGATCCCAACCTTGATCATTTCACCCTTGATCCTGACAGGGCATCAGGAACGGGTCTTATTCCGCTGTTAAAAGAAATACTTGCTATCAATCCAAATATAAAAATACTGGGAAGTCCGTGGAGCCCTCCCGTGTGGATGAAGGATAATGCCAATTCCAAAGGAGGTAGCTTACTTCCACAGTACAATGATGTCTATGCCGCATATTTTGTAAAATATATTCAGCAAATGAATGCGGAGGGAATTGTTATCGATGCTATTACCCCTCAAAATGAACCCTTGCATCCGGGAAATAATCCCAGTTTGCTGATGATTGCGGAGCAACAAAGGGACTTTATAAAAAACAGTTTGGGCCCTGCATTCCAGGCAGCTAACATTGCTACAAAAATTATTGTTTACGATCACAACTGTAATAAACCAGAATATCCGCTGACGATCTTAAATGATCCTTCGGCAAAAGCATTTGTTGACGGATCGGCCTTTCATTTATATGAAGGAGATATTTCTGCTATGTCAACAGTGCATGCTGCGCATCCTGATAAGCATGTTTATTTTACGGAACAATGGACATCTTCGGCAGGAGATTTTGAAGGCGATCTGAAATGGCATTTGAAAAATGTGGTGATAGGTTCTATGCGCAACTGGAGCCGTAATGCCCTGGAATGGAACCTGGCTAATGATCCCTCATTTGGACCTCATACTCCCGGAGGCTGTACGCAATGTAAAGGAGCTTTAACAATCGGAACGGGTGTTGCAAGAAATGTTTCCTATTATATAATCGCCCATGCTTCCAAATTTGTTCCGCCTGGATCCGTTCGGGTAGCAAGTAATATATCCGGAAATCTATACAGTGTTGCCTTTGAAACGCCTGAAAAGAAAAAAGTAGTGATTGTATTGAATGATGGATCTAACCCGGTTTCTTTTAATTTGAATTTTAAAAATAAATGGGCACAGGCTTCTCTTCCCGCAGGAAGTGTAGGAACATATATTTGGTAACCCTAAAGATTGAATCGTTAACATCTGAATTAAATTTTTTTCAATGCCTGGCGACACATTACACACAAATATTAATACGAAAGGAATAAAACAAAATAGTTTTGACGCCATCGTAATTGGTTCCGGTATCAGCGGGGGCTGGGCGGCAAAGGAATTATGTGAGCTGGGTATAAAGACATTGGTCCTGGAAAGAGGAAGAAATGTAGTGCACAACAAAGATTACCCAACAGCCAATAAAGCACCCTGGGAATTTGCTCATGCAGGACAAATGACCAAAGAATTTATCCGGGAAAATCCTTTGATCACACGATCATCGGGGTTCGGTGAGGGTACAGCTCATTTTTTTGTCAGGGATAAGGATCATCCTTATATACAGGAAAAACCATTTGATTGGATAAGAGGATACCAGGTAGGAGGGAAATCTTTGATATGGGGGCGTGCCTGCCAGCGATGGAGCACTTATGAATTTACGGCACCAGAAAGATTTGGCTATGGAATCAACTGGCCGATTGGTTATGATGATGTAGCTCCCTGGTATTCTCATGTAGAAAAATTTATTGGCGTATGCGGAAATAAAGATGGTATCGGGTCCATGCCCGATGGCGAATTTCAACCTCCATTTGATCTCAACTGTGTTGAAGAACATTTGCAAAAATCTATTAAAGAAAACTTCAATCGCCATTTAGTACAGGGCAGGTGGGCTCATATTACTCAACCCACGGATGTGCAGTCGGGGCAGGGGCGTGGCCGCTGCCAGTCCAGGAATTTATGCATGCGGGGCTGTCCTTTTGGCGCCTACTTTAGTTCTGTTTCTTCTACCCTGCCATGGGCGCAGCAAACAGGTAACCTCACGGTGCGGCCTTTCTCTGTGGTGCATTCCATCATCTATGATGAAAATAAGAACAAGGCAACAGGCGTCAGGGTGATTGATACCAATACAAAAGAATCCATTGACTATTTTGCAAGGATCATTTTTGTAAATGCTTCGGCATTAAACAGCAACCTGGTGCTTCTTAATTCTACTTCATCCCGTTTTCCCACAGGGTTGGGTAATGATTCCGGCCTGCTTGGTAAATATGTTATGTTTCATAATTACAGGGCACATATCAACGCTGAAATAGAAGGTTTTGAGGATAAATATTTTTGGGGTAAAAATCCAACGGAAACGATTATCGCTAACTACAGGAACCTGGAAAAACAAGACACGGATTATATGGGCGGCTTTACTACATTCAGTGGTGCGTACAGGTCGGCGCCAGATGAAAGCAAGATGACAGAAACTATTGGAGGAAATTTTAAAGACAATATGGGAGAGCCGGGCCCCTGGGGAGTTTATATGTATATTCAGGGCGAAACGATTGGTAAAGAGGCCAATCATGTAAGACTAAGCCGCGATAAAACAGATCAATGGGGTATTCCCTTATTGATTACATCAGTTGGATATGATGACAATGATGATAAAATGGTAAAGGATTTTTTGGAGCAAAGTGTGGCCATGCTTGAAAAAGCGAGAGGTAAAATTGTTTACAAGAATGATAACAAGCAACCGCCCGGCCTCGATATTCACGAAATGGGAGGATGCCGGATGGGAAAGGATAGTAAAACTTCTTTATTAAATGAATGGAACCAGATGCACCATTGCAAAAATGTATTTGTAACGGATGGCGCTTGTATGACTAGCTCGGGTAATCAAAGTCCTTCTATATTATATATGGCGCTAACGGCCAGGGCCGTTCATCATGCAGCGGAAGAAATGAAAAAAAATAACCTGTAACAGGATTTAAAAAAATGAAAACCTAATGGATAGAAAGGAAGTAATACAATTTATATCTCTTCTTTTGGGTGGCAGCCTGGTTGGCGCCAATAGTTTTTTGACCGGTTGTAAAACGGAGGGCACTCCCCTGTTTACAAAAGAAGATTCGGACTACCTCAATGAAATTGCTGATACTATTTTACCGGAAACAAAAACACCCGGTGCCAAAGCTGCCGGGGTGGGAACATTTATGACGGGAATGGTTACTGATTGTTACGATGAAAAGGAACAAATAATTTTCAGAAATGGGATGGAAAAAATAAATGGCCTTTCCGGTTCAACATTTGGAAAACAGTTTATCGCCATACTGCCCGAACAAAAACATGAATTGCTGCTGCAGGTAGATAATGAGCAGAAGGAATACATGAAAAATAAAAGGGAGGAGGAGCCGGTACATTATTTCCGGATGATGAAAGAACTTACTTTATTGGGATACTTCACTTCAAAGCCAGGTTGTACCCTGGCTAAAAGATATATGCCGGTACCGGGAAAATATATTGGTTGTGTTCCTTATAAAAAAGGAGAAAAGGCGATTGTATAAATTAAGAGTTCGAAATAGAAGATTAACGTATCTGCGAAATTTAAGTTGTGAAATAATTTGCATGGGGGGATTATAAAGAAGGAAAAAAAATTGTCCAGACCAAATAATATAGAATAAGCAAATTCTTTTTTTCGAATAAACTATATGCGGTTGGCAATTAGGTCAAAGTCAACAACTGATTGTGAAAAGTGAAACAGCCGGACATCGTTTTAATTATTGCGCTGTAGTGAGGTACTATGTTTCTTTATTTAACAAGTGAAAATAATTTACGATGAGGATCAAAAAAAATGAAGAAGGAGTTGGTGTATATTTAGGAATTGGCTACTATAAGTTCGAAGACCAAAATATTCAATGTGCAAATGAGCTATACCACCTTTTAATTTGCTTAGTGACGATTTGTATTATTTCATCTTGCAACAACAGCTCGACAATGGATAAAAAATATGATGAATTAACTCAGGCAGATTATAAACATGACTCTGCCAATGTTGACGGCGACACTATATATTTTAAAACCGCAACTTCTGCAAATACGCCGCAAGACTTTATTAATTTAGATAACTCTCAAAAGCTATTTATTAAACATTCCTTAAAAAGTGCAGACACTTTAATCAAAAAATATCTACCAAATTTTAGCATCGACAACTTGACACCAAAAGTACTTGACACAATTATTGACAAATGGAACTTGGATAGTACAAAATTTTCTTGCTCAGAAAATGATTTAATAAATGCTATTGGAACTGCATTCGGATTTTATTTGGTCAAAACCTATAACATGAAATGGACAATGGTAACAGACGAATATGGAAGTGACTATGCCACGACAATTAGCGATATAAAGCTCACAAATTTTCCATTGAATTCGGTTGCAAAAGCCATTGACCAAAAACGAGAAGGTTCTTTACAAACTATTTCTTTAATGACTAAAGGGCAAATTGAAGAATTAAAAAAGTAAATGACTCTTAACTCAAATCTTTCAGCCAACAGGTGTATTTGTAAAAGCATGGCTAGACCAGCATCAATTGGGCAGCAGTAATTCTTATCATCTTTTGTTCAGGCATAAAATCAAGCATTTGGGATTAGTTTTTATCTTCAACTTCAGTTTTTCAATTAAGCATTTGAATCAGACTGACCAATCGCACAAATGCTGAAACGTTTGCAGGCATTCCAAAATCACACAAAGTATTTATTTATGAAAGAAATAATTTTAAATGATGGCAATAAGATTCCTATAGTTGGCTTTGGGACATACAAATCAACTGACCAGGAGGGAATTCAATCTGTTATGGATGCTTTAGCCAATGGTTATCGTTTGATTGACACTGCAGCTAAATATGAAAATGAGGAGGCTGTGGGAAAAGGGAGAAAAGCAAGTGGCCTTTCCAGGAATGAAATTGTAGTTACCACCAAATTATGGAGAGAAAATTTAGGCTATGAACAAACTAAAACAGCTTTTGAAGAATCGCTTAACAAACTGGGATTGGACGATATTGACCTATACCTGGTACACTGGCCAGCCAATGAAAGGAACTATAAAAACTGGCAACAGACCAATGCCGAAACCTGGCGTGCAATGGAGGAATTACAAGCCGGAGGAAAGATTAAATCCATTGGTGTAAGCAACTTTTGGCAAGAACACCTGGAGGCTCTTTTTCAGACAGCAAAGGTTATTCCGGCAATCAATCAAATAGAGTTCCATCCGGGTTACTGGCAACCAGAATTAACTGAGTATTGTAAAAAACAAGGTATTATAG
>JBPPMM010000369.1:0-2306 GCA_051306075.1 Chitinophagaceae bacterium
TGGAGAAAGCAGAAATACCAACCGAATTAGGACCTGCCCCTCCCTATAATCCACATACGCGGGCAAGCGGAAGGGGAACAAGGACACCACACCTGAAATGTTATAGCGGTAGAACCGGGAGGCGGTGATCCGGCTAATGCGTGGTCAGGAAGCTTTTCCTTTATTGGCTGAAATGCTTTCGATCAATGCTTTAATTTCCGCTTTACTTTTATTCATTTTATTTTCCAGTCTTTCCAGCAATTGATCTTCCTCACCGGGAGTGTATACAAGATCTTCATCGGTCAGGTCAACATTAATTTCCTTCAGGGTCTCTTTTACCCTTTCCCATGGTTTGTTCAGTTTAAATTGAGTGTCCATATTATTTTTATAACTACAAACAATATCCAGGCCATTACCTGCGGTGGTTTAGGAACAGGATTCTTTTTATCTTTCCGGTATTCGTCAAATATCTTTAAATGAATCAAAAAATTTATGCATTTGTTGCAATTGTATCCGGTGGTTTATGGATACAGGCCTGTGCTCCCAATCCTTTTTCTCAAACCAACAGGATGTACAAAAGTCAGGTAAAAGCTTATTCAAAACTTTTGAAAGCATACCCGGTAAAAGATTCTGCCGGGTTGCCAAATGCAACCACATGGGTGGGTACCACCAACTTCAGTATGCGACGGCCCAATTTTGTGATCATTCATCATACAGCGCAAAACAGCTGCGGGCAAACGCTGGCAACCTTTACGATGCCCGTTGCACAGGTGAGTTCACATTATGTAATTTGTAAAGATGGCACGGTGCATCATATGCTGAATGATTTATTACGGGGTCATCATGCGGGGGTAAGCAAATGGGGCAATACGACTGATATAAACAGCAGCAGCATAGGTATTGAAATAGATAATAACGGGTTTGAAGAATTTACCGATTTACAGATCACCAGCTTACTGAAAGTATTGGAAAGACTAAAAAATGCATTCAGTATTCCAGTCACAAATTTTATTGGGCATGCTGATATTGCGCCCGGAAGGAAAGTAGATCCTAATAAATATTTTCCGTGGCAAAAACTTTCAGAGCAGGGATTTGGGCACTGGTATGATACCACTAACATAACGGTGCCTCCGGATTTCAATGCTTTGCAGGCCATGCGTGTGATAGGTTATGATATTAAAAATGAAAAAAATGCTATTCAATCTTTCAAACTGCACTTTGTGCAAAATGATACCAGCAGGATGATCACAGAAACCGATAAGAAAATTCTTTTCGACCTGCAAAAAAAATATCAGTGAAGCTTCGGAGCGTCATCGCATTAGAAATGTTTTTTTCCCTTGAATGATTTAATTTCACAACATTACTTTACGATCATCTTACAATGATCCGGTTAATACAGTGTTTGTTTGCCATCTTATTTTACATTAATATGAATGAATGACAGCAGAACATCAGCGACTGGCAATTAATGCCATAAAAGAAACTCCCCTGGCGCAATGGGGTCCTTACCTTAGTGAAAGACAATGGGGAACGGTCCGTGAAGACTACAGTGTATATGGAGATGCATGGCATTATTTTCCTTTCGACCATGCTCATAGCCGTGCTTATTTATGGGGTGAAGATGGCCTGGCGGGTATGTCGGATTATTTCGGCAACCTGTGTTTTTGTATAGCTCTGTGGAATGGAAAAGATCCAATTTTAAAAGAACGCCTGTTTGGATTGAGTAACCCGCAAGGCAATCATGGCGAGGATGTAAAAGAATTATATTATTACCTCGATAATTTGCCTACTCATTATTATATGGAATACTTGTATAAGTATCCGCAGTTGGCTTTTCCCTATGAAAAATTAAAGGAAGAAAATCAAAAGCTCAGTAAAGATGATCCGGAATATGAGATCCTTGATACAGGCATTTTTAATAATAACCAATATTTCGATGTCCTGGTAACTTATGCAAAACAAAGCGAAGATGATATTTTTATAAAGATTGATATTACCAACCGGTATAGCAAGTCAGCTGAAATAACCGTGCTACCCACCTTATGGTTTTATAACCGGTGGGATGGAGGCATATTTAAAGAAAAACCTTCAATAAATTATATCAATAAAACGACTGTTAAAGCCGAACATGAAAGGTTGGGTGAATATTATTTTTATTTTCAATCAGCCGACCGGCGACTTTTTACAGAGAATCAAACCAACACCGAAAAAATATCCGGCATTTCCAACGAGTCCATTTTTGTAAAGGATGCTTTTCATGATGCCATTGTCTCCGGAAAAAATGTTGGTGAGCTTTCAAAACGAAATACCGGTACTAAATTTTCCCC
>JBPPMM010000376.1:0-2314 GCA_051306075.1 Chitinophagaceae bacterium
TCCTTTGCAAAGTATACCTTTTCCACTTTCGTCAACAGAATGAAATGCTACTTTACTTTGCAAACCGGTTACCAGGTTGCCTCCTTCCGGAAAAAACCGGATATCAACATGGGTTGAATCACTTTCAGCAATATTTAATTTTTTCAACATATTGATAATAGTAAGGGAAGTTTCAAAGAAAAGATCCGGGCTAAAATTTTTCATCCAGTTGGTATAGGCCCTTAAGGTATACGATCCGGAATTAAGTGAGAAAGGCAAAATAAATGACCCACTTCCCGTACCTTATTTTAATTCAACTTGTGCCTGAAATATGGGCTTTTGCTCATTATTCAAAAGCTCTATATAAGCAATCTTACTAATCGTTACCGGCTTATTTAGCGCAGCGTCAACATTATATAATTTGAACCACATGATCTCTCCGCATGTATAGAATGATCTATCGGTATGAATGAATATTTTTTCCTGCCAATTTTGCTGATTATATGTATTTAAATTTTTAACCATGGTATTGACCATATCTTGTTGGCCATAGCCGGGAAAATTCCGCCCCAATAAAAACAGGAGAGTAAGAAAAGCGGTAAATTTTATATTTTTGAAGTAGTGCATTTTCAGGCGATTCTTTTCAATTTATTTAAGTTAATTACCAGTGTTACCAAAATGATGGCTTTACATTCGTACCGCCCTGTACCGTACAATCTAAACATGCTTTTTTTAAGATAGCGATACCACCACCGGAAGTAAAGTAGTAAGGAGCATAAGACAGATCAGGAAAATCCCAGATAGCATAATTCGTAGGATTTTGTGCGATAAATACGATATTGCCGCATAGCTCTACCGGCTGTGCATAATGCCAATCGGTAAGCTGGTTATTTTGGATAAATATTCTTTTTGTTGAAACAGTAGAGGCGGAAATATAGCCGATTACGGGTTCGTTCGGATTTTCAACAGATTGGACATTCCCTTTTAATTGCGATGGCTGGGCATCAAAAAGAGTTCCCAGTTGCTGAGTATTTTTCTGAATTAACTGGAGATACCTGAATGCCTCTTCGGTTAATGCGTATTGCTTCACTAAAATGCTGTACCTCCTGCCGATCCTTTGGTCGTTTTGAGGAATAACCGCTACAGGAAATTCATTGATCACGTCCTCGCTTAAAGCAACGGAAGAGCCCACTACAATATTTTTTGAGCTATCGGTGCGCCAGCATGAATCCCTTTGCGTAGTAGCGTCCACCACGAATATAAGCCCGTTTTGTACTCCATAGTCTGTGGAAAATATTGACCGGTAGTTCCATGATTCATCGTACTCCCAACGATAGTATCGTGTATTCTTAGAAAGATCGTGTGTAAATACAGAAACGGTAAGGTCCAGGTTTTGTTTCCAGCTTAAGCTGTCTATCGCCGGAGAGATCTTTCCCGGAACATACTCTGAAACATAATTTTTATTATCAGCAGTTCTGATTTTTAACCGGTATTTTTTAGTGGGATCCAGGCTTAGAGATTGTGTTTGGTAAGTTCCAGCTCGTTGCCCGGTAACCGGAAAAGTATTTCCTTGTTCCTGTTCAATAAAAACCGATGCATTTAATTCAGGGTTGAATACTAGGGAATCGCCAAGGTTCGTCGTACGACTAAGCACGATGGTAGTTACCGCATCATTGCCGCAGGTAATACTGCCATCTATTACCAGGAAATTTGTTGCGATTTTTATCTCTGGTGGATCATATGGTTTTTTACAGGCGATCAACCAAAGGACCGACAGTAAAATAATCCATGGTAGGTGCTGTTTTTTTTTCATGTCTTTTTAAAATCTAAAATTGTAAGTGATGAAAGGGATAGCTGTTCCAAAAACCGAAAGCTGGTATCCTTTTATAACTCCTGCTTCCTGTACAAAATAGATCGAGTAAGGGTTTTGCCGGGCCAGCATATTATACACGCCAAATGACCATGAGTTATGAGATAATTTTTTTGTTTTATGATTGCCTTCCAGCGTAAAGGAAAAGTCGGCCCTGATATAATCCGGTACACGAAACTGGTTGCGTTCGGAATAATATACACGTTGCGAACCTCCCAGGTAATAGATGGCAATCGGTAATGTTATTGGTCTTCCGGTGCTGTAGACGATATTCAGCGAGGAAGTAAAGCGATGTGAAAATTGATAATTGGTAACAAGGTTTACATTGTGTGGCTTATCAAAATTAGCAGGGTAGTATTCTCCATTGTTAATGGTTTGGCCGGCTATCGGATCATCCAGTTGCAGCAGGGTCTTAGAATAAGTATAGCTAAACCATCCCGTAGCTTTACCCGATTTCTTTTTTAC
>JBPPMM010000391.1:0-3722 GCA_051306075.1 Chitinophagaceae bacterium
AGGCGGTAGCCGCCCATGAAATCAGTGAAGACAGGTATGTGAGCTATGTTAATATTATGGAATCAATTGAAAAGCCTTTGCATCCGCAAGGAGGAGCCAAATGAGGATAAGGAATGAAAGTGATTGTGGGAAGGATGAATATAATTACCACAGAAATTTCCTGGGAGAAAGGATCTAAGAATTATTGAATCAATAATCCGGAATGAACCATCAGAAAAACGTATACAAAACAGGCGCCTGTGAATGCTGTTTAAGCAATATTCCGGAGTGGGTTAAATATTTTTCCATCAAGGATATTTGCCAGTTCTACTACAGCCAGGTTATCCTTAGGAAGTGCTGTATGTGTTTTGGTGGGATGCACAGAAATGCCATTGTAAATATCATAGCGCAATGTAAGCAAGTGTCCTTTATATTTAAAGTCCCAGTTAATAGCGTCAAATTCGTCTTCTTTGTTCAAAAATTTTAAGTGGAGATGTTCGTTAATGATGCCGGCAACCTGGTAAAAAAGATTCAAACTGCCATCATCTGCAAGGACGGCTTCGGTACATCCTAACGTGGTTCGTAAAGCAAGGCTCATAGCAAATTTTTTAGGGTTTAATGGTCCTGTAAACAAGACCCGGATTTAAATCAAAAAGCTGCCTCCTGGCTATATTAACTTTTGAATTTTTTTGCTTTTCTCGCCGCTTTTTCAGCATCAGGATCCCCGGCAGCTAATTTCTCTGCTCCTATATTCTTGCCATTGGTCGGGCAACCATATTTTGGCTTGAACATACTGCAAGAAGCCACTAAAAACATTAAGCTGATCAACACTATTACTGAAAGGACATTTTTCATATTCATCATTGGTATAACGAATGTAGAAATTAGATATTGAAATTACTATAGTAAAATTACTGGCTATAGGCCAATAATGTACAAGATGCTTGATCTCAAAATGTTGACGAAAAGATAAAATTTATTCAACCTGGTCTACAGGTCTTTTTGAGAAACTATTGAACGGTTTCTTTGTACCACCCCGCATACTTAATATAATTATCAGCTATCCGGTTGATTTCACCGCTGATCAATTCCCGGGAAATATCCTTTACTTTTTTTGCCGGAATTCCAGCATAAATACTTCCAGCATCACAAATTGTATTTTCAAGAACTACCGCACCTGCTGCAATGATGGTATTGCTTTGTACCGTGCAATTATCCATAACGATTGCTCCCATGCCTATCAGCACATTGTCCTGCAGCGTACAACCGTGTACTATGGCATGATGGCCTATGGATACATTATTTCCTATGGTGGTTCCATATTTCTGGTAAGTACAATGAATACAGGCACCATCCTGCACATTTACTTTATTACCCAGTTTTATAAAATTTACATCGCCCCTGATCACGGCATTGAACCATACACTGCAATCGTCGCCCAAAATCACATCACCTGTAATGGTGGCATTGGGAGCGATGAAACAATTGTTTCCAAATTCAGGATATTTCCCCAATACCGAAAGTATTACAGGCATAGAATTAATTTAGAGTTTGAAGTTTTTTGTTCCGGATGTACAATTCTCATTCACAACTTGCAATTTAGGTATTTCCTTTTTTGTGAACCTTTCGGCTTACCACATCTGAATGAAAATACTTTACGTTCTTTGCAACCGATCTATGTTGAAACCGAACGATGGATTATATCTACATATGGCAGGTTAATTTTTAAAATAATTGTTTAACTCTCTGCATGAATCAAAGGGAAATCTTTTTAAATCATGTTGCCCAAACTTCTACCGCTCCACTGGCTTTAGAAATTGTAAAAGCCTATGAAGCCATATTGTATGATATAAACGGCAAAGAATATATTGACCTTATTGGCGGAATAAGTGTAGCAAATGTAGGCCACCGCCATCCCGCGGTCATTGATGCAATTCATAAGCAGTTAGATGCCTACCTCCATATCATGGTATATGGAGAATTTATTGAATCGCCCCAGGTTCAATATGCAAAATTCCTTTCGGACCAACTTCCGCCGGCACTCAGTTCTGTTTATTTTACCAGTTCAGGTGCAGAAGCAGTGGAAGGCGCAATGAAGCTGGCTAAAAGAGTATCAAACAGGACACAAATTATCGCATTCAATAATTCATACCATGGGTCCACCCAGGGAGCACTAAGCATTATTGGTAGTGAATACTGGCGCAATGCATTTCGACCCTTGCTCCCTGATATTCTCCACTTGCAATATGGATCTGCAGAGGTATTTCAATTTATTTCAGAGAAGACAGCCTGCGTCATTGCAGAATCAGTACAGGCTGAGGCCGGCGTGGTGGCTCCATCAAAAGAATGGATGCAGGAGCTGCGTAATAAATGCACAGAAACGGGAACACTCTTGATACTGGATGAAATTCAAACCGGTTTTGGACGCACAGGCAGGCTTTGGGGATTTGAACATTTCGATATAGTTCCCGATATCGTTTTACTTGGCAAATCTTTAGGTGGAGGAATGCCTCTGGGTGCATTCATTGCCGATAAAAAAAGAATGGATGCTTTTACGGAAAATCCGGTTTTGGGCCATATCACTACATTCGGGGGTCACCCTGTTTCCTGTGCAGCAGGAATGGCCGCTATGGAGGTTTTGATAAATATGCCCAATACTGTATATCAAAAAGAAAAGCTTTTCCTTTCCTTATTGACCCATCCAAAAATCAGAGCTGTCCGTTCATTTGGGCTCTGGCTTGCCGTAGAGTTTGAATCCTTTGATATCAATAAGAAAGTGATTGACATCTGCATTAAAAACGGACTGTTGACAGATTGGTTTTTGTTCTCTCCAAACTGTCTTCGCATTTCACCTCCCCTGATAATTTCAGAGCAGCAGATCCGGTTGGCCTGCTCCATCATCCTGGATGCAATAAGCCAATAAATAAAAGTCAATCCCACGAATCCTGACAAGTTTTTTTCTTAATTTGGAATTCAGAAATTAATCAATCATTTAAAATCAGACAACATGAAAAAAGTTATTCTACTCTTTACTGTGCTCTGCTTTATTGGTAGTTCTTTCGCAGCTTTTAACCTGGAGGCTCCTGCACCTAAGGCTAACGAAGTTTATATTGTGGTGGGTAAAAATGGAGAAAAGATTTCTTTGCTCGATCTTTCCCGGGTGAAGATTAAAGACCTGCAGGAATTAACAGGAAAGAAAATGAAATTTTCTGACAGGATAGGTTTCACCCTGGCTCAAAAAAAGTTAAGGGAAAGTATAAACCATGATGGAACTTTCAAGCAGAAAAAAATTCAAAAATTTTTCAACAAGGCGGGAGATGGCTCCAGTGGTTTTCATATTGGCGGATTTGCTTTGGGATTTTTGTTAGGGTTGATAGGTGTTTTGATCGCCTATCTTATCAATGATGACAAGAAAAGCAACCGGGTAAAATGGGCCTGGATCGGTTTGGGTATTGTCGTCGTGATTGTTATCCTTGCTTCCATCTAAGAATATTTATCAATTAACAAAAAGGTTGATTCATCACGAATCAACCTTTTTGTTATTACACACCGACTTGTGTTATTTTTTTATTTGATGAGTGCAAATAAACCAGCTCCGGCTAATCCCCCGATTACAGGTCCTATAACCGGTATCCATGCATAGCTCCAATCGCTTCCTCCTTTGCCTGCAATTGGCAAAATAAAATGAGCGATTCTCGGGCCCAAATCTCTAGCAGGGTTAATTGCATAACCCGTAGGGCCGC
>JBPPMM010000408.1:0-2025 GCA_051306075.1 Chitinophagaceae bacterium
CTTAAGTATTTTGTGGTTGGGTTCATACTTTTTGTCACTGTTCCCATAATTATTCGAACCATGAAAGAGTTTAAAAAGTTGCGCAGGGAAAATGAAGGGCGTGGATAAAATAAAAAATGTTTATAAAAAGGGTTTCCTCATCTTCCCCATGATAAACTAACTTATTTTCCAATTCGTGTGCAGTAAATTATTTATCATTGCACTTGATCCGGTAAACTTTAAAAGAAAATTTTCAACTTTTAATATTATTATCATGATGAATACACGCCGTGAATTTTTGCAAAAACTTACCGCTTCAGCCATCGCATTACCAATTTTGAGTCAGTTGGAAAATCAGAACAGCAAATCGATTGATAACTCCACTTACCAGGGACCCGTGCTGAAGGTAGCCATTATGGGACTTGGTAGTTATGGTACCCGTGTAGCGGAAGCCATGCAATCGAGTAAGATGGCGAAACTGACCGGCGTTATCAGCGGCACTCCTTCAAAAATTAAAGACTGGCAGGCAAAATATAATATCCCGGAGAAGAATTGTTATAACTACGAAAATTTTGATCGTCTCAAAGACAACGCTGATATCGATGCGGTATATGTTATTACGCCCAATGCGCTGCACCGCGACCAGGTAATTCGTGTGGCAAAGGCAGGAAAGCATGCCATCTGCGAAAAACCCATGGCGATTAATGCAAGTGAAGGAAAAGATATGGTAGATGCTTGCAAAAAAGCCAACGTTAAATTACTGGTAGGATACCGGATGCATTTTGAGCCCAAGACACTTGAGATTATCCGCATGCGTAATGAGGGAGAATTTGGAAAGGTTTTATTTTTCCAGGGACTGTCCGGTTTCAGGATCGGCAACCCGGATCAATGGCGATTGAATAAAAAATTGTCTGGAGGTGGTGCTATGATGGATATCGGTATTTATTCTATTAATGGAGCACGATACATGATCGGTGAAGATCCTGTGTGGGTAACGGCACAGGAAACCAAAAATGATCCGGTGAAATTTAAAGAAGGAATTGACGAGACCATACAATTCCAATTAGGATTTCCCGGCGGTGCAGTTGCATCATGTTTATCTACTTATAGCATGAATAACCTGGACCGCTTTTTTCTGAATGGTGAAAAAGGATATGCAGAATTACAACCCTCTACTGGTTATGGGCCAATACTGGGTCGTACTCATAAAGGGGAATTGACTCATCCGCACGTCACGCATCAGACAGTGCAAATGGATGAAATGTCGGCCATTATTTTACAGGGAAAAAAACCCATCGTTCCGGTTGATGGAGTAGAAGGCTGGAAGGATATGAAGATCATTGACTCCATTTTTCAAGCAGTAAAAACGGGTAAGAAGACAGAAATAAAATGGTGATCATTTTTTTCTGAGACCGATGCCTGCAATAAGTCCTCCTGGCACTACTTCAAGTGTAGTAAAAGAAGTAGAAGCCGGCAAGCCTTTATTTAATAGTTGCCAGCTCTTACCTCCATCCTCCGATCGGTATATTCCTTTCCATTGCGCGGCAAATAGTTCGTGATTGATATTCTTAACTTCAAAAGTGTAAAGATTCGCTGGCCCAAGGCCATGATTGACATTTGACCAGGACAAGCCATCATTGTTTGATCTTAAAAGTCCTTCTCCCAGCGTCATTGCATAAATATATTCGCCATCATTTGCAATATCGTGCAGGGTATGAGACTTGTAGATATATTTCCAACGAATTCCCCCGTTTTCGGATATTAAAGCGCCGTCCGCAGTTGCAGCGTATACTTTATGATGCAAATTAGCGAAACCATTTACCTGGCTACCGCGGAAAAGTTGTCGCCAGGAATTTCCTTTATCGGTTGATTCATAAATGCCGTCGTCTGTGCCTGCAAGAATTTTATTTTGATGAACAGCCAGGCAACGAACGGCTGTGTGGCTGATATTATTATCCGCACTCTTCCAGTGGCGGCCACTATCCCTGGAGAGGAGTATACCCTTTTTAAAAGTTCCGATAATAAATACACCATTCATTTCAATCA
>JBPPMM010000414.1:0-8598 GCA_051306075.1 Chitinophagaceae bacterium
ACTATAACAATTTACCTTATCGTGCCCTATCGCCATATAATCGTTATTATAATCTTACTCCGCGGTCCTATTTATATAGGAGACCTTTTAATTATAGTTATACGGGTTACACATATGGCTACACAACTAAAGTTACCGATTACACTAAAAGTTCTTTAACATTGAATGTATTGGATAGAAAGCAAAACAAGTTTATTTATACCGCTACTGTAGAAGCAAATTTATTTGAACCATCAGCGATGAAACGGGAACTTCATCCTGCTGTTCATTCTTTACTGAATGATTACCCGGTAAAAGCCTCTGCGGAAAAGTAAATTATCCTAAATCAATAACCTTCTGAAAGTCATATTCGGTATCGAAAACCAGGGGATTCGTAAAAATTCACTGGCTCCTTTTAAATTAAAAAACTAATTATGAAACGTAATCTTAAAAGTTTAATTGGTTTTACAATCGGTGGTACTGATGGTGAAATTGGAAAAGTAAAGGAATTCTACTTTGACGATGTAACCTGGACGATACGGTATTTAATTGTAAAGACAGGAAGCTGGCTCTTCGGTCGTAAAGTTCTTCTGTCAACCCAGGCAGTAATGAACACTGATTGGGAGCAGGAAACATTTCAGATTAATCTTACGACGGAACAAATAAAAAACAGTCCTCCAATAGATACCGATAAGCCGGTTTCACGCCAGCAGGAGATGGCGTTATATTCGTATTATCCCTGGGGAGGTTACTATTGGGGCGGTAGTATGGGTCTTTCAGGAATGGGTATGGGTATGTCGTATCCCATAGGTATGAACCATACAGCACTAAAAGAAGATGATATATCTGTTGTCGATACATCCGACGATGACCTTCATTTGCGCAGCACAGATAAAGTAACAGGGTATGCTATCAAAGCTAGTGACGGCGAAATTGGAGATGTGGAAGATTTTATAATTAATGACACCAACTGGCGCATTGATTTTATGTTAGTAGATACCGGCAATTGGTTTCCCGGCAAAAAAGTGCTGATAGCACCTGGATTGATCAAAGAGATCAACTGGGAAACTTCTACTGTTATCGTTAACGCTTCGGAGGAGCAGGTAAAAAACAGCCCTGAATATGATGCAGCTAAACACCTTACTGATGACTATGAGGCTAACCTTCAAAACTACTATGGGAGATTTATTTCACATAAAGAATGAGGTTTATGAAAAAGTCAAACAAGCTCATTGTTCCCGTTTTGTTTTTGTTCGTGCTGGTCACAACTATTAGTTGTACAGGAAAGAATGGTACAGCTACTGTTGACAATAAAAACGATGATGCAAAAAAATTCTCATCAACCAATGATACCATCAGCATTTCTTCAAACGGAACGGCAGATTTTGTGGCGGCGTCAAAAGCGGTGATGCCGGCCGTAGTGCACATAAAAGTCCTTATTAATATGCCTGCAGATAAAAGTAACATCAACCAATTTTATGGATCTCCTTCGGGGCAACGAACTGCTATGGCATCCGGCTCCGGCGTAATCATTTCCGTTGACGGATACATAGCAACCAACAATCATGTTGTAGAAAACGCAACTGAAGTGCAGGTGATATTACCTGATAAACGAACGTATATCGCAAAGCTGGTTGGTCGCGACCCCAATACCGATTTAGCGCTTTTAAAAATAGAAGCCGATAGTCTGCCGGTGGTACAGTTTGGTAATTCGGATAATGTGCAGGTGGGCGAATGGGTATTAGCAGTGGGCTTTCCGCTTTCGCTTAATACAACGGTTACCGCAGGCATTGTAAGCGCCAAAGCAAGAAGCATCGGCATTATAAACCGACCCGGCACCAGCAAGATAAATGGCAATAATGAACTTACCGGCAACACCGCAGTTGAGTCTTTTATTCAAACAGATGCAGCCATCAATCCCGGCAATAGCGGCGGTGCACTTGTAAATACCAATGGAAAATTAGTAGGTATAAATTCTGCCATTGCTTCGCAAACGGGCAGCTATGCCGGTTATGCCTTTGCCATACCGGTAAACCTTGCAATTAAAATTCTTAATGATTTAAAACAATACGGCACCGTAAAGCGTGGCGTGCTGGGTGTTTCCTTTCCATCGCCTTTAGCCGAAGACCAGTTTATGACGCAGCAGGGGCTTAATCCTGCAGAGGTAAAAGGGGTTTATATAACCGGTGTGCAAAGCGAAAGTGCGGCAGCCGTTGCAGGGCTTAGAGAAGGCGATATTATTCAAAGTATAGATGGCATACAGTTGACTTCTTCATCAGAATTTTCTGAACGTATTGCACGTCATAAACCCGGCGATGTTATAAAGCTTACATATATGCGCAAGGGTAATGTGGCCACAGCTTCCGTTACCTTAAAAGGCGAAGCCCCTGTAAAAAACGAGGTAAAAACCAACGAGCTTTCCGAAATATACAACCGGCTTGGAGCCACATTTGCACCGCTTACCGCCGAAGCAAAACAACGCTTTAATCTGACTGCCGGCGTGTTGGTAAAAGATGTGCTGCGAGGAGGTTTCTTTAATAAGGTAGTCATTCTGCCGGGTTCTATAATTGCATTTATCAACGGTACGCCAATCAATAACCCCAATGATATCGATGAAGCTTTACTCTCGTCGCAACGCAGCATGATACAAATTCTTGCTATTGCCCCCGATGGTTCTAAAGTGGTATTTAATTTTTCGTTGGGAACGTAGAAGACTTTACTAAACTTATAAATAATGATGGAATTATTAAATAAACAAACGATACAAGAACTGGCATCTGGTGCCAGTACAACATGCCTGTCTCTTTATATGCCTACGCACCGCAGCCATCCCGAAAATCTGAAAGACCCAATAAAGTTTAAAAATCTTCTTAAACAGCTCGATGAATCATTATCGCAACAATACTCAAACAGCGAAGTAAAAGAATTCCTCAAGCCTTTTGAAACGCTGATTAATGACGCCGAATTTTGGAACAATACCAGCGATGGACTTGCTGTATTAAGTGCAGACGCTGTTTTTAAAACGATAGGCTTGCAGGTACCCGTTGAAGAGTTAACGGTTGTTGCAAATAGTTTTCACACCAAGCCATTGCGTAAATACCTGCAATCGCTTGACCGGTACCATGTGCTGGGCATAAGCCTGCATGATATAAAACTTTTTGAAGGCAACCGCCATTCGCTTGTTGAAGTAAAACTTCCACCGGATATTTCAAAAACCATAGAAGAAGCGCTTGGCAGTGAATTAACCGACAAACATTCTACTGTAGCCTCGTATGGCGGAGTAGGTGGTCAAAGCAACAATATGCACCACGGGCATGGCGGTAAAAAAGAGGAAGTGGATATAGATGCAGAACGCTTCTTCCGGGTAATATCTGCTGATATTAGTGAGCACTATTCCAAGCCTTCAGGCATTCCATTAATACTTGCAGCATTACCCGAACATCATAATCTTTTCCATAAGGTAAATAACAACCCATTGTTGTTGCCCAATAGTATTCATATCAACTATAAGGCTGTTGAAATAGATAAGCTAACTGCAATGGCGTGGGAAGTTATGCAACCAGAATATGCCCATAAGCTTTCAGGGTTGACAGATAAATACGAGCAGGCAAAAGCAAATAATACTGGCAGCGATGATATAAAAAAAGTAGCTGAAGCTGCTGCAGCGGGCAGAGTAGGTACTTTACTAATAGAAGCGGATTGTATTGTTGCCGGCAAAATCACCGACAGCAATACAGGTGCTATTCAAATGGAAGATTTATCCAATCCCGAAACAGACGACCTGCTCGACGATATAGGTGAACTGGTAACGAAATTGGGTGGACAGGTAATGGTTGTGCCGCCGGAATACATGCCAACACATACAGGGCTGGCAGCTATATTCAGGTATTAATCCGTTAACTGAAAAAGGTGTTATGATACCGGCTTCGGTTTTTCAGGGCACCATCGTTGCGTCGCAATCCTTTCATCAGCAAATCAATGTGGAGCTTTTATTAAAGCGTTAGGTTATTACTAAATAAACATCAAAACAAAAAAAATATCAATTAAAAATCAACAAGATGATTATCCAAATCAACACCGATAAAAACATTGAAGGCAGCGAAAGATTTGCAGACCACTTCACTTCAATAATTGAAGATGAATTGGGCAGGTATGAAACAATCACCCGCATTGAAGTACATCTTTCAGATGAAAACGGAAGTAAAGAGGGGCAGGCTGATAAGCGATGTATGCTTGAAGCCCGCATGGAAGGCAGGCAGCCCATAGCTGTTTCAAACACTGCTGATACCCATGAACAGGCGGTTGAAGGAGCAGTAGATAAATTGAAAGCCTCTCTTGAAACGATAATTGGAAAAATGAAAAATAAATAGCAACGAGCTTTCAGAATATTATGAATTTCCTTAATTGCCTACAAGTATCAAAGTGATTAACCTAAATGATTAATCACATTTTTAAAAACAAGGAATAATTTATAAATGAATTATGCAGGTTAAATCCAAAGCAGGTATATATGGCGCACTGGCTGCTAATTGTAGTATTGCCGTTGTAAAATTTATTTCTGCTTCGTTCACCGGTAGTTCTGCCATGCTGTCCGAAGGGATACATAGCGTGGTTGATAGCGTTAATCAGGTACTGCTGCTTTGGGGAATACATAGAAGTAAAAAGCCTGCAGATGAAATGCACCCGTTCGGACATGGGCAGGAACTTTATTTTTATTCTCTTATTGTAGCTGTGCTAATATTTGGTTTGGGTGGTGGCATGTCTATATACGAAGGTATTGCCCACATTCAGCACCCGGTAAGCTCTGGTGATCCTAAATGGAATTATATCGTACTTGCAGTAGCTGTTGTTTTTGAAGGAGGATCCCTTTTTATACCTTTACGCAATTTTTTCAAACAAAATGGTACAGCTAATTTCTGGCATAAGCTTAGCCTCAGCAAAGACCCTTCTTTTTTTGTTATTATCTACGAGAATGGTGCTGCTCTTGTTGGGTTGATTATAGCTTTTTGCGGTGTCTTTTTCAGTCATTATTTTCAAATGCCGGTTTTAGATGGTATAGCATCCATAACTATAGGACTTGTTCTTGCTATAGTTGCCATAATATTGATTGTGGAAAGCAGAAATTTGTTGATTGGAGAAAGCGCCAGAAAAGAAAAACTAAAAATGATTTATGACATAGTGAATGCAGATCATGATGTAATAGAACTAAAAAAGCCCCTCACCATGCAGATGGGTCCCAATGAAATTCTTCTTGCGCTGGATGTAGAATTTAAAACAAATTTAGACGCCAACAAACTTGCAGGCGCTATTAAAAGGCTTGAAAAAAATATTATTGAAAAATTGCCCGATGTAAAGTATGTTTTTATTGAAGCAAATAACCTTATCCACCAATTAGAAAATGAGTTAAAAAAATAAAATTGAAATAGAGACACATTTGCTTCCTTCCGGAGTCTCACAGCCCGGCTTTGTGACGAGCGGACTCCGGCCCTTCCAGTAGTTTCTCGATTATTATTTCTTCCACATCGGTTACTTTATACGCTGTATGCTTACCGCCTATCGATACTCATAACGTAAAACTATTCAATTTGGCTTTACGTTTCACAAAGCCCAATGTCCCATGGCCTGCGAATTTAATAATCTCAGGACAACGGGAGATTAACAAGCCTTCAACTACTTTTATTTATTCAGCACTACCGGGAAGGAGAATCATTACCTTTTTTCCAAGAAATATATGCCGGTAATTCAACTAATTCAATTAGACCTTCTTTTTCTGGATCATAATCTGACAAGTCACCAACATCTAAATAATTAAGCTCTGTTGCAGTGGCTTTCTCACCCAATATAGTATCTAATACCTGGTAAACTGCTTGTTCAAATTTACCGGCATTATTAGGATCATAATTATCAACACAAACTTTTATTCCAATCATTTGGGGATTGTGCTTATTATTTAATGGCAAAAACCACATAATCTTTGGGTCTAACACCAATTCACCATGTGCTGTAACAAAATCGATTCCCATTGGTTGCTTAAATGCAATAATCCCCCAATTGTTCAATTCAGGAGCAGCATATACAAGATTCTCAACCGCTTCAAAATAATCTACATTTCCTTCAGCAGTTATTACTAGCTCCCTTCGTTCCTTAGACGGGTTACCGCCAATTTGAAAATATAAATTATTATCATATTCATGTAATCGGTTTAGTAATTGATCTAATAAAAATTCCTTTCGCTTGCGATCTAAATGATCCAAACGTTGATATTCGTCTTGACTGTTTTTAAACCAATTCCAAAATTTATCTTCTTTTAACACAAACTTTTTCAATTTTAAATTTCATATTGCAGAAGCCGGGTTTCACTCCGGATGCGCATGGCCGTGTACCCGGCGCAAACCTAAAAGTATTGAATTTGGCTTTTCATTACATAAAACTCAATGTCCCTTGGCCTGCTCACAGAACTCCGGATGGAGACACGGGCGAAACGGTTAATCAGAGAACTACGGACGAAAAAGAATCAAATAATCCAGGCAAAGGGTTAAATAAATCTAATATTTTCTATTTCATGCTTAATAAAAAAAGCACAGGCTTCGTTATTATCTGAAAATTCAACAACTGGCGTGTCCCCTTTTTTAATGCCGAAGTATCCCACAATATGCTTGTTGTTATCTAATTCTTTCAAATACCAACCAGAAGATGCTCGCTTATCATTCGAAAAGAGCTTCCATTCATTTATACATTCAGGATGTTGTTTAAGCACTTTGCTAATATCTTCCTGGTTAATCTGATCGGCTATTTCAAAATAGCCAGTATCTCTTAATAACTCGTGGATTGATTTATTTCCAAGACTTCTAAATAGCTTAGGAAGATGTATTATTTTTTCGATTATGTAGTCTATGCTCATTTGAATTTGTTTCGAAGCCGGGTCTCACTCGGTATTTGCGCATGGCCGTGTACCCGGCGCAAAAATAAAAGTATTGAACTTGGCCTACCGTTACACAAAGCTCAATGTCCCATGGCCTGTGCATCTTTCCCGACGAGTCTCCTCACGCATGAGTTAACAAATTTCCGGAATCTCCGAAGAGGGACTCGTCGTTTTAATAACGTATCGCTTCTTTACTCTCCGCCATCAAAGTTCATAAACTCCCGGTAATCCCTTACTTTATAAATTCCTTTATTCCCTTCGGTCAATTGTATTAGAGGAAGCCAGGCATGGTTGATAAAAGAAAAATACCGGTGTTGATTATTTTCTAATGTAAGGACATAGATGAAAAATACGGTATTCCGACGAGTCCCTCCGCTGATTTTCTCTAACATGAGATTACCGCCGGAGGAGACTCGTCGCGAAAGGAAGATTATTCCTTATTTTTCCCATCCGAAAATTCGATATAGGTAAAACATTCCGGAACATGTGAATCCCATACCCCATGCGAACTCCATTTCTTTCCCGACGAGTCTCCTCACGCATGAGTTAACAAATTTCCGGAATCTCCGAAGAGGGACTCGTCGTTTTAATAACGTATCGCTTCTTTACTCTCCGCAATCAAAGTTCATAAACTCCGGGTAATTCCTTACTTTATAAATTCCTTTATTCCCTTCGGTCAATTGTATTAGTGGAAGCCAGGCATGGTTGGTAAAAGAAAAATACCGGTGTTGATTATTTTCTAATGTAAGGACATAGAAGAAAAATACGGTATTTCGACGAGTCCCTCCGCTGATTTTCTCTAACTTGAGACTACTGCCGGAGGAGACTCGTCGCGAAAGGAAAACAAAGCCCAATGTCCCATGGCCAGTGCACAGAATCCCGGATGGAAACATGGGCGAAACGGTTTCAGAAGGACCAGACAGATGAATAACTATTCCTTATTTTTCTTATCCGAAAATTCGATATAGGTAAAACATTCCGGAACATGTGAATCCCATACCCCATGCGAACTCCATGCCCAGCCTCCCGAGTCATTAGCAGATCCTTTCTTTACATTAAAACGTGAAAAATCCATCCGCCATACATCTCCTTCCAACGGGGGCAGCATTCTTTGATCTCCCTCAGCCAGTATTTTAAGGGACGTCCATGGTATCGCTATTTCAACAGTCCATCCCTTATCCTTGTCCTGGTTATTATTGATGGTTCCTTCTACATGAACCGCCGACCGCAAACCGGGCATATCCCATTTCCAAAAACCAATCCTGCTTCCGCGGGGATGTTTATAGCCTACACCATTAAATATCCTGGCTCCCGTTGCATCACTTCTGAATTCCGGCAAAAGATGATACCCTTTTTTCTCGTAAGCATCCAGCCAGAAGAACAACACTTCGTAAATGGTGCCGAATGAATTGATCTCAAATTCATAATAACCATCTTGTCCTGCAATAAACAATTCTACATCATTATCCTGGTATATCGGCGCATCTCTTTGCGTGTGCTTAGCTGCTATATCAGGCTCCTCAATCCAATAACCCAAATACAGGTTCTGATCGTCCCACAATACAGCGGCCCGTGTATCCAGGTGAGTTTCTGCTCCTGAAATAAGATCCGTGAACCGGTTCGACCGGGAGGCATTTTGCCAGATCATTTCATCCAATTTTCCGTCAATGGTCAATTTGTCGGTGATTTTATACGCA
>JBPPMM010000431.1:0-7597 GCA_051306075.1 Chitinophagaceae bacterium
ACCGGAGTGGATGATGGAGTATGTATTACTGAAGGATTCTCTTTTTTTGCCGGGGCGTTTATCGTTTTAGTTTCTTTTGACTTTTGTTGATTATTGGGAGCCATCTTCGGGTTGTTTTCGCCGCCTTTTTGATTCTTTCCTTCTTGTTTTAAATTTTGCAATTCGTGTTTCGCCATTCTTTCTTTCCAGGCCACATATTCTTCATAGCCACCCTTAAATTCTTTAACCTTATGGTCAACTATCTCCCATATTTTATTAGCTGTTTTTGATACAAAATACCTGTCGTGACTTACCAATATAATACTACCCTGGTATTTGTTCAGTGCTTCAATCAATAAGTCGCAACTATGCATATCCAGGTGATTGGTCGGTTCATCCAGCATCAGGAAATTGGCTTTGCTTACAATTGTTTTAGCCAGGGCAACTCTTGCTTTTTCTCCTCCACTTAATATTTTTATTTTTTTGCCGGTGTCATCTCCACTAAACAAAAAGCAGCCTAGTAATCCACGAAGTTCCAATTCCGACATCTGGCTACCACATTCCTTCATTTCATCAAGAACCGTGTTATTGATGTTCAGAGCTTCCAATTGATGCTGGGCATAAAAACTTTCCTCCACATTATGTCCCCATTTTCTTTCGCCCCCATCAAAGGGTTCTACCCCTGCAATGATTCTCAGGAGGGTAGATTTTCCTTTTCCATTAGCTCCTATTAATGCAATTTTATCTCCCCTGTCAATTTCAACTGAAGTATTGTTAACAATCACATTTTCACCAAAGGATTTGGTAATATGCTTTAGCTCGGTCAATACTCTACCTGGTGTTTTGTCTACCCTGAAGTTGATTCGGATATCGGGTCTTTCCAATGCAACATCCTCTATGCGGTCCAGCTTATCCAATTTTTTCATGATGCTTTGCGCCATAGCTGCCTTACTGGCTTTAGCTCTGAATCGTTCTACCAGCCTTTCATTCTGGCGGATATAATCTTGCTGATTCTCATAAGCTTTTTGCTGCATATCAATACGAATGGCTTTTTCCTGTTCGAAATAATCGTAATTGCCATTATAAATGTGCAATTGCTGTTGATATACTTCTACGATTTTTGTCACCATCCGGTTTAAAAAATATTTATCGTGACTTACAATTACCACAGATCCTTTATAGTGCTGAAGATATTTTTCAAGCCATTCAATTGAGGGAAGATCCAGGTGGTTGGTAGGTTCATCCAATAATAAAAGATCAGGCTGCTGTAAAATCATTTTGGCCAGCAATACACGCATGCGCCAGCCACCGCTAAATTCTTTATACGGACGTTGCAAATCTGAATTATTAAAGCCAAGGCCCTGTAACACCTCTTCCGTTTTGTGATGAATATTGTAGCCGTCCAAAGTTTCTAATTCATGCAATTTATCGGTGTATTCATACAGTGTTTTTTCATCGCCGGTTTTTTCTAGTTCTTTGCCCAACTCTTCTATTTCCTTCTCAAGTTGCAATACTTTTTCAAAAGCGCTTAATGCTACCTGGAGAATACTATCCTCGGTGTCAAAACTTAAAAGGTCCTGATGCAGGTAACCTATTGAGGTAGTACGACTTCTTTCTATCGTTCCTGAAGATGGAGTAAATTGACCAACTAATAATTTTAACAGCGTTGATTTTCCCGTGCCATTGTATCCAATTAGCCCGATTCGTTCATTGGGTTGTATATGCCAGGTAGCATCTTCCACAATAACCCGTGCACCAAATTCAAATGTTACATTTTGTAATCCTGCCAGCATAAGTATCGATTAAATTCTATAGTCAGTTAATGATGAAAGGGCCTGTAATTAAAAACTATTTTTCAAATCAGCCGGGTCCCTTGTTAAATGAATTTGCAAAAATAAGGATTCCGGGCTCTGGGGGCTTTGATTTACATTTGTAATAAAATGTTAGGTTTCTATGAAAAAAGTTTTTATCATATTGGGGATTTTATTCTTGTTACTCGCCGGATATATCTGGTATTCATTTAAGGGGGGGAATAAAAAGCCAAGGGGTCCAAAGCCTGTTGCTTTAGCTGTCAGCAAACATAGTCCTGCCTTTAACCAGTCTGTTCAATCAGTGATTGATGCCTATTACAGTCTTTCCGAAGGATTTGTAAACTGGGATTCTCCCGGAATAAATAAAAGTGCAGGAGAACTTAAGACTGCACTCGATAATATGAAAATAGAAGAACTCAGGGATGATATAATGGGTATTTATGAAACGGCGCTTGATCCCCTTTCCAATTCTAAAAATGCAACAGACAATATTATTACGGGATCATCCCTGGACGAAAAAAGAATGGCTTTTAATAATTTGTCAGAAAATCTCCGTCTGCTTTTTATTGTAGTAAAATATGACCAGGCAAAATTGTACTGGCAGGAATGCCCGATGGCTTTTGGGGATAATCAGCCCGGGTACTGGTTAAGTGAAACGGATGCGGTACGAAATCCTTACATGGGTATCAGCCATCCAAAATATAAAGATGGCATGTTAAAATGCGGAGGTCCCAGGGATACCATCAACTTTATGGCGGTAGATACTCTCAATAAATAATTTCAGGAGTGATTGCATGTTATTTTTCTAGTAGCTGTTTTTTATGATCATAGGTTTTTGAAACATGCAAAAAATAAAATTGTGATTCTGAAAAAAAATAGGTGAATACCCAAATGAAAAAATAGTTTATTAAGGATTACTTAAATGAGATTTCATTGTATGAATTAATCCTGTAATGCAAGAAAAACGTTTGTTTACGGAAATTTTACTAAAGGCATTAAGGTATATTTACTTTTTATGTAATATACCTGAACCTAAAATCTGAATAAATAATTTCCTCAGTCAAACAACAATAAAAATAAAGAGGATATAACTATATTATCAATACTAAAAATTATATTGCAATCAATATTTTTTAAAAATATAATTAATCCCTTCTCTAATGATCCGCCACACCTTTTATTTTTTATGTATGTTCAGCAATACGCTGACATTTTCCCAAACTCCTGCTGATCTTTTGGAACCTGCTTCTGATAGTGCTATTTTTTATCTGCAAAAAGGCACCCGGGAAAAAGAAACCGGGCGAAAGAAAGAAGCACTAAAATATTTTGAGAAAGCATATAAATCTGATAGTAGTAATAAAGAAGTAATAAGTGAACTGGCGGCTTCGTATGGGGGTCTTCGCAAATACCACTTATCAAAAAATTTTTATAAAAAGCTGGAAGAAATGGGCGACACTTCTCCGGCTGTTTACAAACAACTGATGGAGCTTTCCTTTAACCTGAAGCAAAACCATGATGTAATAAATTATGCAGGCAAATTAAGGAAGGCCGACCCCTCTGAAAAAGTAAATTTTTACTTAGGGAAAGTTTTTTACGACCAGGAGAATTATGGAGAAGCGATAAAGCTTTTAACTGTTGCAATAGAAGATGATGCTAAAAATGCAGAAGCTCCCTACATGATTGCTAAGAGTTATGCAGATATGCAGAATTATAAACAGTCCATTCCTTATTTCCAAAAAGCGATAGAACTGGATACTTTGAAAAATTTCTGGATTTATGAAATGGCTCTTGTGTATTATGCTATTCATGATGATAAGAATGCGTTGAAATATATGTTGCTTGCCGGCCAGAAAGGTTTGAAAAAAGATAATGAATACCTGGAGAACCTGGGTATTGCCTATTTAAATGCAGGTAAACTGGAGCAAGGTGTAGCTACTATGGAAGAAATTTTGAAAAAAAGACCCAGTGATTTGAATATATTAAACCTGGTTGCAGAGGCCTATTATAACAAACAAAAGTTTCAACTGGCGATAGATTATTGGGACCAGGTATTACTATATGATAAAGGAAATGCTTCGGCACTATACATGATTGGCATGAGTTATCAGAAAAAAGGAGAAAAAGAAAAAGGGAGATTTTTATGTGATAAAGCTATTGAAATGGATCCCAGCCTGGCTTCACTCAAACAAAGTATAAAAATGCCGGGAGGATTATAGAATCTTCTGTTTATCATCTACTGGCACTTCTCTTTAAATAATTAGTTTGTTGGTTTCCTTGTTCCGGGTAACTGTTGAAGTCCAAATTGTATTTGTATACCTTATATACCATTAGTAGAAATTTGTAAGAAGCAGCAATAGGAATACTTTTAGCCTGGCATAAATAAAAACTGTATTTGATTGATGAAGATGCCAGCTAATAAGCATACAACATTCAGGATCAAATACAGTTCTGTATAAAAGAATCAACCCAAAAAATGGAAGGTATCCGGGTGATTTTTAGAAAGCTTTCTTGGGTGTTTCTTCAACTATTTTAGCTTTAACCAGGTTTTGTTGGTTGATAACATCGTTTACCACTTTCACTGCCTGGTCCAGGTATATGTCCCTGCCAAGATTCTTTAGCCATTGATTAAAT
The DNA here is from genome assembly GCA_051306075.1 of Chitinophagaceae bacterium. Taxonomy (GTDB): domain Bacteria; phylum Bacteroidota; class Bacteroidia; order Chitinophagales; family Chitinophagaceae; genus Terrimonas_B. The sequence continues at coordinate 4,422 of JBPPMM010000431.1, forward strand.
CTGTCCTGTTTTACTTTGTCTCCTGCCCATCGGTTTACTTCTTCAGGTAATGCTGTTACATTGATTTCATTTTTCAATTTCATCAAAGATTCATTTTGGGCGAAAGTGGCTTTTACCATTTTTTGCTCTTTCCTGTATTTGTCTATCTGGAGAGAATACTGTTTATTATTTTGATTGGCCAGCCATTGTGTATTTTCTTTTATTAGAATAAAAGATGAATCATTTTCCAAACGCTGGTTACTCAATTGCTGTATGGTTTTCAAATCATATCCTGCATTCCACGCTGTATAAGGTGATTTATTAATTTCATCCCATGGTAATGCATCAGGATTATCTTTCTCCCTCAATTTCAAATGTTCTAACTGGTCAGGTAAAACAATATCTGAAGTCACACCTCTTAGTTGAGTAGAGCCCCCGTTTATGCGATAAAATTTTTGAAGGGTTAGCTTAACTGTACCCAGTTCAGAATTAGACATGGAAAATCCTGTTTCGGGATCCAGGCCTATATTACGTTGCACGGTTCCCTTTCCATATGTGGATGTGCTACCAATTACAATACCGCGTCCATAATCCTGTATGGCAGCTGCAAATATTTCTGACGCCGAAGCGCTGAATTCATTTACCATAACAGCCAGCGGACCTGAATATAAAACTGACTTATCTTTATCTCTTAACACACTGGGTTTATTTTCCCTGTCTTTTACCTGCACTATCGGACCTTCCTCGATAAATAACCCGGCCATCTGTACAACATCATACAAAGACCCACCACCATTATTTCGCAAGTCCATTACAATACCGTCTACTTGCTGTTCCTTTAATTTCTTGATCTCCTTTTGAACATCAATATAGCTACGGTTACCATTGGCATTTTCAAAGTCTGCATAAAATTCAGGAAGGAATATATAACCAATCTTAGAATTACCTGATTTCACAACTGCGCTCCGGGCAAAGGTTTCGTCCTGTACTATTTCATCACGGATCAGCGATACTACTTTTATTGAACCATCTGATTTTTTTATAGTCAGATTTACTTCGGTTCCTTTTTTACCGCGGATCAATTTTACGGCGTCAGTTACTAAAAAACCGGTAAGATCTACGGGTTCTTCTTTTCCCTGTGCTACTTTTTGAATAAGATCTCCTGGTTGAAGCTCACCTGACTTCCATGCAGGGGTACCGGCAACTACACTACTTATCTTTATATTTCCATCCTCATATTGTAATTGGGCGCCTATTCCGAAAAAGCGTCCACTCATTTCTTCATCAAAATATCTTTTGTCAACGGGGGGGAAAAATTCAGTGTGAGGGTCCATTGTATTGGTGATGGCATTCACAAACAAATTGAACTTATCATCATCACTAAACTTAAAACGATAACGTTCAAACAACCTGTCCGTGATTTTCTTTACCTTATCCCGTGCTTCTTTTTCAAGTACAACGTCAGTTTTTACAACAAAATCATCTTTCCCTTTATTTTTCTCACGTATATCAAGTAAATCAACATAACGTTCCAGGGTAAGGAATTTTATTTTCTTTCTCCATCGTTCTTTTATTTCTGCGGAATTGGCAGCATAATCCAGTTTATCTCCATCAAGTAAAACTTCCTCATCAATTGTAAAATCAAAAGGTTGTGAAAGAATTTCAGTGCAGATCAGGGAGGTTTCTTCCATCCGGGTATTAAAAATTTTTCCGGCAGCAAGAAAAAATTCAACAGGGGCACCTTTTATTTCCTCATCAATTTGTGTTTCATATTTTGCTTTCAGCGAGGTGAAGTCGCTGAGCAGGAGCATGTTTTTTTCAGGGTCAAGATCATTTACATACTTTGTAAAAATCTTTTTCGAAAATGCGTCATTAATATCCTGCGGACTAAAATGTGCATGGGAGAGCATTTGTCCAACAAGCCGGAGAATTTCCTCATACTTATTGGGCGGATTTTTTGTTCCGGTTCCCATTGTTTGAAAGGCCAGGAATGAACCTGCTACAATCATCATAATCACTATTGGAAGTCGCTTCATATTCAAAAGGTATTTTTGCGCATTATGCATGCTCAAAAATAACGTAAAAAGAATAGTTTTAGTGCTTTTGATACCTTTTAACAAGCCATTTGGATGGACAGAGATGGAATGCTGAACACTGCATACATTTAAGTGCCTATTGGTTCGCCTTCAATTTTGTGAGATTTGAATTCTTAGATAAAAGCTGATGACTGGTAATTTCCTGGTTTCCCGGTTGATTTCCATTTTTTTGCTTTCTAATTTTACCTATTTTTGCTCACTCTTAAATGGTGGTTATAGCTCAGTTAGGTTAGAGCATCAGATTGTGGTTCTGAGGGTCGCCGGTTCGAGCCCGGTTAGCCACCCAAACCCCGATCTCGTTTGGTACGAGACGGGGTTTTTACTTTATAAAATTGAAAGAATATGAATTACTGGCATTTTCTTATACCACTTTTGTCGGGCTTAATCGGCTGGATTTGTATCAGGCTATTTTTAAAATTGATTTTTCGTCCCCGGCTTCCACAGCGTATATTTTTTTATACATGGCAGGGTTTTTTGCCCCGCCACAGGCAATCTATGGCCATTAAAATCGGGAAATACGCAGCAGGGGAATTTGCCGGCATGCCGGATATTGATCAAAAAGTAACCGACCCCGAAAATTTTGAAAAGCTGAGGCCTATGATCGAAACCCATATCGACGATTTTCTGCGCAATAAGCTAAAGGAACAAATGCCCATGATCGGCATGTTCATAGGTGACAAAACAATTATTACCCTTAAAACTATTTTCATCCAGGAAATAGAAGATCTTTTCCCGCATGTAATGCAACAATTTGCCGGGAATTTAAAAAATGAATTAAATCTTGAAAATTTGGTTTCCTCTAAATTGGCCCAAGTTTCAACAGAGCAGATTGAAAAGCTGTTTTATGAAAATTTAAGTAAACCCGTTCAGCTTGCTTCTATTTTAGGAGGGGCCATAGGCTTTTTGATAGGATTAATCCAATTGATGATCCTGTGGGCCACAAACTGATCACCGTTTGTTAGTTGCTAAAAGCTTTTTTTTATAATACTTGTTCTTTAACTGGCTTAAATGTCAAATTTAACGGTCAGCAAGTTCTGGATACTTTGCTCGTCTAATGCAGATAATCATTAAAATGAAAAATATAGTAGCTGCATTTTGCCT
>JBPPMM010000438.1:0-2716 GCA_051306075.1 Chitinophagaceae bacterium
TTTAACAAAGGCCAGGTGTATGGTGGGTTATTGTTTGGCTTAGGATGGGCTATTACCGGAGCCTGCCCCGGCCCGCTATTTGCACAAATAGGAACAGGAGCTACAGTTATTGCAGTTACCTTGTTAAGTGCGGTTGCTGGTACCTGGGTGTATGGTTATTTCAGGGAAAAACTACCACATTAAATAATAGTAATCGATTGCCTAAATGCAGCATGAAAACAAAAAGCAGAAGGATCTCTATTCTGTTATTAAACTGTTGATTCTGGTGATTTTTATTTTGATTATCGGAATCATTGCATTATTGTTTGCTTTTTACAATAATAAGCCATCAGGCAAGTTGGAAGAAAAGGCAGCAACAAGTGGACCCACAGGCCATGACGACAAGATAAATCCGATAGCTTATTGGAATCCACCTGACATTAACGCCATCACAGATACAAAAGAAAAAGAACAGATTTCCTATGGGAAAGAATTAATTGCTCATACATCAAAATATTTGGGTCCCGCCGGCTCTGTACTTAAAATAAGTAATGGGCTTAATTGTCAAAATTGTCATTTGCAGGCAGGAACGGCTGTCTTTGGAAATAATTATGGATCGGTAGCATCTCTTTATCCGAAATTCAGGGCAAGAAGCGGAACAGAAGAAAATATTTTTAAAAGAGTGAATGATTGTTTCGAAAGAAGTTTAAACGGCAAACCCCTGGATACTGCTGGAAAGGAAATGATATCTATCGTAGCCTATATAAAATTCCTTGGAAGTAATGTTACAAAAGGTAAAAAAGCAGAAGGGTCGGGATTAAAAGATCTTGCATATTTAGACCGTGCAGCGGATACGATGAAAGGTCGGATGGTTTACGCCGCCAAATGTGTAACATGTCACCAGGCAGATGGCCAGGGTATCCTGAATGAGGGAAAGAATGAATTCGTTTTTCCGGCCTTATGGGGATATAAAAGTTATAATGATGGAGCCGGATTATTCCGGATCAGCAGTTTTGCGAAGTTTGTAAAATATAACATGCCACAAGGAGTTACTCATCAAAACCCCCAGTTGTCAGATGAAGAAGCATGGGATGTCGCTGCCTATGTTAATTCACAAAAGAGGCCACATATTAATGTGACAGGAGACTGGCCTGATATTAATAAGAAACCGATCGATCATCCATTTGGTCCTTATGCAGACAAATTTTCCGAGACTCAGCACAAATATGGACCGTTTAAATTAATAGAAGAAGCGAGAAAGAAAAATGAAGAGGACGTAAAAAAGAAATCTGATTTAAGTAAAATCAAATAAACAGGTTTGCGAAATGAAAAATGACAGGAGAGAGTTTATAAGAAAAATAAGTTCAATTGGTGGTGCCGGATTGCTGGCTACATCACCCGTTGCAGGTATTGCAGCAACCACTGAAATGAGCGGGGACAATTTGAATACGGGCAAGAAGACTCATACAATTTCCATACTTCAAACAACTGATGTCCATTGCCAGGTACATCCGCACGATGAACTTTTTTGGGAAAACAACAAACCCGTATTTCGTAAAACGGGAGGATATGCACATCTAGCTAGTTTTTTGAACGAGGAAAGAAAGAAAAACCCATCTACTTTTCTGATAGATACAGGCGATATGTTTCAGGGAAGTGAATTATCAGTAAAAACTACCGGTAAGGTAATGATTCCTATTCTGAACTCTTTGGATTATGATCTATACCTGCCCGGAAATTGGGAAGTGGTTTATTATAAAGAAATGATGCAATATTTATTGGGATCATTACAGGCGCCCAAAGTTTGTGCAAATATGTATCATGATTTGGGTAATGATCAAAAGGGAGAATTGATATTTCCGCCTTACTATATCTGGAACATTCATGGGGTGAAAATTGGATTTATTGGTTATACAGACCCGCTGGTTCCCATTCGCCAGTCGCCCAATTATAGTAAAGGAATCATCTATACTAAACCTGAAGAAAACCTTGCACATTTCGTGGATGTGCTACGCAACCAGGAACAGTGCGTTTATGTAATCGTTATTGCTCACCTGGGATTATCGCAACAATTGCATTTAGCCAGCAGGGAAGAATGCAAGGGTGTGGATTATATTCTGGGTGGCGATACGCATGAAAGGGTGCGGAAACCCATCCAGGGTAAATATGCAAAAGTGGTAGAACCCGGGGCATTTGGATCATTTGTGGGCAAACTTGATTTAACAATTAAAAATGGAAAGGTTGTTAAGGATGAGTATGAATTAATAGAGGTATCTGCCAATAAATACAAGCCATCGGGGGAAATGGCTGCATTGATCAAGGCCAATGAACAACCCTTCCAGGACGATATTTATAAAATTGCGGGTTATAGTACCATTCCTCTTTATCGTTATTTTGTCGTTGAAAATCCTATCGATACTTTAGTATTGGACGCTCTGAAATGGAAAATAAATGAAGTCGACATCGTGCTTTCCAACGGCTTTCGCTTTTGTCCCCCAAGAACCACTCCTGACCATACAGGTAACATACCAATAACAAACGGATTTATATATGATATGCTCCCAGTTGATAGTATAGTAAGGACAGGTACCGTTACGGGACAGCAGATAAAAGACTGGTTGGAAAAAGAATTACACAATGTATTTGCAAAAAATGCAGCAGAGCGATTAGGCGGGTGGGTGATAAAATTCAAAGGAATGAAAATATCATTTAATGCTTTTGGTGAAAAGGGCGACCG
>JBPPMM010000471.1:0-18680 GCA_051306075.1 Chitinophagaceae bacterium
AATACATCCCATGGATGAGGAGTTAATTGTTTTAAACCAAGGCTGATACGTTTTTTCTCATCATCAAAGTCCAGTACTACTACATTGATCTTTTGATCCATCTTTAATACTTCGGCCGGATGAGAGATACGACCCCATGAAATATCAGTGATATACAGTAATCCATCAAGGCCACCCAAATCCATGAAGGCGCCAAAGTCTGTAATATTCTTAACGGTACCTTCTAATACCTGGCCTTTTTCCAGTTTGCTCATGATCTGTGCACGTTGAGCTTCAATATCGCTTTCGATCAGAGCTTTATGAGATACAACTGCATTCTTAATTGTTTCGTTGATCTTCACTACCTTAAACTCCATCGTTTTCCCGACAAACTGGTCATAATCTGTAACCGGCTTTACATCAATTTGTGAACCCGGTAAGAAGGTTTCCATACCGAACACATCAACGATCAATCCACCTTTAGTTTTAGAAGTAACGATACCTGTAATTACTTCACCTGTTTTATGCACTTCCATTATTCTCTCCCATGCACGGGTGATGCGGGCCTGGCGCCGGCTTAAATTCAGGTGACCATTGCGGTCTTCTTTATCTACAATCATAACTTCCACTTCATCTCCAATCTTCAGGTTGGGCAGATCGCGGAATTCGTTGAGTGATATAAGGCCATCACTTTTAAATCCGATATTCAATACAACATCGGTTTTGGTCAATCCCACTACAAGTCCTTTCATCAACTCTCCATCATTCAGTTGTACAAAAGTGTTGTCATACACTTTGTCATACTTTTCTTTTTCCTCTTTTGTGTAGGATGTAATGTTTCTTTTGTCGACGCTCCAGTCAAAATCGTCGTGAGCAGTCTGCGTATGGCCATTGGCGGCCTCCGCAACAGGTTCGTTTGGTGTCGCTGTAGCTACATCTGATCCTTCAGCATTTGAATCAGCGGCAGTCTCCTGTTCCTCAGCGTTTAATTGTTTTCTAATTAAGTTTTCAAACATGATAAAATAATCCCGAGGGTTTAAAAATTCGGGGCAGCAAAGATAGGTTTTAGTTGTCGGTTAAGGAGTGAGGAATAGTTGTTTTTTTAAAGGTAATTTTCTAATCCTTTATCACTGTTTTCCTGGCATTATAAAGCATTTTAAGCTTCTATAATACTGACTTCCAGATCATAATTTAGTTAATTCGCAAGAAAGTGCTTTTTTTGATTTAAATGAGGCTAAGAAAATTTGCGCTAAACAAGAGTAACTTTTGCAGAAAAAAAACAGGCAATAAACCGACCAGGTTGATTTGAAAAGTCCCTTTCTCCATACAATCAATAATCTAAATTCTTTTGCCACATTGATTCCGGACAACTATTGAAATGTATTTAGTATGAACATGAGTTGAAGGTTTAGAAATAAAAATACACCGGATGTTTTCTGCATTAAGAAAGTTTAAAATTTATTACAAACAAAAAAGACAGAGGGTTATGAATTATTCTGGTAGAGATATCAATTTTTAATTAATGTAAATTCGTTCAATCAAAAAAGAGGCATTGTGTTGATTATAAACCGGAAAGTTCAGTTGTAAACCCATTCAATATTAATAGATTATCTTCGCTCCAAATTTCCTGACAATGCTCCTTGGTAAAAACCTGATATTAGCTACAAAGCCTTTTGCAAAAGAAATAAGAACCAGGAGCTGGTTTCATACTATTTCAACACTTACTTTATTAATTGCAGCACTTGGCAGCACATTGTTACTTCCTGTTATCGTGTTAAAACTGGCAGGAAGTATTGTGGCAGGTTTATTATTGATCAGGATGTTTATCATTTACCATGATCATCAGCATCATACCATTTTAACAAAATCTAAAACGGCTGAAGTCATCATGACCATTTTTGGCATGTACATGCTTTCACCTACCAGTATATGGAAAAGATCTCACGATCATCATCATAATCATAATTCTAAATTGTTCAGCGCCAGTATTGGATCCTATCCCATCGTTACCAAGAAAAAATACAAGGATATGACTCCATTTCAAAAATTTGTCTATCTCGCTATCAGGCATCCCATTACAATTGCGCTGGGATATTTTTCAATGTTTATTGTAGGCATGTGTCTTCGTTCATTTATCAGCAACCCGCGCAAGCATGTCGATTCCCTCATCGCTTTAATAATACATTTTACCATAGCTGTATTACTTTTTGTATTTGGCGGATGGGAGGCATGGTTCTTTATGTTTTTTTTACCCTTTATTATTGCATTTGGAATGGGTGCTTATTTATTCTATGCACAACACAATTTCCCCGGTGTAGAGTTTTATGAAAATAAGAATTGGGTATATGAAAAGGCCGCATTGGAATCTTCCAGCTATATGAAGATGAACCCGGTGATGGCCTGGTTTACTGGTAATATTGGTTACCACCATATTCATCACCTGAATGCAAAAATCCCTTTTTACAGGTTGCCCGAAGTGATGGCTCATTTCACGGAATTGCAAAACTGCAAAACTACCTCGCTCACACCTAAAGCTATCAATGACTGCTTTAAATTAAAAGTTTGGGACCAGGAAAGTAACCAGATGATTGGCGTTAAAAATCTTTAGCGAGTACCTGGTAACTATTTAATTTTTAAATTACGGTACCAACGTTATTTCATCCAATCATTTAAAATAAAAATAAATAAACCGATACTATGCAATTTACCGCTGCACAAATCGCCGGCCTTCTTAATGGCCAGATAACAGGAGATGCAAATGTTAATGTAAGCAAACTCTCCAAAATAGAAGAAGGAGCGCCGGGCTCCATTTCGTTTCTCGCCAATCCACTTTATTCGCAATATCTGTACAACACACAGGCATCCGTGGTCATCATCAACAAGGATTTTGAATTAACAGCTCCTGTTACTACTACTTTAATAAGGGTGGAAAATGCGGGCAATGCTTTCACTCAATTATTGGAAATGTACAATGAAGTGAAGCTGAATAAAAAAGGAATATCCAAATTATCTTCTATTGCCGACAGTGCAACGGTAGGCAAGGATATCTATGCCGGTGAGTTTTCCTTTGTGGGTGAAAATGCAGTCATTGGGAATAATGTAAAAATATATCCGCAGGTTTATATTGGAGACAATGCAGTAATTGGTGATAATACCACTCTTTTCGCCGGTGTTAAAATTTATTCAGAAACGCAAATTGGCAAAAATTGTATCATTCATTCAGGCACGGTCATTGGCAGCGATGGCTTTCGTTTTAATCCCGAAAACGATCATAAAAAAGTGCCTCAAATAGGTAACGTAATTATTGAAGATGATGTGGAAATAGGTGCCAATTGTGCCATTGACAGAGCCACGCTTGGTTCTACCATTTTACGTAAAGGAGTAAAATTTGACAACCTGATACATATAGCACATAATGTGGAGATTGGAGAAAACACTTATTATGCTGCTCATGGAGTAGTGGCGGGATCAACCAAAATAGGAAAAAATTGCATGTTCAGCGGGCAGGTAGGAATAGTGGGACATTTAAATATTGCAGACAATACAACTATCACAGCTCAATCCGGTATTTCAAAAAATATTACCAAAAAAGGTGAAGTGTATATGGGTTCTCCGGCATTTGATGCCAATAAATACAGGAAGGCATATATTCATTTCCGCAACCTGGATTCAATAGTGCAAAGAATAGATAAAATAGAAAAGCTGCAAAAAGAAACCGGGATAAAAGAGAGCTAAATTTTGAATGGAATTTCTAAAATTTTCTATACAGGTTATGTAGCAAAAGAACGGAGACATTTGTATGTAACGACACTTAGAAAATAATGAAATTTTCTCTTGATCCCTATATATCAGAGTCCCCCATTTTTAGAAATACTTTTCGCCGCTATATACCCACTGGTCCATGCATGCTGAAAATTAAACCCGCCGGTGATACCATCTACATTCATTATTTCCCCTGCAAAATAAAGTTGAGGTTGTTTTTTACTCATCATAGTATTGCCATCTATTTCACTAAGGTTAATACCTCCCGAAGTTACAAACTCTTCTTTGAAAGTCGTTTTGCCTTTTATAGCTAACTCGCAGGCGCATAAATTCCTGATCAGCTTATTCTGCTCTTTTGCCGGCAGATCGGCCCACCTTCTTTCTTTGTTTACTTCTGAATGATCTAACAAAAATTCCCAGAGACGCTGAGGCAATCCAAATGGATTTCTATTTACTATTTTTTGTGCAGCAATATCAAACCGAAGTGACTGAAACTTCACTGCCAGTTGCTGTTCATTAAATTCGGGTAACCAATTTATAACGATGGAAAATTGCCAGTTAAACGTTGCCAGTTGTCTTGCGCCCCATGCACTTAATTTCAATATGGCTGGTCCGCTTAAACCCCAATGCGTTATTAGTAACGGTCCTTCCTGCTCAAGTTTGGTACCAGTTATCTTCACTCTTGCATTCTCCACACTTACTCCCATCAACTTAGTAATAGGATGGCCCGGGATATTGAAAGTAAACAAGGATGGAACGGGCTCTTCAATAGTATGACCCAATTCTAATAACCAATTAAACATGGTTGACTTGGGATATCCTCCACAAGCGATACAAACAAAGTCGGCAGCAAGTAGCCGTGATTCAGAAGCAGTTTGATGGCGGTCCGATAATTCCAATTCCCATTTTCCATCCTGATGTTTCAAACCCCTGACTTCAGTATGGAGAAGGACCTTTACACCATAACGATCCGCTTCTTTTAGCAGGCAATCAATAATGGATTGTGATGAATCCGTAATGGGAAACATTCTTCCATCCTTTTCCTGTTTCAACTTTACATTTCTTTCATCAAACCATTGAATAGTATCGGTAGTAAAAAATTGGTAAAATGTTTTTTTTACAAAATTATCCCCCCGCGGATATTTCCTGATCATCTCCGCAATATCAAAGCAGGCGTGGGTGACATTGCAACGTCCGCCCCCACTTATTTTTACTTTAGATAAAAGTTTGTTTGATTTCTCTAAAAGGGTAACTTCTAATGCAGAATTCATTCTTGCGGCATTGACCGCACAAAAAAAACCAGCAGCTCCACCTCCGATTACAATTAGTTTTTTTTTGGACATTCCGGTAATTAAAGCGCTGCCAATAATAAAGGCAAATACTCAGGCCAGTGGCTGTACTACTTGATTCATTGAAAAAAGGTTAGTGTTTTCAGTTTCTGCTTTTTCAATATTCGTGTAATCTGAAAGAATGTCTGCCCTATGTTTTCTTATACAGACATCATGTTCAAAATGAACAGAAGGCTTTCCGTCTTTAGTACGTACGGTCCAACCATCTTTTTCAGTATACACTTCTTTTCTCCCCATATTTATCATGGGTTCGATGGCCAGTACCAGGCCTTGCTTCAGTTGCGGGCCGCTTCCTCTTTTACCGTAGTTGGGTACTTGCGGATCTTCATGCAGGCTTTCCCCCAGGCCATGCCCAACCAGTTCTCTTACCACACCATATCCATTCTTCTTTTCAGTATGTTCCTGTATAGCATATGCAATGTCCCCTACCCGGTTGCCGGCCACCGCTTTTTCAATTCCTTTATATAAGGCTTCCTTGGTAACCCTGATCAGTTTCAATACCTGCGGACCCGGATCACCGATGGCAAAAGTATAGGCGTGGTCTCCATGCCACCCATTGAGTATAACACCAATGTCGATAGAAACGATATCGCCGTCCTTTAACTCCTCTTTGTTGGGAAAACCATGTACCACTACATCATTTACTGATATACACGAATTAAAGGGATAACCTTTATAGTTCAAAAAGGAAGGTATTCCGTTATGATCCTTTATTATTTCCCCGATTGTTTTATCAATCGATAAGGTTGTTAATCCCGGCCTTAACAAGATAGCAATTTCAGAAAGGGTTTTACTTACCAGCAAAGCACTTTGCCGCATCATTTCTATTTGTTCAGTTGATTTGCATATCATCATATTGCCTCAAAATTAATATTTCAAACTCAAAAAAACTGCTCTTGTAAGAATCTGTTTTGCTTTTCAATTCTGGCGGTTGATCTTTAAATTATTTTCATAAAGTGCCGCAAAAATAAAAACCTGGCAAGTTGCATCTTACCAGGTTTCTCAAATTAAAATTATTTTCTAGTATTGAACGGCAGAAGTAGTTTGTCTTCCCTGTATTCGACCGCTCTTCATCAATCCATCGTATTGACGCATCAGTAACTGTGTTTCTATTTGCTGCAAGGTATCTAGTATAACACCTACCATGATCAAAAGCGAAGTTCCCCCAAAGAAAGTTGAAAATCCTTGTGTCATGGAGAATATATTCTGAATGATGCCGGGCAAAATACCAACAAAAGCCAGAAGAATTGCTCCCGGGAAAGTAATCTTATCCATTACACTTCCGATATAATCTGCTGTTGGCTGACCAGGTTTTACCCCGGGTATAAATCCATTGTTTTGTTTCAGATTATCAGCAATCTGTTTTGGATTAAATATTAATGCCGTGTACAAAAATGTAAACCCAATAACCACAATGGAATAGATCAGCATGTACCAGCCATTCTGCGGATCAGTAAACATTCTGGAAATCTCATTGGGTCCTTTACTTCCCAGTGTGAACAGGGTAGGCAGAAACATAATTGCCTGTGCAAAAATGATTGGCATTACACCCGCACTATTCACTTTTAAAGGCAAAAATTGTCGTGCCCCGCCAAACTGCCTGTTACCTACAATTTGCTTGGCATAATTTACCGGTACTTTTCTTACCCCCTGTATCAATAATATACATCCCATGATAATGGCAATAAGTACAGCGATCTCAATTATAAATATCAGGATAGAACCTGTACGGGTAGATTTTGCAACCAATTCCTGTGTGAATGCCTGAGGCAAACGGGCAAGGATTCCAATCATAATAATCAGGGAAACACCATTTCCTAATCCTTTATCCGTTATTTTTTCACCCATCCACATTACAAACAGCGTACCTGCTGTAAGTATGATGATAGTTGACATGGCAAAATAGGGAGTGAATGCGGGGATGATTGCAGCGGCCGAGGTTTGGTTAAGATAACCCACATAAGCAGATGCCTGTACAATGGTAACACCAACAGTCAGATACCTGGTATACTGATTGATTTTTTTCCGGCCACTATCGCCTTCCTTTTGCATCTTCTGAAACTTGGGAACCAAAACAGTCATTAACTGCATAAAAATCGATGCAGAGATATAAGGCATGATACCCAATGCAAAAATAGAAGCCATGTTAAAAGCTCCGCCTGCAAATGTATTGATCAGGTCAAGGATACCATTACCTTCTGCAGAATTGAGCTCGAGTTTCACCGGATCAATACCTGGTAATACGATATGTGAACCTAAACGATAAACGGCAATGAGTACTAAAGTAAAAAGTATTTTACTTCTCAGTTCCTCAATGCTCCAGATATTCTTAAGTGTTTGAATTAATTTCTTCACGGGAGATAAAAAGATTTTAGACCAAAAAATACTGCGTTAGTAACATCAACTAAATTGAAAGGCTTATTATTCATGCGCTTTGCAATTTAATCAAATTACGGTACTATTTCAACAGAACCACCGGCTGCTTCTATAGCTGATTTCGCTTTTTCACTAACCGCGTTCACCTTAAAAGTGAATTTATTTTTTAATTCTCCATTGCCTAAGATCTTCACTTTATCATTCTGACTGATAAGACCGTTGATATAAAGATTTTCTAAAGTAAATTCAGTCAGGCTGTATTTTTCGGAGAGTTGCTCTATCTGGCCCAGGTTAAGAACAGTGTATTCAACACGATGAGGATTGTTAAATCCACGCTTGGGAATCCGGCGCTGAATAGGCATCTGTCCGCCTTCATGCCCCATTTTTCTTTTGTATCCCGCACGGCTCTGTCCACCTTTTGTACCTTTTGTTGCTGTTCCACCATGCCCGGAACCATCACCGCGGCCAATCCTTTTGTCTTTGTGAGTTGATCCTTTTGCAGGTCTTAATTCGTGTAGTTTCATTTTGCTTTTATTTTATACTCATCGCCCCGAAAGCTTCCGGAAATACCCGGAACGGAGCTCGCTTTTAATTTAATGTGGGAATGGGTACTCAGATTTTGAATCCATGTTTTGATTTTCCCAAAAGATTCTATAAGATCAAACGATCTTACGCTTCTTCTACTTTCAACATATGCTCCACCTTGCGCACCATACCTAATACCTGGGGAGTAGCTTCTACTTCCTTCGATGAATTGGTTTTTTTTAAACCCAGAGCCTTTAGCGTCAACTTTTGCCTTTCGGGCCTGTCGATCGGACTTTTTACCAGGGTTATCTTTATCTTTTTCATACTTAATATCATTTTATTCATTAGGCACTCCATCAATAAATCACCAAAAAGGGACTTATGAATTTTACGCTAACCATTAAAAACTTTCTTTAATCCAATTGACCTGGTTCTGGCAATAGCGATCGGTTCACGTAATAAAGCCAAAGCTTTGAAAGTTGCCTTAATTACATTATGAGGGTTGGCTGAACCTAATGATTTAGCTAATACATCAGTTACTCCTGCACTTTCTAAAACGGCACGCATAGAGCCTCCGGCAATAACACCCGTACCATGTGCAGCAGGTTTTATCAATACTTTGGCTGCGCCTTCCTTAGCCCATTGGTCGTGGGGAATGGTACCATGCATTACCGGAACTTTAATCAGGTTTTTCTTGGCATCTTCAATTCCTTTTGTAATGGCTTCCTGTACTTCTTTGGCCTTTCCTAAACCATGACCTACAACTCCATTGCCATTGCCCACAACTACCAATGCCGAGAAACTGAATGCACGGCCACCCTTGGTTGTTTTCACAACCCGGTTTATTGAAACCACTTTATCTTTCAATTCCAGGTCTCCGGCTTTAACTCTGCTTAGATTTACTTTAGACATTATTTCAATTTGAAAATTTTAAAATATTTATCCAGGCCATTAAAATTGAAGACCACCTTCTCTTGCTCCGTCGGCTACAGATTTAACACGGCCATGATATAAATAGCCTCCACGATCAAAGGTTACTGTTTTTATTCCCAACTCCGCAGCTTTAGTAGCAATAGCAGCACCCACCATTTTACTCTTTTCTACTTTTGTGGTCTTTTGCGCAGCAATGGATTTATCTTTCGATGAAACAGCTGCCAGTGTTTGCCCGTTAATATCATCTATTAGCTGAACATATATGTCCGTATTACTTCTGAATACAGAAAATCGTGGCTTCTGAGCTGTGCCTTCGCCAATCTTTCTGCGAATGCGATAGCGGATATTTTGTCTTCTTCCTGATTTACCTTTTGTGTTCATCTCTTTCTATTTTACTTCCCTGTCCCGGATGCTTCGGGTTTAGCAGTGAATGAATTTGAAAAATTAACCTGTTCCCGGAAATAATTTTCAGAGCTACAATTCTAAAATTTATTTACCTGCTGCTTTACCAGCTTTCTTCCGTACTACTTCACCAACATAGCGAACCCCTTTTCCTTTGTATGGCTCAGGCTTACGAAGGCTGCGCAATTTGGCTGCCACCTGCCCGATCAATTGTTTATCTATTCCTTCAAGGGTAATTATAGGGTTTTGTCCTTTCAACTGTTCAGTACCTACTTTAAGTTCTTTTGGAACTTCAAATATTATATTGTGCGAATATCCCAATGCAAGGTCAAGAACATTGCCCTGGCTAGCCGCCTTGAAACCCACTCCTATCAATTCCAGTTTCCTGGTGTACCCGTCAGTTACTCCCTTTACCTGGTTTGAGATCAAAGACCTGTACAAACCATGCAAAGCACGATGCCGGATCTGGTCAGTGGGACGAACTACAGTTGCCTGGCCCTCTTTCACTTCCACCTTGATATCGCGGTCAATAGATTGCTTCAATTCACCTTTTGGTCCTTTTACAGTAACAACGTTGTCGTTGCCTACCGTAATGGTAACACCAGCCGGTACTTTTATTATTTGTTTACCTATACGAGACATGGTTAATTAGTTTGTCTTTTTTGTGTTTATTATTTATCCCTTTCTGACCTGTCAGCCTGTATAGGATACGGCTTAATGTATCAGAAAGCCTTGCTTCTTTTATTAATATATATAACAAAGAACCTCGCCCCCAACATTCTGAACTTTTGCTTCTTTATCTGTCATCACACCTTTTGAAGTAGAGACGATAGCCACACCCAGCCCATTCTTCACCCGGCGGATCTCAGCAGGCTTTGAATATTGTCTTAAACCCGGACGACTTACTCTTTCCAGGCTTTGGATAGCCGGTTGCTTTGTTTCCGCATTGTACTTTAATGCGATTTTAATAATACCCTGCTTACTATCATCTTCAAACTTGTACTTCAGAATATAACCCTGGTTGTACAATATTTCAGTCATACGCTTCTTTAAATTGGAAGCAGGTATGTCAACTACACGGTGACCAGCCATCTGTGCGTTACGTATTCTGGTCAGGAAATCTGCTATAGGATCTGTTACCATAATATCTTAATTATTCAGTTCACAATTTTTTTGATGCCGGATGCTAATTCCGGCAACCAGCATTGCGGATCATTTGTTTTACCAACTTGCTTTTTTCAAACCTGGTATCTTACCGTTCAGTGCCATGTCACGCAAGGCTATCCTGGAAATACCAAAGTATCTCACATACCCTCTTGGACGTCCGGTAATCTGGCACCTGTTTTTTAAACGAACCTTCGAAGAATTCGCTGGCAGCTCATCCAATGCTTTCCAATCGCCGGCCTTCTTAAGCTCTTCACGCTTGGCGGCAAATTTGATTACCATTTTTTCTCTTTTCCGCTGCCTGGCCTTTATCGATGTCTTAGCCATAATTATATTCTCTTTTTTATTTGAATTATTTTTTTGCGTTTTTGAAAGGCATACCCAATTCTTTCAATAACTCATAAGCTTCTTCGTCTGTATTAGCTGTAGTAACAAAGGTGATATCGAGACCTGTGATCTTATTTACCTTGTCAATATCAACTTCCGGGAAAATGATCTGCTCCGTTACACCCATTGTATAATTACCGCGGCCATCAAACGCTTTTTCATTTACTCCCTTAAAGTCACGTACCCTGGGCAGCGCCACTGCAATCAACCTGTCCAGGAATTCGTACATTTTTACTCCACGCAACGTTACCCTTGCGCCGATTGGCATATTCTTCCGCAACTTAAAATTAGAAATGTCTTTTTTAGACATGGTTGCGATAGCTTTCTGGCCGGAAATAGTAGTTAATTCTTCAAGGGCAATGTCAACCAATTTTTTATCGGTTACAGCGCCATTAACTCCCCTGTTGAGGCAAATTTTCTCCAGTCTGGGTGCCTGCATCACAGAATCATAACTAAATTTCTTAACCAACGCAGGAACTACTTCCTTTTTGTACTTATCCGCCAATCTCGGGCTATATGTTTTTGTAGTCATATAAACGTTTTTTACCTGGGTTATCAGAATTAAATCTTTTCCCCTGATTTTTTTGATACACGAACTGTTTTTCCATCTTCTCCCCTTTCTCTTTTCACTTTGGATGGAGCTTTGGATTTTGCATCCCAAAGCATCACATTACTGATGTGTATTGGCGCCTCCATTTTGATGATACCACCCTTTGTATTTTGAGCTGAAGGCTTGCTGTGCTTTGTCACTATATTCACTCCTTCCACTAAAACCTTTGCTTTATCAATCAATACTTCTTTTACAACACGTGGTTTGTATTCCAGCTTGCCATTATCGTCTTTCTTGGTCTTTGACGCACCTGAAATAACAATAACCAGGTCACCTTTTTTGATGTTGTACTTTGGTTTAAATCTTGTTTTCATCTTTTTATCATTAATGGGATCAACCCTTTTAATCAATTATAATACTTCCGGAGCCAGCGATACGATTTTCATATATCCTTTGTCGCGAAGTTCACGGGCAACCGGACCGAAAATCCGTGTGCCCCTGGGCTCATCAGCCTGGTTTAATAATACAACAGCATTGTCATCAAAACGGATATATGATCCGTCTTTGCGGCGAAGCTTATTAGTAGTTCGCACGATGACGGCTTTTGCAACCGTACCTTTTTTTATGCCTCCTGCAGGTATTGCATCCTTTATAGTAACAACGATCTTGTCGCCGATCCTTGCATAACGTTGTCCGCTATTGCCCAAAACACGAATACATAATACCTCTTTGGCGCCACTGTTATCCGCTACATTTAACCGGCTTTCTTGCTGAATCATTTTCTTAAGCTTTTAGCAATTAATACTATTCTGTTTCTTTTCATTTATCCCGTGCCACAACTGTTTTTGTGGCGGAAGGATTATTTCACCTTCTCAACAACTTCCACTAATCTCCACCTCTTTGTTTTACTAAGCGGCCGGGTTTCCATGATCTTCACTATATCACCTATACTGCATTCATTCTTATCGTCATGAGCATGAAACTTGGTAGTCTTATTTACAAACTTACCATACATCGGGTGTTTTACTTTTCTTTCAACGGCAACGGTGATGGTTTTCTCCATCTTATTGCTCGTTACCACACCAGTTCTTATTTTCCTTAAATTTCTTTCTTCCATCTTTTAAGCTTTAAACTATCAGCTTCCGGTTAAAAGCCCGGACCTATAGCAATGAAACTTTCTTTTTTATAATGCGGCCGATTCCTTAACAGAAGAAGCCAGTTAATTTATGCTTGTTGTTCCTGCAATTTCAATTCCGTATGCAGCCGGGCAATATCCTTACGCACGGCACGAATTGTCATCGGGTTTTCTAACGGAGAAATAGCATGAGCAAACTTCAACTTTTTCAATCTCAGCTTTTCTTCTTCCAAACGGGCTTTCAAATCGCTTTCATTTAACCCATGAATGCTTTTCCCAAAATCTGTTTTCTTTGACATCTTTATTAATTTTCAAATTATGCAGTAACCAAATCTCTTCTAACCAGGAACTTTGTCTTAATTGGAAGTTTTCCTGCGGCCAGAGCCAGAGATTCACGAGCAACTTGTTCGCTTACTCCATCAACTTCAAAAATGATACGGCCGGGTTGCACTACAGCTGCCCAAAACTCCAGGTTACCTTTACCCTTACCCATTCTGACCTCAGCTGGTTTCCTTGTTATTGGTTTATCCGGGAAAATGCGGATCCATACATTACCTTCTCTTTTCATCTGGCGTGTTAGAGCCTGGCGGGCCGCTTCAATCTGCCTGTCTGTAATCCAATGGCTATCCAGCGCTTTCAATGCAAAAGAACCAAAAGAAATAGTAGTACCTCTTTTCGAATCGCCTTTCATGCGACCCTTCTGCATTTTCCTATGTTTTGATCTTTTTGGTTGTAACATTTCAATACAATTTGAACATTTGTGAATCTGAAAATTGAAAAATAATTCCTGGCTTAGCGAGCCTCATTTTCAAATCTTCAAATTAATAATTTAGTTTCTTCTTCCTCCGCCTCTTCTGTCTCCACCTCCTCCGCCACCACCGCGACGGTCATCCCGACGATCATGCCGGTCATCTCTCCTCTCT
Organism: Chitinophagaceae bacterium; assembly: GCA_051306075.1. Lineage (GTDB taxonomy): Bacteria > Bacteroidota > Bacteroidia > Chitinophagales > Chitinophagaceae > Terrimonas_B. Next base: position 13,486 of record JBPPMM010000471.1, read on the forward strand.
CTTCTTTCTCCACCAGCAGGTCCATCATTCTTTCCGCCTGCAATGAAATTTGGATTCAGATCTCTCTTGGTCAAAACCTCACCTTTACAAATCCACACTTTAATTCCTATTTTACCATAAACAGTTTGAGCAAATACGTTGGCATAGTCTATATCCATACGGAAGGTATGCAATGGTACCCTGCCTTGTTTAAACTCCTCGCTACGGGCAATCTCAGCACCATTTAAACGTCCGCTCAACTTGATCTTAATTCCTTCAGCACCCATCCTCAGGGAAGAAGCAATTGCCATCTTGGTAGCTCTTTTGAAATTGATACGATTTTCTATCTGCCGGGCAATAGTATCCCCAACAATCATAGCATCCAACTCAGGTCGGCGAATCTCCAGAATGTTTATTTGAACATCATCCTTCCCGGTCAGTTTCTTCAATTCTTCTTTTATCCGGTCTACCTCACCACCGCCTTTGCCGATGATGATACCAGGCTTGGAAGTATGAATGGTAATGATCAATTTTCCAAGTGTTCTTTCAATCACAATTTTAGAAATACCACCTTTATTGATACGAGCGTTCAGGTAGGTTCTGATTTTATGATCTTCAATTAACCTGTTAGCATAGTTCTTTTTATCAGCGTACCAGTTGGACTCCCATCCCCTGATGATGCCTAACCTGTTACCAATCGGATTTGCTTTTTGACCCATATTATTGGTTTATTAATTCGTTTAGTTTTTGTTTTCTTTTGTATCAACAATTACAGTAACGTGATTGCTACGCTTGCGAACACGATAACCACGACCCTGTGGTGCCGGACGCATACGCTTCAACGTTCTGGCGCCATCAACAAAAATTGTTTTAATTACCAGCTGGCTTTCATCTCCCTCTTCATTTTTTTGTTTCCAGTTGTTAATAGCGCTCAACACCAACTTCCGAAGCGGGACTGCCGGATGTTTGGGGTTATGCTCCAACTCGGCCAATACTTTTTCCACTTTTTGACCGCGGATCAAATCAGCCAATAAACGCATTTTGCGTGGCGATGTCGGATAATTTCTAAGTTTTGCTACTGCTTCCATTATAATTCTTTTGAAGTTTGAGATTTAAAGCGCAAGGTCATTTCATCCTTTACCCTTCTTTATCAAACATGTTAGTCACCTTTCTTACTTGAGTGTCCTTTAAACTGACGGGTGGGAGCAAATTCCCCCAATTTATGACCCACCATAAATTCCGTAACATACACCGGAATAAATTTGTGGCCATTATGCACCGCAAATGTATGACCGACAAAATCAGGTGTAATGGTGGAACGACGGCTCCATGTCTTAATAACACCCTTCTTGTTTTTGCCTTCATTTATTGCTATCACCTTTTCTTCAAGATGTGTTGCTACATAAGGACCTTTTTTTATCGAACGTGCCATAGTATTTAAACTCCAAGAGTTATAAATTCTAAATTCCAAATTTCTTTCCCGTTTGGGCTTTGGAATTTGTATTGCTATTTTTTACTTAGCCAGTTTGTTTCCGTTCTTACGCTGAATGATTAACTTATCACTTCCCTTTCCCCTGGTTCTTGTTTTCAAACCTCTGGAGTATTGACCATTTCTTGACCGAGGCTGACCACCGGAAGCTTTTCCTTCACCACCACCCATTGGATGATCTACTGGGTTCATGGCAACACCACGTGTCCTTGGCTTAATTCCTTTCCACCTATTGCGACCAGCTTTACCCATGCTCTGTAAGCTATGATCACTGTTACTAACAACACCAACTGTTGCATAACAATTTACCAATACCTTTCTCAACTCACCGGAAGGCATTTTTAATACAGCATACCGGTCTTCTTTATTGGTTAACTGAGCAGAAGAACCTGCACTACGGGCTAATTTACCACCCTGACCTGGTTGCATTTCAATATTGTGAACATTGGTACCTAACGGCATGTTTTTCATCTGCAATGCATTGCCAACTTCCGGAGCTACTGCATCACCGCTTTCCACCGTAGCACCTACTTGTAATCCCTGGGGGGCAATGATGTATCGCTTTTCGTTGTCTGCATAATTCAACAAAGCTATAAAGGCAGTGCGGTTTGGATCGTATTCAATGGATACAACTGTTGCCGTTCCCTGCTTATTACGTTTGAAATCAATAACACGATACTTTTTCTTATGACCACCGCCACGATAACGCATAGACAAGTGCCCGGATGAGTTACGGCCACCAGTTCTTGGCTTCGCTTCTACCAGGCTCTTTTCAGGAACGTTGGTAGTAACCTCTGCATAAGCATTTCCGATTCTCCATCTGGTGCCGGCTGTTACAGGTTTAAATTTTCTTAATGCCATTTTAAAAGTTTCACTTTTTTAATTTCCAACACTTCGCGGCGGTTGATTGCCATAATTATTTTGCGTGAGATGGATTTTAAATAGTCTTTATATATTAGAATAAAGATCTATCGTGTCCCCTTCGCCTACAGTAACATAAGCCTTTTTGTAAGAAGGCTTGCGCCCGGATAAAACACCTGCTTTTGTAAACCGGCTTTTATTCTTACCAGGAGAAACTGATGTATTTACATCCGTAACACTTACACCATAAAAGCTTTCTATTGCTTTTTTGATCTCCAGCTTATTTGCTTTTCTAGCCACTTTGAAAGCATAGCGACGCAGTTTTTCCTGCTGGGCATTTGCCTTTTCTGTCAAAATGGGTTTTAATAATACTTCAGAAAGTTTCATCTTTCTATAATTTGAAAATTTGTGATTTTGAAAATTTGAGATCTTATGCTATCAAATCCTCTTCAATTTTATTTTAAGAACTATTCCTGCTTTCTTTTGAAAAAATTCAAATTAAGCTTCCGCTTTTTCTTCTTCTTCAGAAAAAATCTTCGCCGCACTTTCTGTCAATACCAGCACTTCAGAATTTACAATATCATATGTATTTATATCACTTAGTAACATTCCCAGTACAGAGGGAACATTACGGATAGATAATTGAAGGCTTTCATTATACTCAGGTGTAATAAACATTGCCTTTTTATCTGCAATTTTCAGACTACCCAAAATATCCATAAAGGTTTTTGTCCTTGGAGAATCTATTAAAATATCTTCAATTACAACAATCGCCTTTTCTTTCGCTTTCGCTGAAAGAGCGGAAATTTTAGCCAGGTCTTTTACCTTTCTGTTTAATTTGATATCATAAGAGTGAGGCTTAGGTCCGAAAATAGTACCACCACCCTTGTATAAAGGATTACGAATATTACCCTTCCGGCTTCCCCCAGTTCCTTTTTGACGGTGAAGCTTACGGCTTGCACCCTGAACTTCGGCACGGGTTTTCACCTTATGAGTACCTTGCCGCTGAGCTGCCAGATATTGTTTAACAGCGAGGTAAACAACGTGGCTGTTAGGCTCAATGCCAAAGATATCTTCAGGCAGTTCTATTGATCTCCCTGTTTTCTTTCCCTTAATATCTAATACATCTAATTGCATTTCTTTCTATTTTATTAGAGACAAGGCAAGCCCTGTCCTTAGCATTATTTCTGAATCAAAACTATAGATCCGTTGTGGCCAGGAACTGAACCGCTAACCAGGATATAGTTCTTATCTGCAAATACTTTCATTACTTTAAGTCCTTTTAGTTTCACCCTATCACTTCCCATACGACCTGCCATCTTCATACCCTTCATAACCCGGGCAGCATCAGATGAGTTACCTAATGAACCTGGAGCTCTCTGGCGATCATGCTGACCGTGAGACTGCTGTCCTACACCATGGAAACCATGACGCTTAACCACGCCCTGAAATCCTTTACCTTTTGTGGTACCAATTACTTCTACTTTATCGCCTTCAGCGAAAATGTCAACTGTAATTGTGTCACCAATATTTTTTTCGAGGGAAGAATTGCGGAACTCTTTTGAGAAACTTTTAGCCGGAGTACTGGCTTTAGCGAAGTGATTTTTTTCTGATTTGATTACGCGGCTTTCTTTTTTATCACCGAAGGAAACCTGGAGGGCATTATATCCATCGGATTCGATCGTTTTTACCTGGGTAACCACACAGGGGCCTGCTTCAATTACCGTGCAGGCCGTTTGTTTGCCTGAAGGATCGAAAACACTTGTCATCCCAATTTTTTTACCAATAATTCCTTTCATTGTCTGTACTGTTTGTAGCCTGCAGGATTATTGGGACAACCTTGTACATCTTTCATTAAAGAAAGAGGTTTCAATCCCCGTTTGCCACCGACCTTTTCCTTTATGGGGAAGTACCGGCAGTAAACAAACCCTGAACGGCTTGTTTTATGTGAAGCCTCATAAATACTTCGCTCGTTTGCGAAAATTCAGGAGACCGATTATTTTCCAGAGCTCTTTTCTCAAACAAAATAATTGTCTGATTGAGAGATAGTCATTGTGCTATTTGTAAGAACTATTATTTATATGTCAACATGCTATAGTAACATGTAGACTAAAAAGGCTTTTACGCCTTTATTTCAACTTCCACTCCGCTTGGCAAATCGAGTTTGCTCAAGGCATCTACCGTACGGCTTGAAGATGTGTAAATATCCAGTAAACGCTTATGTGTAGCCAACTGGAATTGTTCACGACTTTTCTTGTTTACGTGTGGCGAACGCAACACTGTAAAAATCTTTGTACGGGTTGGCAAAGGAATGGGACCGGTTACAACAGCACCTGTGCTGCGAACTGTTTTTACGATCTTCTCAGCAGATTTATCTACCAGATTATGATCGTAAGACTGTAATTTGATTCTGATTCGCTGAGACATTGTGTAAAACCCAAATTTTCTTTTGGGAGTGCAAAGGTAGGGGGGTGAGTTATATCCGCCAAATAGTTGAGGATTATTTTTTCAGGTTAATTACAATGCAGTTTTTATTAAATATCGAAGTCATATATCGCGGTACTTATATGGTAATATATTACAAAGTTACAACGGCATCTTACTCTTATGGCTTGCCAAAAATTGTGGTCTGCTCTATTTAAGTTTGAAAACTAATGTAAAAGTAAGTTAGAAAGAAAATTCTTCGGTCATCCTGCAAAAGATAAAGGACCCAAAAATGAGTCCTTAACCTTTTAACATTTTGCTTTTCATAAAATGGCTATGCTAGCCTTAATAATAGAATTTTAAAACGGAGTGAATTCCAGGCAGATAGCTAGCAAAGAAAATGCCATGGTTAAGAATAGTACTTGATTAAGATCTGTCTCTT
>JBPPMM010000498.1:0-5254 GCA_051306075.1 Chitinophagaceae bacterium
TAAGAGACAGCTACCAGGGATCGTCTTAACCAACCAGTAGACACATTCATTTTCAATTTACCTTTTAATACCTCAACAGGTTTGTAACCGGAGAGAATGATTGCCGGATATATACCAGCAATTATAGCTACCAGGCTAACCAGCAGTAAACAGAAAATAAAAAAAGAAGGATCCAATTGTAAAGTCAAATTACGCTGAACAATTGCATTAAAAGGTTTTAGTAAAACAACAGCACTTAATAATCCGATATTAAATGCTGCCATCGTCATAATAAATGCTTCACCCCAAAATTGCCTGATGAGTTGTTGCCTTTCTGCACCCAATACCTTTCGTACGCCTACTTCCAAAGCCCTTGTTGCGGAACGACCTAAAGAAAGAATAATAAAGTTGATACAGGCAATCAACAAAATCAGAATGCCGATCGTTCCTAGAATGTAGGAATATTTTGAGTTGCTGATGGGTTCATTGCCCTCCGGCAATTTATTATTTAAATGAATATCTGAAATAAGTTGCAGGTGAAAAAAGAAACTGCCTTCCTTATAATTTTCACCGAGGTATTGTTTTATCATAACCGGAAATTTATTTTCCAGTTCTGAAGGATCAGTATCTTTTTTCAATAAAACATAACTCTCGGCTTGCACATTGAACCAACTTTTGAAGGCATTTGGACCAAATATTTCCTTTGCATTGGCATATGAGATCAGCAAGCTGTATTTTATGCTGGATTCTTCCGGCGCCTTTTGTACTATTCCGCCCACTGCAAACAATACTTTATTATCTCCTAATTGAATCTCTATATGCTGACCCATCGGATTGGAAGAACCAAAATATTTTTTCGCCGTTTCTTTAGTCAGTAAAACGGTATTAATTGAAGGAAAAGGATCTTGCTTATTTCCTTCAATCATATTAAAATCGAACAGGTTGAAAAAGGAAGAATCAACCATACGAAGGGCGTCAGTAAATGAATGTTGCCCCACTTTGATGATTGGGTTGGTAGCAAAAACCCGGCAGGTCAATTCTACTTCAGGATAATGCGCCTGGATAACACCGGCAGCCGAGAGTGGAGTAACCGTATTAATAAAATCCTGTCCTTCATATTTCTCTTCCTGCCACAAGCGATAGATACGATTGCCTTTTGAATGAAATTTATCATAGCTCCATTCACTGCGTACAAATAACATCATCAGAACACAGCAGGTAACACCAATGGCCAGGCCCGCAATATTAATGGCTGTATATCCTTTATTGCGCAACAGGTAGCGGACAGCGACCTTAAAATAATTTTTTATCATGATCATCATTTTATTCTGTTCTCAAATTCTTCACCGGGTTCGACAAAGCCGCTTTTGCTGAATGGAACATAGCCGTTGCAGCTGCTGTTATTACAATAACAAAAGCAGATAAAATAAATGGAACCACGGACAAACCGGTGTTATATGGAAATACATGCAGCCACTTATTCATAAAATACCAGGCTACCGGAAATGCAATAGCTGCGGCAATTAAGGCCAGCCACAGGTAGTTTCTGGTAATCATGGTAATCATCTGTCCTATACCAGCACCCAGCACCCTGCGAATGCTGATCTCCTTCTGTCTTTGCTGTGTAGTAAATGCGGTTAGCCCCAATAGACCAAGGAAGGTAATAAGGATGGTGAGTATAGAAAAAGCTGCAAAAATTTTTCCCCTCTTCTGATCGGCGGCATATTGCGAATTAAAATCTTCATCCAAAAATTTATATTCAAAAGGTAATTCGGGAAAATATTTTTTCCAGATGCCTGCTACCTGTGCAATAGATGTTTTCATATTGTTGCTGTTCATTTTCAACTGGATTATATTTCCGTTGGGGCCATAAAATAAAAGCAAGGGTTCTATTGCATTGTACAATGATTTCTGATTGAAATCCTTAATTACACCTACGACTTCTAAATAATTTCCTGAAGTATCGCCGGGAAATTTCGCCTTCATCCCAATAGGATTATCCCATCCAAAAAGCTTTACCATTGCCTCATTTACCAATATACTGTGGAGGGTATCTGAAGCACCTGAAAAATTGCGTCCCTCTACAAGGTTCATACCTAATGAAGGCAGGAAGTTTTCATCTACTGCATAACATTCAACCGCTTTGTCCACATAACCATTCTTTGTTTGAACTGTAAATAGGTTCAGGTTTGCATTTGCACTTCCGGGATAAGCATTGCCCGAGCCGACATTTTTTATATCGGTCCGGTTACGGAATTCATTGTTCATGGCAAATATCTTGCTGCGTTCATCTTCTCCTGTATTTACTGTAATCGTCATTACCTGTTCTTTATTAAAACCAAGGTCCTTTTTCCTTAAGTAAGAAAGCTGTGTATACACCACCCAGGTGCAGATAAGCATAATCATTGAAATGGAAAACTGCAGTACAACCAATGTGCGGCGCAGGTTTACATTACCTGATGCTTTTGAAAGGGCGCCCTTTAAAATGCTTACCGGGTTAAACGATGAAAGATAAAATGCAGGATAACTTCCACCCACCAATCCAGTAAACAATACTATACTTACCAGCAGAACAATATTAAATGGTTGGAATAACGCATGCATGGTAAATGCCTTACCAGACAAGGAATTAAAAACAGACAACAACAGGATGACCAACCCAACACTTAACAATGCTGCCACAAAAGCCGTAAGTAATGACTCGGTTAAAAACTGGAATATCAATTGCTTTTTTGACGACCCGGTTACTTTGCGGATACCAATTTCTTTTGCCCTTCTTGCCGATCTCGCCGTGGTAAGGTTCATATAATTGATGCAGGCTATCAGCAGCATAAAGAATGCAACAGCAGCGAATATCCAGATATAAGACATGCTTCCCAGTTCTTCCGGTTCTCTTTCTAATTTGGAATGGAGATGTATAGCGGTAATGGGTGACAAACCATAATGCATCTTTACATTGAATTGCGAAAAAATGGGTTCAACATATTTTTTGTATATGGGTCCCAGCTTTTTTGTAAACGTTTCGGCTTGAACACCCGGCTTTAATAAGACATAGGTAAAGTTGTTAAAATTACCCCAGGCAAATTGGTTGTCCTGACCACTTTTTATTATGGTAGAGGCGGAAATAAGCATATCAAAAAGCAAATGGGAATTTTTAGGCACATCTTCAATAACCGCTGTCACTTTATATAAGTCATACACCGTCTTAAGCGTTTTGCCAACGGCAGGGGTATTTTTTCCAAAGTATTTATTGGCAAGCGTTTTTGATATCACAATACTGTTGGGTTCATTCAAGGCATGAGCTGCATTGCCTTCCACAAACTTGTACGTAAATATGTTGAAGACAGTGCTGTCAGCATAATAAATTTTTGTCTCATAAAAATTATTATCCCCATTTTTGAACAATGTTCTTTCCCTGTAAATAAATCTGACCATTTCTTCCACTTCAGGAAAATCTTTTTTTACCGTAGGGCCCAATGGAATTTGCGACAAGGTCCAGTTTGTATTTTTGTCGTGTTCCTGTATATAGGAATCGATACGGTAAATACGGTCTGCTTTTTTATGATAGCGGTCATAATTCAGCTCATCTGTTATATAAAAAATTAAAAACAAGCTGAAGGTAATACCGATAGTAAGCCCCAAAATGTTCAGCAGGCTGAACCACTTATCTTTTTTAAAATTGCGGATGGCAATGAGCAATAAGTTTTTTATCATTGTTTATGTTTTATTCTGTTCTTTTGTTTCACTCTGTTCGCAATGACTGAACGGGATTTGCAATTGCCGCTTTTATCGCCTGGAAACTTACAGTTAATAAAGTAATCAGCACTGCTCCGGTACCAGCCGCAATAAAAATCCACCACGAAATTTCGGTATGGTAAGTATACTTCTGCAACCAATTGGTCATAAAGTACCATGCAATTGGTGTAGCTACAAGGAACGAAAGGAAAATAAGTAATAAAAAGTATTTTAAAATTAACAACCAAATTGCAGGAATACCAGCTCCTAAAATTTTTCTGACGGTTATTTCTTTTGTTCGCCGGGTAATTTCAATAATTGAAATTCCGATCATTCCAAAAACCCCAATGGCAATGGACAGCAATACAAAAAATTGGATTAATTGAAGAAAGTTACTATCCCATACATATTGTTGGTTATAAAAATCTTTTATCAAAAAAGTATCGTAAGCTGCAAATGGGAAGGCTTTTTTGTAAATAGTAGCCATTTTTGCGTTTAGCGTTTTGAGGTCAGCATTTGGATGATACCTCACAGAATAAAACCCATCTTCACCGCCAGATTGCTTTCCTGTAAAGTCATATAATGTGGGTAAAATCGGATGGTGCAGTGATCTCTGGTGATGGTCCTTTACTACGGCTACTATTTTCAATTTTCTGTCAAATTCAGTGACTATTTTTCCCATTATTTTTTCGGGATTTACATAACCTAACATCCTCATGGCACTTTCATTTATCACTGCATATGGCAAATCCTTCGTTGGAAAAACGAAATCCGGCGATTTGGACAAAAAAGTAAATTCATAGGTTTCAAATAAATCCGCTGCCACATAATTACGATAGATACGATTAGAAAAATCCTTACCCTCAAACATTGTTTTTTCAAACGGAGAAAGATTTTGGCCCGGGATGGCACCGGAAAAACCGACTGATTCTACTTCAGGAAGTTTCTTTATTTCCTGATAAAAATATTCGAAGTGTTCATCCTGGTCACTTTGGGTTTGAAATCCCAGCGGCGACCTGAGAACCTCAACGCCATTAAGATTAATTTCAACCGGCATTTCTTTCATAAAAATTGTTTGCTCATTTATCAACAGGCCAAAAGCCGTTAAGGCAACAATTATTGAAAATTGAAAAACAATTAATGATCTTCGGAGCAATAGTCCACGATTATTTTTTTCCTGCCTGCTCAAATAAGCAATAATATTGGTAGAGCTTAATAAAAAAGTATGAAAAAATGAAGTTAAAATAATTCCAAACCCAATTATAAATAGCATATAGGTGCCTGGAGAATTAATTGAAAAGCGAAAATCAAAAAGGCTTTTGACTGGTAAATTAAAAACGGAAGAAAGAATAGGCAAGCAAATTTGGGTTAATACCAGGCCTGATAAAACACCCAAAATATTGGAGACAGCTGCTGATGTAATTAATTGCTGCCAAATATCCGATTTTCGGGCTCCTAATATACGGGATACGTTCATGGGTTTTGATTTTCCGAAAATTTCAGCTGTGAAAATATTTACCTGGTTTGCCCAACTCATCAG
>JBPPMM010000516.1:0-16015 GCA_051306075.1 Chitinophagaceae bacterium
GAAAATAGGTAAGATTATACTAAGATTAAATGGAAAGCTTGTCGTGCAACGGGCGCACAGGGAAAAATTGATTTTGCTGGCTATTGCAGACGTAACTGAAGCCATGAAAAGACTACGTAATGATAAAAAAGAATTAGAAGATGAAATAGATGTACAAACTAAAATGGCAGAAGCAAGCAAACTTGCTGACGAATATATCCGAAATATATTTATGCAAGCTCCTGTGTCAATCGTAGTTTACAAGGGTCCATCCTTTATCATTGATTTGGTAAATGAAAAGGGAATAGAGATGTGGGGAACCACATACGAAAACGCAATTCATAAACCATTGTTTGAAGTATCACCAGAGCTACGTGGAAAAGGAATGGAGAAAATACTTAACAAGGTCTACATTTCAGGTGAACCTCATATCTCCCATGAATTTCCTGCTCAGTATACACGTAACGGGAAAGTACACAACGGTTTTTTCAATTTTGTATTAAAACCCATTCATGATCTAAACGGCACTATATCTGGTATCGCCGCAGTAGGTAGTGAGGTGACGCAGGAAGTTATGGCACGCAGGAAAATTGAAGAAAGCGAACTTCGATACCATAATCTGATTTATTCCTCTACTTCAATGATTGCCATTTTAAATGGAAAGGATATGATCATCGAAATTGCTAACGATGCTATTTTAGAATCCTGGGGTAAGGGAAAGGAGGTAATAGGACAACCATTGCTCCACGTTTTACCCGAAGTAATTGACCAGGGATTTGGGACCATACTGGACGAGGTTTATACTACAGGTAAACCTTTTTATGCCTACGAACTGCCAATTTATTTGATTCGTAATGGAAAACAGGAGCTAATTTATTACACGTTTGTTTACCAGGCACAAAGGTTAATAAATGGTGAAATAGAAGGAGTCGCAATCATTGCAAATGAGGTAACCCCGCAGGCAATTTACAATCAGAAAATAAAGGAAAGTGAGCTGCGTTATAGTTCACTAACCAAAGCCATCACTTCAGTAGTGTGGATAACAGATAGCGAAGGCGGCTTTACTCAATCTCAAGATTTGTGGGAGGATTATACGGGTCAACCATCGGAAGAGCATAATGGGATGGGATGGATAAATATGATACATGAGGATGACCGTAAGAAAGTACAAAAGCTGTGGAAATATGCTTTGGAGAATAAGGCAGAATACAAATCTGAAGGCAGAGTATGGAGTAAAAGACATAGGTCATTTCGTTATTTTGAAGCAGCAGCTGTTCCGCTTAAAGATGGCCAGGGAAATATAAAGGAATGGGTAGGCACGCTTACCGATGTGCATGAACAAAAGATGGCGGAAGAAAACTTAAAAGAAGCGGCGAGGCAATTTCGTTTTATTGCGGATTCTATGCCGCAAAAAGTATGGACTGCTGATGCTGAAGGGAACAGAAACTATTATAACCAGCAATGGATTGATTATACGGGTGTCAGTTTAGAAGAATTGAAAAGCATGGGAATGGAAATTGTCATTCACGCTGATGATATAGCAAAAACTAAAAAACGTTGGAAAGAGTCAATTGCCACCGGAAATGATTTTGAAATTGAAATTCGACTGCGGGCTAAAGATGGCGAATACAGCTGGCATTTAAGCCGGGGAGAGGCGTATAAAGATGAAAACGGAAGAATTAAGCTTTGGGTAGGAACTAATACGGAAATACAAAAGCAAAAAATGCAAGCCTTGGAATTTGAAAATGCAGTACATCAACGAACAAATGAATTGAAGGTTGCAATCGAGGAATTAAATGGAAAGAATATCGCGTTAAAAAAAGTGAATAAGGAGCTTGAATCTTTTGCATATATTTCCAGTCATGATTTACAGGAACCTTTGCGTAAGATACAAATCTTTGTAAATCTCATTTCCAAGAATGAAAGTGAGAATCTTAGCAAAAAAGGGAAAGAGTACTTTGAACGTGTGATCACGGCGGCAATAAGAATGCAGGTTTTAATAGAAGATTTACTTGCATTTTCCCGTATAAGCCTGGGTGAGAAAAAAGTGGAAGTCATTAATCTTACAAACATTATTGAGGAAGTAAAAAACGAACTTAAAGAAGTTATTGAAGAGAAAAATGCGATAATTGAAGTGAAAGAAATGTGTGATGCCCGTATTACTCCTTTTCAGTTTCACCAGCTGATTCAAAACCTTCTAAGCAATGCACTTAAATTTTCCGATCCCGCCCGATCGCCTCATATTATTATTGAAAGCAAAATGGCGGAAAGCAGCGAATTGAATAATGATAATCTTTTAACGAAATATAAATATTGTCACATTATTGTTTCAGACAACGGGATAGGCTTTGAACAGGAATTCAAAGAACAGATATTTGAGGTGTTCCAGCGGCTGCACAATCAGGAAATATATCCAGGTACCGGAATCGGACTTGCCATTGCAAAAAAAATTGTTGAAAATCATAATGGAATTATTACTGCTACAAGTGAATTAAATAAAGGAACAAGATTTGATATTTATCTCCCAGCATAAATCAGTTTAAAGTATGATGACGAAGCATCCGAAATTTATTGTAGTAATTGGCGCATCAGCCGGGGGACTTGACGCATTGCGAGAAATGGCGCAGACCTTACAAAAAGGATTAGATGTTGCTTATTGTATCGTCCTTCATCTGTCACGTAAAGGAATTGGTGACTTTGTAGTGCACCGGCTGGCTCAAGTTACTTCGATGCATTGCAGTCTTGCAGTAAACGGGGCCGAAATTAAAAAAGATAGCATTTATATCGCACGTCCTAACCAGCACCTGCTTGTAAAGGATAACAAATTTATTTTAGGCGCCGGTCCGGAAGAAAATCGTTTCCGGCCTTCTATTGATGTGTTGTTCCGTTCGGCTGCCGTGGCTTATAGCTCGCATGCTATAGGAGTAATTTTAAGCGGTATGCTGGATGATGGAACTTCCGGTATGTGGGCCATTAAAAGAAGTGGCGGAACTTGCATTGTTCAAGATCCGAACCAGGCTGAATACCCGGATATGCCGGTTTCAGTTATAAATAATATGGAGGCTGATCATGTCGTAACCCTGGAAGAAATAGGCCCCCTGATCGGGAAAATTGTAAAGCAAAAAAAAGGAAGAAAAAAGCCAGTCCCAAAGGATGTAATGCTGGAATCAAAAATTGCCGAGACGACTGCGGTATCTATTAATGATATTGAGAAACTTGCTGACACAAGTGTATTTGCATGTCCGGACTGCGGAGGTAACTTATGGGCCATGAAAGGAGATATAATTAAACGTTACCGTTGCCACATTGGTCATGCTTATACCGAAAGAGATTTAGTTGTAAAACAGGCCGAAACAGCTAGTACTACTTTGTGGGTAGCCCTTAGAATGATGGAAGAAAGAAAACATCTTTTAAAAAAAATGGAAGTAGATAATATAAAAAGGGGTCATAAATCTTCATCCTCGAACAACGTAGTAAGGCAAGATGAAATGCAACGTCATATAACTCGTTTGAAAAAAATATTGTTCGACTTACAGAATCATGATACGACTTAATTAGAAGAGTGACATCGATCTTCTAAATAGCAATTGAATTATACAAGTGCTTCAATTTGCCATTGTATGGATGCTTTGCCAAGACATCAATAGTTGCGACATAGGTGCTTTCAACCTCACTTTGAGCTAATCGCCATAATTAAACAAATCCCTTCTTCCTCAGGCTTCGGAAAGTGTGAATATTACAGCAAATGTCAATAATTGTATAACAATTTGCTTTTGAATAAAATCACCTTTGCGTAGAAATTTTAATTCATTAGAATATAAGCGATCTATATTATGGATCCCTCGACTCTTTAATCCGCTATTAATAATTTAAAAAAAAGAAAAATGAAAAAGATACTTGTAATATTTACCCTGGCTTTCATCTTCGGCGCTGGAAATTTATTTGCGCAGGATACCACTAAAATGAAAATGGATAAAAAAATGACTTCGGATAGTTCAATGTCAATGACGAAAAATGATGAGATGATGCCTGATTTAATGAGCTGGCCTGAAGCCTCAAGAATGGCGGTAGAAGAAATTACAGCTAAATATGGTAAACCTGATGGTATTACGATGCACGAACTTATATGGTGGAATAAGGGTGTTTGGAAAAAGATTTGTATTAATAAAAGTGAAACGAAACATAGTTTTCCAATAGAACACACGGATATGATGCAAACGACTATCAGTTATAAAGTTCCCGAAGAGAAAATGGATGAATTGGGCAGGTTCGATGGAAGTGTAACCTTTGACAGGACCCAGGGAACAATTAGTGCCCGTTGTGATCAAGAAGCGAACAACTTTTTAGCATTAAACTTATCGCACGATATAATAACAGGAAAGAAAACTGTCCTGCAAGCACGTACCGCATACGGAACCATTGTAAAGGAAAAAATGAATGGAGGGAATCCGGAATATATGCAGAAGCTGACCTTTGCTTCACAAGGTAATGCTGCTGATCCCGATAAAAATACTACTGGATTAACTAAAGATGATGTTATGAAGGGTATTAAGAAACATGAAAAAAGTGTAAGTAGTCAGTAAGAAATTCCATTTAGACCTGATACTAACTAAGTATGCAAAGGGTATGTACATTTTTCTGTATATCTGTAGCGTCAGTCAACATCCAGCAAAATAGTTAAATAGAAAAGTTAGTGGTAGGGAATTTTGAATTGGGCGATCATTTGTAAAACCTCTGGTATGGAAATGTCATCTATCAACTTTTATTTTAATGGACACGCATATCAGTATATCTGTTTAGTAAAAAACGATATAATCCACACGTGTGGAGTATTAAATGTATTTGAGCAGAATCTCAAAACCGTTTTAGCAATAGAGTAAATTAAATGGAAAGAATATTAGGGATAGCTATATGCACTTGGTAGCTGATAATTCAAGAACCAGTTATAGGCTGGAGTATATTTTCTGTATGAATGTTTTGGTGAACCTTTATTCCCGAATGACTTTCCAGGTTAACAATCATGGTCG
The DNA here is from genome assembly GCA_051306075.1 of Chitinophagaceae bacterium. Classification (GTDB taxonomy): domain Bacteria; phylum Bacteroidota; class Bacteroidia; order Chitinophagales; family Chitinophagaceae; genus Terrimonas_B. The sequence continues at coordinate 5,007 of JBPPMM010000516.1, forward strand.
CCCTTCCCCTGACTGTTTATGTCAATATTGTCGTATTAAGGATTTTGCTTTATCATAAGTTGAAAATGCAATTGACCTAAAGGTTCCAACTGAGAAACCATCTGCACTTTTCCAATGAAACAAATTGTTATCCGGCAAGTCCGATTATTTTCTTCCTTTTTTTTAAGGATACCCAGGGGAAGTACTATGAATGATTACTCATTCGTCCCACTATTGTATCCAGGGAAGTCTTCAATTTATCAATGGCACCGGTTACCGCAAGGTCATATGTATTTGCTTGTTCCGTTACTGCAATGGGCTGTTTTCCTTTGAGTCGGGCTTCAAGCATACATCTTTTATCATTTAATCCTCCTTTAGACCCATTCTCGTCAGACAGATGAACTTCAAGGCGGGTTATATATTCGCTAAACCTGCTTAATTCATCTGATAGTATGTCGTCTAACTTAGTGCCAAAAGCTTCATGTACACTTAAATTCTTATCTGTATTAAATTGAATTTTCATATTGTTTTTTAGATTTGTTATATAAAAATTTAATTATGAACAGTTATAGTTTATCTGAATTTTTATGATGTTTATTTCGGGTGAAACTGGTGCTTAATCTGCCTGATGCAGTTTTTTTATTAAAGGGGTCAACAATCATAAGTTCATGATTACTTTTTGTAACCTGCCTCTTATTTCATCAGCAATATCCGCGAGATCTTTATTTTTAATTGCCTGCATTGAAGCCACGGGATCAACAGCGGACACCTCTACCTGACCAGCTACTTTTTCCTGAACAATTACGTTGCAGGGCAACATGGTTCCGATTTTGTCTTCGGCCATTAAGGCTTTGTAGGCAAATGGAGGATTGCAGGCGCCCAGGATTTTGTAATTGTAAAAGTCCACATCCAGTTTTTTCTTTAGCGTGGCTTTTATGTCAATTTCTGTCAATATGCCAAAGCCTTCTTCTCTTAGTGCCTCCGTCGTTTTTTCAATGGCATTTTCGAAACTACCAGTAATTATTTTACTAAAATAATATTCCATAATTCTGCTATCTATTACGTTAAATAATCTTTACCATACGGATTTCTCTCATATTGACATACCTGAAAACCAATATGTTTTTGATGATGTAAAATCTGATGCAACCCGAATTCTACTGGTTTATTACATACCGTTCCTGAAAAGGTAACAATTGAAGTATTAAATTAGTTCTGGATAATTAGTGAATATGAAAATTAAAATGCAAATCCTTTTATAATACAATAGGGTGGTTGTTTAATTACGAATTTCCATATTTCCATTCTTTGGAGGATACTATTGATTTTAAAAAGCTACTACCATATGGTGGCTGCTTAATTATTGGTTACTTGTCGTATCTGCTGCAACTTTTTTCTTTTTCCTAAAAAGATCACCAACCGTATTTTTAATAGTTTGTTCTGCTTTTTTCTTTGTACTGTCGATATTACCGGTTTTTTGTAATGAATCTTTATTTCCAAAGATCCGGGCCGTAATATCCTCTTTTATGTCATTGACCACCTGGTTCTTTACCGCACTGACTGAATCTTTCAGCGTTTGCCTGGCACTATCCACTTTTTGTTTTGCAAAATCTACAGCTTGTTGTTTTAGTTCTGCAACAGCATCACCGGCAACCTCTTTTAGGTCTGTAGATATGGAAGGATTGGTAAGGGTGCCACCCATTTTTACATTGAGATTTATAGTTTCCCCGGGTGTTATTGAAATTCCTTTATTACTGGCCTGGGTTACCAGGTTGTTGACAAGGTTGTTGCCCTGCGTGCCCAGGTATTTTCTGGGTAATTTCAAAGCGACTACATAATCCATTGACTGATCGAATCCATGCATGCCGCCAATCTGCATATCAATATCTTTTACTTTTAAATTAAATGGTTTTACCAGCACTTTGCCATTTGCGAATTCAATATAGTTTTTTATATCTTTTATTGAAATGGATTTCAGTTCATCAATTTGAAAAGTACTGGCCAGTTTTTCAAGCGGGGCGAACTTTTTAAGAACACCTTCCAACAGTAAAAGATTTCCCTGCCCGGTCAGGCTGCCCAGGTCGGGCATCATATTGCCGTTCAAGTTTCCTGTCATCGACAACTGCGAATTTAATTTCCCATCCAGAAACTGCCCGATAGGCATCAGCTTTTGAAAAGTGTTGAAAGCAAAAAATGCCTTTTGTACATCCACGTCCTTTATGTCATAACTCATGGATATGGCCGGCTCTTTTTTATTTGTTTTGGTAGAATAGGATCCGGTGAACGAAACGGTTCCTTCCAGCGCTTCTGTTTTTACATTTTGAAGCTTTACAGTCTGATCGCTTATAATCAATACGCCAATAATATTTTTATACTCCACTTTATCATATTTTACCTGGCCTGCTTTGGCATTTATGGTGAAGTTGATATTCTGTGGCACTAAAAATGGTTCAGAAGATGAGCCGGTTGTTGAGGAAGTGGTATCAGTTCCCATCCAATCATTCAGATTCATCTTATCCGCTGAAACATTGAGTGTGCCAGACAGGGTTTGATCCTGCATAACATAACCAATCATATTATTCAATGCTCCGTTTGCAGAAAAATTAGTATTGAGATAATTACCATTCAGATTATTCAGCTCAACCGATTTCTGATTGAAAGTAATTTGCGTATTTGAAACTGTGATTCCGCCCGGGTAATCTTTTGACACATAACTTAAGTTGGTTAATCCTGCATTACCATTGATATTGATCTTATCATATTCTTTTTTGTCAATGCTTGCTTTACTTCCGTTAAATTTCAGATCAGCGCTTAAAACTCCACCCACACCGGTGCCTGGCTCCAGTTCTATAAATTGCTTTACATTGTCAAGTGTAAACCTTCCTTTTGCTTCTCCGGCAAAATCGATACTGGATACCGGCTTACGTAATTGAAGAGAAAAATCCACGGGATCTTTTCCAATTTCTATATGACCGGATGAAATGTCAATTTTTGTTTGATCCGCTATACCTCCCGTATTTTCCAATTGAATTTTCATATTGCCATTTTGCATGGGTTGCGGAAAATCATCGGAAGAGAAAAAAAGATTTTTGATATCCAAGAAGCCACCGGCAGTAAAAGCGCCTTGTTGATTTTGTAAAGCAGAAAGATTTCCTTTAGCAAAAATGTCGGCCCACACCAGACCGGCCAGTTTCATATTTCCTTCCAATTTTACAAACTTTGAAACATTCGCCAGGTCCAATTTCCCCTTAGCTACGGCGTCTACATATTGCGAGGTCTCAGGATTTTTAAATATGAGTTTGAAATCGAAAGGCTCATTATCCATTTCCAGGTGACCTTTTGAAATATCAATAATCGTATTATCCATCTTGCCGTCAGGATTACTCACATGCATGTCAACCTGGATGTTTTTAACCGGCTTGGGTAAATCAGGATATTGAAAAAAACCATCTTTAATTTCAAGGTTTAAATCATAAGCGGGAATTTGCTGTGGACTATAGGTTCCTTTTACAAATCCGTTGAAAAGAGCGGAGCCGCTTGTTTTTATTTTGTCGAAATCGGTTTTATAAACAGCAGGTACCAGCGACAAAATATCTTTAAACTCATTGGATGGTGATTTAAATGTAATGTCCATGTTATAGGTGCTGTCATTCACCAATTGAAAGACACCATCGGCAGATACTTTTAAATTGTTTAGGATAATATCATCCGTTTTAAATGTATAGGTATTTGTTTTGGTATTAATTTTTATATCTGCCCCGATATTTGTTTTCGTGTTGGCCAGGTAGGGAATAGCTGCGTAGGTAAAGCTGGCTGACTCTGCCTTGGTAAGGGTTGAAAGTGTAAATTCATCTTGTGTAAAATCGCCACTGCCTTCATGATTTAATCCAGAAATTTCAGCACTCATATTGCTACTTATATCATTGTAATAAATATAGCCATCCTTTATTTTATATTTCTGAAGTGTCATCCTGAAAGCCGAAGTGGCAGTATCTGGGCCGGGTGTTTTTATTGAATCTTCTTTTGCAATATCCCAGCTGGCTTTTCCTTCTTTATTGACAAGGGCCCGAATCCGGGGTGATTCAAGAAATACGCCTGATACATTTATGTTTTCTCCTTTTATAACGCTGATGATATTGACCGAAGCATCTAAAAACTTTGATGCAAGTAAAGTATCACCGATAAACTCCCCGGTGCCAACAACAGAAAGGTCTTTTATGCTGATAGATAGTTTTGGAAAATGCCGGAATAGTGAAAGGCGAACATTACTAAAATCAACTTTTGCAGTCAGGTTGTTGTTGATCTCTTCTTTAACCAGGTTGGTGATTTGTTTCTTAAATAATATGGGCACAGCAAAAGCCGCTATAATAAGTGTAAGAAATATAATTCCGATGATTTTGAGGCTTTTTTTCATAGTAATGATATTGGGTTAACAGCAGTTGTCTTTAAAAGTTCGGACTGCAAAAATGCAAATATAAAGCCAGAAAGGCAAGAATAAGGTATGCGTAAGCTCATATAGCTTTGATACCAAAGACCTTATTCAAATGAATGGTCTCTATGTAAAAGTAAATGAGGATCAGAAAATTCTAATGATCATTTAGGGGGAGACCTCTTTTTTGCCATTCTTTCCAATTAATATATTCGTCGCCTATACGGTGTTCTTCCATCGTAATGCAATCATCCACCGGGCAAACTAACTGGCAAAGATTGCAACCCACGCATTCATTTTCTTTTATAGTATAGGTATTGTACGGCATGCCCTGGTCCAACCTGATGGACTGGTGGGATGTGTCTTCACATGTGATATAACAAAGGCCGCAATGAATGCATTTATCCTGGTTTATTTTTGCAATGTGATGATAATTGATGTCAAGATCTTCCCAATGAGTGATTGTGTTAACGGACCTTCCAATAAAATCATCCAGCGTTTTAAATTGTTTTTCATCCATCCAGTTATTTAGTCCTTCACAGAGATCTTCAATTATTCTGAAACCTTGTTTCATAGCGGCAGTACAGACCTGTACATTGGCAGCACCTAATAACATAAACTCTACAGCATCCTTCCATGTACTAATTCCACCGATGCCTGATACTGGAACCGACCTGGTCAATTCATCCTGCGCTATGGTGGTGAGCATTTTTAATGCAATAGGTTTTACTGCCGGACCACAATAACCTCCAAATACAGATTTTCCTGCCACATAGGGATTAGGTACCAGTGTATCCAGGTTAATCCCGGTTATAGATTGAATTGTATTAATTAATGATAATCCATTTGTGCCGGCTTTTACTACTGATCTTCCGGTGGGCACCACGGAATGAACATTGGGTGTCAATTTAGTTATTACCGGAATGCTGGCCGCTTCCATTACCCATTCAACTACCATACAGGCAATCTCAGGATCCTGCCCCACGGTGGCGCCCATTCCTCTTTCCGTCATACCATGAGGGCATCCAAAATTTAATTCTAATCCATGAGCTCCGGTATCTTCAACTTTTTTTATTAGTTCATGCCAGCTCTGTTTATCATTATCTGCCATCAGTGAAACGACCATGGCACGATCAGGAAATAACTTCAGGCATTCAGTTATCTCCCTGAGGTTAATTTCTAAAGGACGATCTGATATCAACTCAATATTATTAAGGCCCATCACCCGCTGACCGCCATAGTCAACAGCGGAATATCTCGATGATACATTTTTTACCTGCGACCCCAGTGTTTTCCATACAACGCCACCCCATCCGGCCTCAAAGGCACGCAATACATTATATTTTTTGTCCGTTGGTGGTGCACTCGCCAGCCAATAGGGATTGGGGGAGCGGATACCAAGGAAATTTGATGTTAAATCAGCCATAATTATATTTTTTATTTCACGCAAGGGCGCTAAGGAGGCAAAGGCGCAAGGGTTTTTCTTAGCGTCTTGCTACTTTATTTTGAATCTTGGCGTGAAGGCTTCATAAGTTGTTTACTATTCTGTGAATACCGTCTTTAATAAGAGCTACATTAAAGTTTATTAATAGACCAAGCTTACATCCCGTGAGCTTTAAATAAGTCTGTACTTGCTTATAATGAACGGGAGCTAATAATTCAATTGACTTTAATTCTATTACAACTTTATTATTAATTATCAAATCTGCTCTAAAACCTGCATCCAATCTTATTGTTTCATGTATTAAAGGAATTGGATGTTGACGTACAAATGTAATATTCTTCTTTGCCCATTCATAGCAAAACACTTCTTCATAAACACTTTCAAACAAGCCTGGACCATATTGAGAATGAATTTTAAAACATAAGTTTACTACTTCTTTAGCTATTTCATTTTCAGTCATTTTTTCTTTGCGCCTTATTTTTTCATTGCGTCTTTGCGGGAACCTACGCAAATGTTAGATATTTTAAAATCGCTGCTGCCCCAAGTTTTCCATCTTGTACTGCGTCTACCACTTCTTTCCCGCCGTTGACAGCATCGCCGCCGGCAAAAACACCTTTAATATTCGTAGAACAATTTTTATCTGTGATCAGTCTCCCATTTTTGTTATGCAGGTTATTGATGTTTACCAATTCTTCAAATGGTACTTGTCCGGCGGCTTTGATAACCATATCAACCTTCATGGTAAACGTATCACCGGTATCAACGGGAGAACGACGGCCACTTGCATCAGGTTCTCCGAGTTTCATAACACTGCAAACTAATTCAGTGGCCTTCCCGTTTTCTTCTTTTACTTCTTTTGGCGCCGCCAGCCAGATGATCTCGCAGCCATCCAGCTTTGCAATATCTAATTCAACATCGGTACAGGGTTTTTCTTCCTCTGTTCGCCTGTAAACAAGGGTTACATTTTTTGCACCCAGTCGTTTGGCTTGTGTTGCCGCATCGATCGCCGTCATTCCCATACCGATAACAGCCACATTATCTCCAACTGGAATTTCTTTGAATTTATTACTTCTGAGGTCATAAATAAATGAAATGGCATCAACCACTCCTTCCAGTTCTTCTCCAGGAATATTTAATTGCCTGGCAACGCCTACTCCCATACCCAGGTACACTGCATCAAAATTTTTTTGTAAATCCTGGAGGAAAATATTTTTGCCTAATTCCTGGTTGTATTTTATTTCAATGCCACCGATAGCGGTGATATAGTTTACCTCATCTTCACAAAACTGCGGTGTTACTTTATAGGCTGCAATACCATAGGTCATCAATCCACCACCTTTATTTTCTTTTTCAAAAATAGTTACATCAATTCCTTGGCGGCTGAGTGTATGAGCACAACTTAGACCAGCCGGTCCTGCACCAATGATGGCAACGTTTTTTCCAACGGAAGATTTTCGCTCAAACAATTGCCAGTTATTTTCCATTGCCTTTTCTGTTGAAAAACGTTGCAGCCTGGCGATAGGAATGGGTTCTTCTTCCAATAAATTATAAACACAGGCGCCTTCACATAATTTTTCAACGGGGCAAACGCGACTGCATCCTGCACCCATTATATTGGAAGAAAAAATGGTATGCGCCGAACCCTTTATATTATCTGTGGTGATCTGTTTGATAAATTTTGGGATATCAATATGCGTGGGGCAACTTTTGGTACAGGGTGCATCATAACAAAACAGGCAACGGTTGGCATCCACATCTGCTGCCGTTTTATTTTCAAACGGCGGATGGATGTCAGCGAAGTTCTTTTCGGATTGTTCTTTTGTTAGCCTGTTATTACTGATTGGCATATCCGGATTTTAGATTTAGTATTCCAATACTTTGAAAATTCAGTTGTTTATAGTTCTACTAATTTACCATAGGTCTCCGGCCTTCGATCTCTGTAAAATTGCCATGTGGCTCTTACTTCTTCAATCATATCCATATCAAATTCACTTATCAATAGTTCGTCTTTGTCTTCACTTGCCTGTGCAAAAATTTGTCCTCTTGGATCAACGAAATAAGAAGAACCGTAGAACTTACCCAGGTTCCATGGTTTTTCTATTCCAACCCGGTTGATGCATCCCATAAAGTATCCGTTATCCGCCGCATGTGCCGGTTGTTCCAGTTTCCATAAATATTGAGAAAGACCGGCCACAGTAGCCGAAGGATTATACACGATCTCAGCTCCATTCAATCCAAGGCATCTTGCTCCATCAGGAAAATGGCGATCATAACAAATATAAACGCCCACTTTTGCATAGCGGGTTTGAAATACCGGGTAACCTAAGTTGCCTGGCTTGAAGAAAAATTTTTCCCAGAAACCACTGGTATGCGGAATATGATTTTTCCTGTATTTACCAAGATAGGCACCATCTGCATCAATTACCGCAGCCGTATTGTATAAAACACCTGCCTGCTCTTTTTCATATACAGGCACTACCATCACCATGCTATATTTCTTTGCGTATTCCTGCATTCTTTCAATAGTAGGACCGGGAACCGTTTCCGCTGATTCATACCAGGCTTTATCCTGGCCCGGACAGAAATAAGGAGTATTGAATATTTCCTGCAGGCATAATATCTGAACTCCTTTTTTCCCGGCTTCCTCTATTAATGGAATATGTTTTTGTACCATCGCTTCTTTAATCTCATCAATCGATCCTTCTCCCTCTGTAAGCGGTAAACTCATTTGTATTAATCCTGATTTTATGATCCTTGGCATGATGTATAATTAAGATTTTAGAATATACGTTTAAAAATAAAAAATATTTGATCGTTTGTTTATCGATAGATGGCTCTGCAATCTAAATAACTTGTGCTACTCTGGATCTTTTGATAAATTGACCTGATCCTTTTTTCAGCAGGCATTTATTATTATCGATAGCTACCTGGCCTCTTAGTAAAACCGTTTTTACTTTGCCTGTAAGTTCCCATCCTTCGTAGCCACTGTAATCAACGTTCATATGATGTGTGCCGGCAGATAATGTATGTTTTTCATTTGCATCAAAAATGACGATATCCGCATCGCTGCCAACAGCAATAGTTCCTTTGCGCGGAAACATACCGAAGATCTTTGCCGCATTCGTACTGGTTACTTCTGCAAATTTGTTCAGGGTGATCCTTTTCTTATTCACACCTTCGCTGAATAATAGCTCCATCCTGTTCTCTATTGCCGGATGCCCGTTCGGAATTTTTGAAAAATCATCTTTACCCATCAGCTTTTGTTCCCATTTAAAAGGACAGTGATCTGTTGCTACCACCTGTATCAATCCCTGGTTAATGCCAGCCCATAATGTTTCCTGGTCTTTTTTTTCACGTAGTGGCGGGCTCATCACCCATTTGGCGCCATCAAAATCTTTTTCATATAACGATGCGTCCAGCAGTAAATATTGTATGCAAGTTTCTACAAAAAGTTTTTGATTTCTTTTTGTGGCATTTCGAACGGCATTCAGTGCACCTTCACAGGTAAGATGAACGATATAACCCGGACAGCCGGTATAATGGGCCATATCAGCAAACCTTTCGCTGGCTTCTGCTTCGGTTACTTCCGGCTGAGACAGGTAATGGTAAAGAGGAGAAAGCTTTCCTTCAGATTTATGTTTATCAATTAAATAATCGATCATATCACCATTGGTAGCATGTACATTGATCAGACCACCATGTTTTTTTACTTCCTCCATCAGGCCGATCATCTGCCGGTCATCGATCATCAATGCACCTTTGTAAGCCATAAATGTTTTAAAGGAACTGATTCCTTCATTTTCGATCATCTCCCTGATTTCCTTTTTTGTGTGTTCATTAAAATCAGTGACAGCCATATGAAAGCTGTAATCTCCTACACAATTATGATCGCTTCTTCCTTTCCACTCTTCCAATGCTGACCGGAGCGAGTTTCCTTGTTTTTGCAAAATAAAATCGATGACCATTGTTGTTCCTCCAAACAAAGCGGCCCGGGTTCCTGATTCGTATGTATCACTGCTGAAGGTTCCCATGAAGGGCATTTCCAGGTGCACATGCGGATCAATACCCCCCGGAAAAATAAGTTTACCTGAAGCGTCAATTTCTTTTTCTGCTTTTTCTTTTAGATTATTACCTATTGCCTTCACCACTTCGCCTTCGATAAAAATGTCTGCGTGGTAATCTGAATCTGCTGTTATAATTCTTCCGTTTTTTATAAGTAAGGACATTATATAAATTTTTAATCTTCCTTCTTTTTTACCATTATCCAATAAATTAAAAAAGAAAGAAAGAATGTTACAAACCATGCATAAGAATATAAGGTAACAAGAAATTCCGGGAATCTTTCTGCATTACTGATACCCACAGTAACAAGAAAGCCAGGAATAACCGGTAGCAGGCTCAGAAAAAAAGCGATCCATGCCGGAGGATTCCATCCTTTATAAATTCCTTTTTCTTTAAACAATTCAGGCAATTGGATCCTTGTTTTTCTTACCAGGTAATAATCGCAGATCATAATGCCTGCCAGTGAACCCAACAAAGCAGAGTAGGCAATCAGCCATCGGAAAATATATCCTTCCGGATCGGCAAGCAACTTCCAGGGAAAAATAAGGATTCCGATAATGCCGGTAATATAGCCTCCTGTTTTAAAACTTATTTTTTTTGGTGCTATGTTGGCAAAACCATTGGCAGGGGCTACCACATTTGCTGCAATATTGGTTGACAAAGTTGCAATCGTTAATCCAATCATAGAAACAGCGATAATGACCGGTGAATCGAATTTACTCATCAATATTACAGGATCCCAGATAGCTTCTCCATAAATAAGTATGGTAGCGCTGGTGACAGCAATTCCGATAAAAGAATAAAAAACCATAGTGGCCGGTAAGCCGATCAATTGGCCCAACGCCTGGTCTTTTTGTGAACGGGCATATCTTGTAAAGTCAGGTATATTTAATGAAAGTGTGGCCCAGAAACCTACCATAGCTGTTAAACCGGGAAAAAATATTTTCCAGAAATCAACATCAGGATTTGCTGAAAGAGTATAAGAAGCTTGTAATATGGCGCCCATGGATCCCACACGTTGCCAGGCCCATATCAATAAAAATAATCCAATGAGTAATAAAAAGGGAGCCGACCATGTTTCCAGAACCCTGATGG
>JBPPMM010000537.1:0-2783 GCA_051306075.1 Chitinophagaceae bacterium
TTATTGATCGTCATCCGGTTTATGCTTGGCGTGGTTGAGAGCGCCGTTATGCCCTCCATGCTTATCTTATTAAGCAGGTGGTTTACTAAAGCAGAACGTTCGCGGGCCAATACATTTTTAATATTAGGTAATCCTGCTACTATACTCTGGATGTCTATTCTCTCAGGATATTTGATCGATGCGGTTGGCTGGCGATGGATGTTTATTCTGGAAGGTGCACCGGCCATCATCTGGGCATTTTTTTGGTGGAAACTGGTAAGCGATAAACCGAAGGATGCCAGGTGGCTGACAAAACAGGAGAAACAAACACTGGAAGATGCATTACAAAAAGAGCAGGAAGGCATCAAACCTGTAAAGAATTATGCGGCAGCATTTAAATCAAGAGTGGTCATTTTATTATGTCTGCAGTATGCATTATGGAGTATCGGTGTATATGGATTCGTTATGTGGCTGCCCTCAATACTGAATGCTGCGCCCGACATGAACATCGTAAAAACAGGATGGCTATCTTCTATACCTTATGTATTCGCCATCATCGGTATGCTGACCGCTTCTTATTTTTCTGATAAAACATTAAACAGGAAAGCATTTGTATGGCCCTTTCTTTTAATTGGAGCCATTGCATTTTATGGATCCTATATGATCGGCACACAAAATTTCTGGATATCCTTTATACTGCTGACTATTGCAGGTACTGCTATGTATGCACCTTATGGCCCTTTCTTTGCCATCATTACGGAAATTTTACCTGGCAATGTTACCGCTGGGGCCATAGCGCTTATCAATAGTTTCGGAGCCCTGGGATCTTTTGCAGGTGCGTACCTTGTTGGTTATTTAAACGGAACCACCGGGGGATTTGGCGCTTCTTATATTTTCATGTCGGGTTCTCTTTTTCTTTCAGCTATTTTAACCATGCTTGCTGTAAAAGATTCTCCGGCTACCCGGATGCAAAATCCAGTAGTGAAAGGTATATAGATGATTCAACGTTTTATATGACCCTTGATTACATCAGCATAGTTGGCGGGTTTGATCACCATGCATACAGTTCATTTCATCACTAAAAGCTTCCGGTCAATAATATGAAACCATTTATTCTTTTCTCATTCCTGCTGTTGGGCGTTTATTTATTTGCACAAACTCCTAAAGAAAATTATCCTGTTGATAGCGCCAGCATAGAGCAAGCTGCTGTGCCCAGGGGAGAAATATTGAAATTCACTTTTGATCAATCCAAAATATTCCCGGGTACATGGCGGGAATACTGGGTGTATGTGCCTGCGCAATACAAACCCGATAAACCTGCCTGTGTTTATGTAAACCAGGATGGCATACAATGGAAGGCGCCCACTGTTTTTGATAATCTTATTTATAAAAAAGAAATGCCTGTTACTATCGGTGTTTTTATAAATCCCGGCAGGGTAGTGGCGGATAGCGGAACCCATGCTCTTACCCGTTTCAACCGGAGTTTTGAATATGATGGACTGGGTGATGCCTATGCCCGTTTTATCCTTAATGAAATTTTACCAGAAGTTGAAAAACAAAAAACCAGTGATGACCGCATTATCCGTTTATCAAAAAATGGAAATGACCGCGCCATTGGCGGATCAAGCAGCGGCGCTATTTGCGCTTTCACTGCGGCGTGGGAACGTCCTGAAGAATTTTCACGAGTGTTCAGCGCTATTGGTACTTATACCGGTTTGCGGGGTGGCGACCGCTATCCTATTCTTATCCGCAAGTTTGAACCCCGGCCGATTCGTATTTTTTTACAGGATGGTTCAAATGATCTGAATATTTATGCCGGTGATTGGTTCAAAGCAAACGAGATGATGGAGCGTTCGCTGACATTTGCCGGGTATGAAGTCAATCATGTTTGGGGCGAAGGTGCCCATAATGGTTTGCATGGCACATCTGTTTTTCCTCAGGCCATGCGCTGGCTTTGGAAGGACTGGCCAAAACCAATAACGAAAGGAAATTCAAAAAATCAATATTTAAATGATCTGCTTATTCCCGGTGAGGAATGGGAACTCGTTGGCGAGGGTTATCAATTTACCGAAGGAACGGCAGCCAATACAAAAGGTGAAGTTTTTTACCAGGATATTCCACGGTCAAAAACATATAAAGTGGGAGTGGATAAAAAATTAGTAATGCTGGATGTTGATTCAAAAAAAGCAAGCGGCACTTGCTTCGCTGCCAATGGTAAGCGTTATACTGTTTCCGGGAGCAACAAACAATTGCTCAGTTATGATGCAAGTGAAAAAGAAACGGTGGTTGCAGATAGTATTGCGGGCAATGATGTGGTGGTTGCAAAAAATGGTAACATATATATCACCGTGCCTGATGGTGCAGCAAAGCCGGGCAAACTTTTGCTGGTTCGGCCAGGTGGAGAAAAAATGGTGGTGGATGAGGGATTGAAATTTCCCAATGGCGCCACACTTTCTCCGGATCAAACACAATTATACGCAACAGAATCTGCTTCACACTGGGTATGGGTATATAAAATAAAACCGGATGGCGGGCTTACACATAAACAACGTTATGGATGGTTACATGTACCGGATACTGAAGAAAATGCCTGGTCGGATGGATTGAAATGCGATACAGCGGGCAGGGTATATGTAGCTACCCGCCTGGGTATACAGGTGATGGATCAACTGGGTAGGGTGAATGCGATATTGCCGGCGCCAGCATCTAACAGCCAGACATCTAATCTTTGCTTTGGCGGCCCTGAGTTTAATATTTTATATGTTTCGGCAGGTGATAAAGTGTTTCGCCGGAAATTAAAAACC
>JBPPMM010000286.1:0-5440 GCA_051306075.1 Chitinophagaceae bacterium
GATTGCCATGGCCAATATTCACATTCATCAAGCCAGAGGAAAAATCAATATAACGCTTGCCGTCATAGTCATACAGATAAACACCCTCACCATTTTTAACCGCTATTGGATTAGAACCTTTTTGTTTACTCCAGGAAAATAAGGTATAATCCTGGCTGTTTTGTATTATTTCGGCCCCCCCACCCCCCGAAGGGGGGATTACAGTGTTTGATTCTTTGGAGATTGTTTTTGTTCTCATAAATTATTTTATTTTGATAATGGGCCACAGAAAAAGAAGTCTGGTTATGTTTTTTTGATAATGTGGTTGGTTTGTTATCAAATTTCTCAAGCTCGGTTAACTCATCCAATTCACTCCTGCTTCCGGCCTCATCCTCCAACTCCTTCTCCTTGGGAGAAGGAGCGGCACTTCAATACAAAACCAAACTGTATAACTTCCACTTCAACTTTAGTGCAATGCCAAATAAATAAAAACTTTTTGAACTAAGTTCTCCGCCGCTGCGGAGACGGAGCTAACTCATCCAATTAACTCCTGATTCCTGCTTCCGGCCTCATCCTTCAACACCTTCACCCTCGGAGAAGAAGCGGCACTTCAATACAAAACCAAACTTTATAACTTCCACTTCAACTTTAGTACAATGCAAAAAAAATAAAAACTTTTTGATCTAAGTTCTACCCCACGGCGGAGACAGGGGTTAACTCATCCAATTCACTCCTGCTTCCGGATTCCATTTGGTAGTTGATTTTTTCAGTTTTGTCCAAAATTCGATTGAACTTTTTCCGGTAATATCACCAACGCCAAACTTACTTTCATTCCATCCACCAAAGGAAAAAGGTTCACGGGGAACAGGTACACCTACATTAACTCCAATCATCCCTGCACTTGCCCGGTCAATAACATACCTGGCCATGCCACCATTTTGAGTAAAAACGGATGCTGCATTTCCGTATGGATTGGCATTCTCTATGGCCAGGGCTTCATCTACTGTATTCGTTCTCATTATAGAAATAACGGGCCCAAATATTTCTTCTTTGGCCACGTTCATTTCTGGTTTTACATGGTCAATAATGGTTGGCCCCACATAGGTTCCGTTTTCTTTTCCTTTCACTTTTGTATTTCTTCCGTCTACTAAAATTTTGGCACCCTGTTGCTCAGCTTCTGTTATATATTTTTCAATCCGATCCCGGGAGGCTTTATTGATTACAGCTCCCAGGTTTTCGCCCGGAATGATCTTAGATGCTTCTTCACAAATCTTATCTATGATATGATCAATATCTCCAACGCCCACCATAGCAGATGCAGCCATGCAACGCTGGCCAGCGCAACCACTCATGGAGGCAACCACGTTTTGAGCTGTCATGCCGGGTATAGCATCGGGTAAAACCATCAAATGGTTTTTGGCTCCTCCCAGCGCAAGACATCTTTTAAAATGAGATGTCGCCCGCTGGTAAACGATCTTTGCCACTTTGGTGGAACCTACAAATGAAATGGCTTCAATTCCCGGATGATCACAAATAGCTTCTACAATTTCTGTATCACCATTCACAATATTCAAAACTCCATCGGGCAATCCGGCGTCTTTTAACAGTTCTGCCAGTCTACCGGCGCTCAGCGGCACTTTCTCTGATGGCTTAAGAATCATACAATTTCCAAGTGCAATGGCATTCGGCAGGGTCCAGTTAGGCACCATGCTTGGAAAGTTGAATGGAACAATAGAGGCCACTACGCCAATCGGCACATGTTCGGTTCGGCATTCTATTCCTTTGCTTACTTCAAGTACTTCGCCCGTCACCAATTGCGGAAGTGATGTAGCGAACTCAGTTAATTCAATGCTTTTTTCAATTTCTGCAAGCGCCTCGCCATAGGTTTTTCCATTTTCTTCCTGAACAAGCTCCGCCAGCTCCCGCGAATGTTTTTCTAATAAAAACTTATACCGGAAGAAAATCTGTACCCGCTCTTTTATAGGTGTTTTACTCCATGCAGGAAAGGCGGCCCTGGCTGCTCTTACTGCTGCATCCAGATCAGTTGCCGTTGACATGGGCACTTTGGAAAGCGGATTGCCATCCAGGGGAGAAATTACATCCAGGGATCGTGAAGAAGAAGAATTGATAAATTTCCCATTAATGTAATTTTGAACAAGAGGGTATTTCATTTAATTGTTTTTATTCTTTTGGTTCAAAAAATGACGTCAGATTTTTGTGTTTTTTATTCCCGCTATCATTATTAATAGCTCAATACAATACTGTCTGTTATAAAAAATATGCTATAAGGTTTAATAACAAATCGTAGTCTTATAAATATACTTAATTTGAGCAGGACTGCAATTTAAAGCCATTGAATTATGACACCTGAACGACTGGAGAAACTGAGTGCTGTATTAAAAAAAAGGCAACAGGATATGACGATCGTTTTAGAAAATGTTTTTGATCCGCATAATATTTCTGCCGTTATGAGAACCTGCGATGCGGTGGGCCTCCAGGATATCTATATTCTGAATACAAAGATCGCCCGGCATAAGAAATGGGGACCCAGGAGTTCTTCCAGCGCTGCCAAATGGTTGAGTATTCATCAATATGAAAATGCGGAGGAATGTTTTTTATCATTACGAAACAAGTATTCATCCATTTTAACTACACATTTAGGCAGCGATGCAGTAAGTTTATACCAGGTTGATTTTACCAAAAGCATCGCTCTTATTTTTGGTAATGAGCACAGTGGTGTCAGCGATGAGATAAGAGAAATGGCTGATGGAAATTTTATGATTCCCCAGGTAGGAATTATTCAATCGCTGAACATAAGTGTAGCCTGCGCTATTACTTTATATGAAGCATTCAGGCAAAAAAATATTGCGGGTCATTATCAGAATGCTAGTTTACAAGATTCAAGGTATAATGAGCTTTTGTTAGAATGGAGTTCAAAAAGAGATGAATAAAAATGTGCAACTTAATAAGAGATGAAAAGGAAGATTTTAATACTTATTGCTTTTCTATTTTCATTACCTGTATTCGGGCAGGAATTAAAGATGATAAAAATCACCGGGCTTGAAAAAATCATTGCGGAAAGCAAAACACCGCTGATCATTAATTTCTGGGCCACTTTCTGCAAACCCTGCATGGAGGAGATACCTTATTTCCAAAAGCTGAATGCTGATTACAAAAAAGACGGCTTGCAGATTTTATTTGTAAGTCTTGACATGCAGAATGATTTTCCTGATAAGGTGAATTCTTTTATTCAAAAAAGAAAGATTTCAACTTACTGGCTCGATGAAACCAATGCCGATTATTTTTGTCCTATCGTTGATCCTTCCTGGTCTGGCGCTATTCCCGCTTCTCTTTTTATTTTCAACAAAAATGAATACAGGAAGTTCATAGAAGAACCACTATCCGAAAAAGAACTTAACAAAGAAGTCAGGATATTACTGGGGAAAAGCAAATAAATTATCAGGCAACTCCAAAATTAGTATTTTGAATTACCTATAAACCTGCACTTACCATGCACAGGTTTTAAACAAATAAGCTGTACTACTTTCTTTTGATAGTGCAACCAACAAAGCGGGTTTTGGAAGTAGATATTTTTTTTCCTGAAACCATTTCATCAATAGCAATTTTCGCATGTTTTCTGCTCACCTGGTCCGGCCCATTCGCATTGTCATCGATGGCTCCATGATAAACCAGCTTACCGGTTTTATCAAATAAAAATACTTCCGGTGTTCTGGTAGCTCCGAATGCATCCGCCATCCAGGAATCCTGATCCACTACATAGTTGAAACTATATCCCTGTTCCTTCCCGTATTGCTTCATATCTTCAAAAGATTCGCCACGACCCCGGGCTGCTTCATTTGAATTAAGCAGGATGATGCCAATTTCATTAGACACGGCAAATTTCCCAATTTCTAAAGTTCGGGATTGATAACTGCCGACCACGGGACAGGTATTACAACTAAACATAATTAACAAGCCATTCTTTTTCATAGCCTCGTTAAATGAAATTTGTTGCCCTGAGATATCCTTCATTTTTTTATCCGCACCCGGCAAAGCAGAGCCTAAAGGAAGAGGCTCAGAAAAATTTTGAAGCCAAAGAAGTGAAATTGTGATAACAGGCAAAATGGAATAAAATATCTTTTTCATGTGTTTATTTTTTATTGTTTTATAGCCACATAGTATGTCCATGAAAATAATCATCCCGGTTTGTGAAGGAAAATTCGGTCATGGACATTTCATTTGTTAATTTTTAAAAGGGGTACAAATGGCAGGATGGCTGATATCCTTTTATGCAAAGCCGTTTTCAAAAAATGTTAGTACAAATTTCGGAAAAAGATTACAGGGAATGTATGCCGCCTGCACGGATTTTATTCCTTTCATCCACTTCATGCTTCAGTGAATTGATGCTTACATTTAACTCAAAACCTATTAATAAAACTAATGAATTAAAATAAATAAGCAACATCAGGATCAATATAGTGCTGATAGATCCGTACAATTCATTATAGTTAGAAAAATTACTTACCCAGTACGAAAAAGAAGCCGTAAAAATGATCATCATAAAGGTAGCGACTATGGAGCCGGGGTTGAACAATTTCCATCGCTTATGTACTGCAGGGGCGTAGCGGTATATAAGAGAAATGGAAAAGAAGATCATTAAGATAATAAGAACCCATCTCAGGTTATCGATCAGCGTTATTAATAAAGAATTGCTGATGCCTAACCAGCGAAGTACTGATCCCTGCATGATCAAAGCAAGGATCGCGAAAAAAAAAAGAATAAACAGAATGAGTGTAAGGCGCAGGGCCACGAATCTTTCATGCAGGCCTTTCCTTTTTGTGAAGCCGATATATTTTTGGTCAAATGAACGCATAACACCCATTACCGCATTGGAAGAAAAAAACAGGGCCAGTAAAAAACCGGTTGACAACAAACCCGTTCTTGGTTTATTAAGAATATCAGATATGAATTTTATTACCACGCTATAATTTTTTTCACCCGGCATTACATCTTTTATAAGGGAAAATATCTGGTTGACAAATGCCTGCGAAATGGGCAGATGAGGAATTAAAGTAAACAAAAAGATAAGTGTGGGCGGAATGGTCATTGTGAAATTAAAAGCAATAGCTGAGGCTCTTTCCGTAAAGCCCGTTTTTCCTGCTTGTAAAAAAAGGAAACGGATCACATCAAAAAGGGGAATACCCTGGAACCCGGGAAGCAAAATGTTTTTGCTTTTTCGTATCAGGAAACTGACGGGCACAGAAATAAGAAATCTTCTTTTTAATCGGGTGAAAAAATGCATGGTACCTATTTGATATTTCGTTTGTTCAACTCTTGCTGGTATATTCTAGCATATTTTATGTGATCAGGATAGTTGGTAGTA
This sequence comes from Chitinophagaceae bacterium, assembly GCA_051306075.1. Taxonomy (GTDB): domain Bacteria; phylum Bacteroidota; class Bacteroidia; order Chitinophagales; family Chitinophagaceae; genus Terrimonas_B. The sequence continues at coordinate 5,363 of JBPPMM010000286.1, forward strand.
AATTTATGTGTGCCATCGAAATCGCTGCTCGCCACAAAATAGATATAATCTGTTTTTGGTGAATCCAGCACAGCATCA
>JBPPMM010000554.1:0-2093 GCA_051306075.1 Chitinophagaceae bacterium
AATCATCTTATCTTTTACATCAGCACCCAATAAAAATTTATCCGGCCCGAAAGTCAACAACCACTTTACAAACTCTTCTTCATTTTTTACAGCAATACTTCCAACGGTTGCCATTGCAGCCCCGGATTCAAAAACTACTTTAACATCCGCCTCCGTACTGATACCACCACCAAAATCGATAACCAGTGACGTATTATTTGCAATAGTCTCCAGCACCTTCCAATTCTTAACTGCTTTTTGCCTGGCTCCATCCAGGTCAACTAAATGCAAACGCTGAAGGCCGGCATCTTCAAACTGCCGGGCTACTTCCAGCGGGTTTTCATTATAAATTTTTTTCTGATTGTAATCGCCCTGCGTCAACCGAACGCATTTACCGTCGATAATATCAATAGCAGGAATGATGATCATAAGGCTAAAAAATTTTTTATTATTTGCTCGCCTGCATCCGCTGACTTCTCCGGGTGAAACTGGACACCATAAAAATTATTTTTTCGCAGCCCTGCCGCATAAGGTTGTATATAATTACAAGTAGCAATGGTTTCATTACTCAACTCTGCAAAGAAGCTATGCACCAGGTAGACATAGGCATTTTCCTGCACATCATTAAAAAGTGGTGAATGCAGGTTGTAAATATTATTCCATCCGATCTGGGGAATTTTTAAAGCCGGGTCCGTGGTGACAAACTGTTTAACATCCACATCAAAAATGTTCAGGCAGCTGGTATCGTTTTCCATACTATGCCGGCACATCAACTGCATGCCCAGGCAAATACCCAGTACCGGTTGTTTAAGATTAATAATCAGTTCATCCAGTTTTCTTGCCCTCAGATATTGCATAGCCGTACTGGCTTCGCCTACACCCGGAAAAATAACTTTGGCAGCCTGCTTTATACGTTGCGGATCATCTGTCACTTCAGCTTCCGCACCAATTCTTTCCAATGCGTACAAAACAGACTGGATATTACCGGCATTATATTTAATGATTACTATGCTCATATACGTTTACGATTTAGGCCCAAATAAATTTCCCGAATTAACTACTTTTCATCTCCCTCCGAATCCTCTCATAAAACTCTTATAAAACTCCTTTTGTACTTGGCAAATAATTACTGAAAGGATCTTTTTTGACCGCCATCCGTATGGCTTTGGCAAATGCTTTAAATATAGCTTCTATTTTATGATGCTCATTATCGCCTTTGCATTCAATGTTCAGATTGCATTTAGCAGCATCACTAAAAGATTTAAAGAAATGAAAAAACATTTCCGTTGGCATCTCTCCTATTTTTTCTCTTTTAAATTCTGCGTTCCAAACCAACCAATTTCTGCCTCCAAAATCAATCAATACTTTGGCTTCGGCTTCGTCCATGGGTAAGGCAAAACCATATCGCTCCATTCCTGTTTTATCTGCAAGGGCTTTTGCAAAAGCCTCTCCCAGGGCTATGCCTGTGTCTTCAATAGTATGATGTTCATCAATATGCAGATCACCCTGGCATTGAATATTGAGATTTAATTTTCCATGGCGGGCTATTTGCTCCAGCATATGATCAAAAAAACCGAGACCTGTTTGTATAGTTGATTGTCCGCTCCCATCCATGTTGAGATCAATACTGATCTTTGTTTCATTTGTATTGCGCTGCTGTGATACTTTTCTCATTCCATTTTTCAGGAACTGGTAAATTTCCTTCCAATCATCGGTGGCAAGAACGATCACGTCCTCATATTCTTTTACTTGTTCTTCGGTTAATGGTAAATAGGGAGACTTAATTAAGATCGCCTTTGTTCCAAGATTTTTTGCCAGTTGAATATCGGTCCACCTGTCACCGATCATAAAAGAATTCTCCAGGTCAAATTTTTCCTTATCAAAAAAATGAGTGAGTAAACCTGTGCCTGGCTTACGGGTTGGCAGCTTTTCTTTTTCAAAAGATTTATCGATATGAATTTCATCAAACACAAATCCTTCGCCAGCCAGTGTGCGAATCATCAATTCCTGGTAAGGCCAGAAAGTATTTTCAGGAAAGACAGAAGTGCCCAGCCCATCCTGGTTTGTGATCAGCACCTTGTAATAATCCAATGAAGCAGCAACATTCCCAAGAG
>JBPPMM010000602.1:0-5845 GCA_051306075.1 Chitinophagaceae bacterium
AACCATCACGATGAACCAAATCAAAAAAACGCCCATCAACGATTTAGGGTATAATTTCATCGATGCTCAACATATCCCGAAGGGAAAGGATGAAAATTACCTGCGTTATATCCAAAATCCGAATGGGGATCGCTACCGGCAATTAACTTCCAAAGAAATAAAAGAACTTATTGCTTATGGCACTACTTCAGATAACTGGAAAAAAGTTTTGGTTGCTGAAGGTTTTGATTCTTCCCTGGTGCAGCAGTGCCGGTTTTTTGGGTTAGTGCGCATTGGGAAGCTGGAACCTTATTATCTGGAATTTCATGACATCCGTCTGCCGGTTGGTTTATACAACAGTTCTATTATAAGTTGCGACCTTGGTGATAATGTTGTTGTTAATAACGTAAATTATTTAAGTCATTACATTATCGGCAATGAAGTAATTCTTGTCAATGTAAATGAAATAGAAGTATCCAATCATAGCAAATTCGGCAATGGCATTTTGAAAAAAGGGGAACCGGAATCCATACGAATCTGGATGGAACTTTGCAATGAAAATGCGGGCCGCCGGGTGATTCCCTTTGATGGAATGCAAACCGGAGATGCCTGGCTATGGACAAGGTACAGGGGTGATGAAGTATTAATGCAAAAATTTAAGGAATTCACCGACACGAAATTTGATAACCGCCGGGGTTATTATGGCATGATCGGCGACAGAACTGTAATTAAAAACTCCCGGATTATCAAAGACACGATGATTGGCAGTGATGCCTATATAAAGGGAGCCAACAAACTAAAGAATCTCACCATCAATTCGTCGGCCGATTCGCCTACGCAAATAGGAGAAGGATGTGAAATGGTAAATGGAATTATTGGTTTTGGCTGTAAAGCATTTTATGGGGCCAAAGCGGTTCGTTTTATACTAGCATCCCACTCTCAATTGAAATATGGAGCCCGTCTTATTAATTCATTTCTCGGCGATAATTCAACTATTTCCTGTTGCGAAGTTTTGAATTCATTGCTTTTCCCGGCACATGAACAGCATCATAATAATTCTTTTTTATGCGCCTCTGTTTTAAAGGGCCAGACAAATATGGCTGCCGGGGCCACTATAGGATCTAATCACAATTCCAGGGGAGCAGATGGCGAAATCATCGCTGGCCGCGGCTTCTGGCCAGGCCTCTGCGTTAGTCTTAAACACAATTCTAAATTTGCTTCTTATACTTTAATAGCCAAGGGCGATTTTCCGGCTGAATTAAATATTGCTTTACCGTTTTCTCTCGTAAGCAACGATGTAAGCAAGGATAAACTGGTGATAATGCCGGGTTATTGGTTCTTATACAATATGTACGCATTGGCCCGCAATTCCGCTAAATATGAAAGCAGGGATAAAAGACAATTTAAAAATCAATTCCTGGAATATGATTTTCTTGCCCCGGACAGTATAAATGAAATCTTTAATGGCCTGGAATTGTTGAAAAAATCTGTGGGTGAAAGCCATCAAAAAATGAATGGCAAAAAATTAAATGAAGAACAAATTTTAAAACTGGGTTCATCATTGCTGGAGCAAAAAGCAAACCTGGCAGATAAGGAAATTCTGGCCGGCGGAATAGAAAATTCATCACGCAAAGTGCAATTGATAAAAGTAACAGAAGCTTATCATTTATTTAAGGAGCTGATCATTTACCATGGTGTAACGCAAATGCTGGAGGCTATTAAAACTGAAAAAACAGATTCACTGGAAAAACTTATAAAATCAATGGGTAATTCAGCAAGGAGTGAATGGGCCAACATCGGCGGGCAATTAATTCCATTACCTGCCATTAATAAATTGATAAAGAATATTCATGCAGGTAAAGTGAATAGCTGGGATGACGTGCACACTTTTTATAAAGAATACAGCGACCTGTATTATTTGCACAAAAGACAGCATGCGTTTGCTTCCATGCTGGAAATACTTCAACTTACACCGTCAACATTTACAAAAAAAATATTTCTTAAAGTATTGCAACAAGCGGAAGTCACCAAAGAATGGATGGTAGAAGGGATATATGAATCCAGGGCAAAAGACTATGCCAGCCCTTTTCGCCAGATGGTATATGAATCTCAAAAAGAAATGGAAAAAGTAATTGGAAAACTAAAAGACAATGAATTCATAAAACAACAGCAGGAGGAATTAATACAATTTAAAAAACAGATAAGGACCATTACCAATGAGTTTAATCTTGAATCTGCACCAGCATTGACTAATTCATAACGTCTTATTTTTTTCTAAAAAACAATCGAACAGGCACTCCGCTTAAATCGAAATGCTGGCGAAGCTGGTTCTCCAGATAATTTTGATACGGCATTTTAATATCATCCGGGAAATTGCAGAAAAAAGCGAATGAGGGCACCACAGTAGGCAATTGAGTAACAAACTTTATTTTGATAGAATGTCCTCTTACCACCGGGGCATGATAGGTTTCCATCGCCTTTAACATCACATTATTTAATTCAGAAGTAGGCACTTTTCGCTTACGTTTTTCATAAACATCCAATGTTTCTTCAATCGCTTTGAAAATGCGGGTTTTTTCTTTAGCAGAAATAAAAAGTATGGGAACATCATTGAATGGGGCTAATCTTTTTTTCAATTCTGCTTCATATTGTTTGGCAGTATTGGTTTCTTTGGCCACCAGGTCCCACTTGTTTACCAAAACCACAATACCTTTTCCTTTTCTTGCAGCCAGGCTGAATATATTCAGGTCTTGTGCCGCAATTCCTTTTTCTGCATCAAGTAACAGCATACATACATCGGCTTCATCTAAAGCCTTAATAGCCCGTATGACTGAATAAAATTCCAGGTCTTCATGTACTTTCGCTTTACGACGTATTCCCGCTGTATCAATCAATACAAACTCTTTCTGAAATAAATTGTAATGAGTGTGTATAGTATCCCGGGTAGTGCCGGCTATTTCACTGACGATGGTCCGCTCCTGGCCCACCAATGCGTTTAATAAAGAAGACTTCCCTACGTTGGGCTGACCAATGATCGCAAATTTTGGTATAGCCGATTGTTCTTCCTCATCTTCATCAGGTGATGGAGGTATTAATTCGGTAATTGCATCCAGCAACTCGCCGCTGCCACTTCCACTTGCTGCTGCAATAAAAAATATGTTTTCAAATCCGAGGCTGTAAAATTCAGATGCTTCCATCAGCCGCTCATTATTATCCACTTTGTTTACGGTTAGAAAAACCGGCTTTTTGCCGCGTCGTAATACCTGCGCCATGGAATCATCAAGTTCTGTCATTCCCGTATGAGCGTCTACAATAAAAATGATAGCGTCAGCTTCCTCTACGGCTATCAATACCTGCTTGGCTATTTCTTTTTCAAATATATCCTGGCTACCTGCAACAAACCCGCCGGTATCTATTACGTTAAAATTTTTGCCATTCCAGTCGCTAACGCCATATTGCCGGTCGCGGGTCACCCCGCTGACATCATCTACAATAGCCTTCCTTTCCTCTAATAAACGATTAAAAAGAGTGCTTTTTCCTACGTTCGGCCTACCTACTATTGCTACTGTAAAACTCATATCCTGAATTCGCCGCAAAGGCGAACAATTTTAATTCTAAAAACTGATTTTAATAAAATATATACTGCTTCTTATCCTTGTATCATACATCACATTTAGCCGGATAAAAATTTGATGGTCTTAATATTTTTAAGCTCTTAGTACCCATATTCTTTCAGGTGTAAATCACTTTCTCTCCACTTTGGTTTCACTTTTACAAATAATTCGAGGAAGACTTTTTGTTGTAAAAACGCTTCAATATCTGCCCTGGCAAGTGTACCCAACTTTTTGATCATACTCCCTTTTTCCCCAATCAATATCGCTTTTTGAGTTTCCCGCTGAACGATGATATCAGCGACTATTTTAACGAGGGTTATTTTTTCTTTATATTCTCTTACCAATACGGCAGTATGATAAGGAATTTCATCCTGTGCCAGTTGATAAATTTTTTCCCTGATCAACTCGCTGACAAAAAATTTGGTAGGCAAATCGCTTATGTCATCATCCGTATAAAAAGGTTCTCCTTCCGGCAAAAGTTCTAATATCGGTTTCAAAAACCCTTTTATATTAATTCCACTGGTAGCCGTTATAGTCACTGTTTTCCTGCAATACTTTTTATCTTCAAAAAAGGCAATTGCTTCTTTAATTTTTTCCTGGCCGGCCAGGTCAATTTTATTTATAACTACAATAGCCGGAACCTTTAATTTCAGGGCTTCAAAAATAACATTACATTCCTCCCAGTTTTCATTTACATCAACAAGCAGCAAGGCAATATCCGCATCCTCCAGGGCGCCCTTAACTGACTTCATCATTTTTTCATGAAGTTTATATCTGGGCTCAATAATGCCGGGAGTATCGGAAAAAATAACCTGGTAATCCTTTTCCGTCATAATTGCCTTAATCCTGTGACGGGTAGTTTGAACTTTGGATGAAACTATAGCCAGTTTTTCTCCCATAAGGGTATTGAGCAATGTACTTTTGCCAGCATTGGGCCTTCCGAATATATTGACAAAACCGGTTTTCATTAAAACTTCTCCATTAAATCCGGACAAGTCGTGCTACTTATGCAAGAGAGAGGAGGTAATCAATCCTTGCCAGTTAAAACGCAACTGTTCAGGAAAATTTAAATAAACTACATTATTGAAGTAACTCGAACTAAAAAATTCGCCCCGTTAATTATCGGGGCGATTTCCTTGTTGCGAAGGGGAGGATCGAACTCCCGACCTTTGGGTTATGAGCCCAACGAGCTACCGCTGCTCTACTTCGCGGTGCAAATGTAAGGTCCTGCAACTTAGCAGCCAAACAAAAACCAAAAAGCTGCGACAATAGTATCATTGCCACAGCTTTTTAACTAAGCTTTTAAATTAAGACTACGATCTCCTGGAGATACTGCTAGCCCCGCTAGTTTTAACATCTCGTATCATGCCACTACCTTTATATTTTACATCGCTGGCCCCGCTGGCTTCAGCTGATAATTCTTTATTGACTGTTATTTTAACATCACTGGCACCACTAACTTTTACATTGCAATAATCAACAGCCAGATCAAATCCTTTAAAATCGCTTGCACCGCTGGCCTCTATATTTAGTTGTCCTACCGCACCTGTCAATGTAAGATCAGATGCACCGCTGAGGTCAACCATTAATTTTTGGGCCTCCATATTTCCCTTCATATTACTGGCGCCGGAAAGATCAAGCTTTAAATTTTCCGCCATCCAATCTCCTACTACATATACGTCACAGGCGCCGCTTATTTTAAGTTTATTTAACTGCTTGAAGGATATATAAGCTTTCAATTTTTTGTTTCCTGAATTCCACTTGCCATTATTATCATATCGAATGATCAATACACCTCCCTTTACATCAACTTTGATGTTTTCCCTGCTCCTGGCATCTGAAGCACTTACTGCTACAGATTCCTCATTACTTTGAGTCAGGTAAACATTAAACGCATTTGAAATTTCTATCGCCTGGAAATTTTTTGCCTCCCGTTTTTCCGCGTTTTGATCATTAATGGTAACCTGGGCTAAAGTGCTTGTAAAAAATGCAATTAACAATAAAAAAGGTAAAAATATTTTTTTCATGATTTTGTTGATTTTAATGTGATACGAGTAAAGGCAAAGGAAAGTTACAGGTGCCTGATTTATTTTATTCCTACATTTGCACAGCCTGTCAATTCTCAGGTAAGTTCTTACTTTCTATTTTTTGAAAGCTTCACACGTTTTCAGTGTTCCCGGGGTGTTTGGACCTGAGTCTTAAGAAGAGTGCTTCTAAGGTTTGGTTCCGATCTGAGATTAAACCCGTAAACC
>JBPPMM010000627.1:0-4936 GCA_051306075.1 Chitinophagaceae bacterium
CAATAATGATCCCCGGGTGGTTAAAAGAACTGTACCGGTAGAGCAATTGAGTTTTGATGAGGCAGCTGAGTTAGCTTATTTCGGGGCAAAAATTTTGCATCCCGCTTCCATCTGGCCGGCACAAACGTATAAGATTCCGGTAAAATTGCTGAATACGATGAAGCCGGAAGCAAAAGGAACATTGATTACCCAGGAAGCAGGCAGCGTAGGAGTAAAAGCTGTGGCGGCAAAGGATAATATAATTGCTATCCGGATTAAAAGCAGCCGGATGTTACTGGCCTATGGTTTCTTAAGAAAAATATTTGAGGTGTTTGAAAAATACAGGACACCAATTGATATGATCACCACTTCTGAAGTGGCGGTTTCCCTTACTATAGATAATCCTGTTTTTTTAAAAGAGATATTAAAGGAACTGGAACCGCTTGGAAATACGGAAGTAGATTACAACCAGGCCATCATCTCCGTAGTAGGAAATGAAATATCAAAAACAACTGATATTGTTAAAAAACTTTTTGGTTCTATCATGAACATTCCTGTGCGCATGGTTTCTTACGGAGGCAGTCCCCATAATATTTCATTATTGATTTCGGCTCAATATAAAACCCAAATCCTTCAACAATTGAACAAGGGTATGTTTGGTTTGGATTAATACCCTTGATGGAGAGAGATTTTCAAATTCGCTTAAGGTTCTGTATCCTCTTCTCCGGATTTCGTGTAAATCGCAATAGCACCTCCTGATCCGTACCAACCTCCGGCAAACGGGCTTTTTATAATTTTTATCATCGCCATATCGGATACAGGTAAGTAATCGAGATATTCATGATTTACAGGAACCTCATCAATGTAAATGACTGCATGCAAATTGCGTAAAAAGGGGATTCGGGTATTGTCGTTTCCAATAAAGACCTGCAAGCCCGCTACTCTTCCTTTAAGCCAATCCAAAACGTTTAGATAACTCACTGCCGACGCATTCGCATAATCACCCACCAGATCAAAATATTGTGCATCATTTGTATTAAATAAACCTGTGCAATAGGTTTTATTTAAAAGCTCCCCTTTTGTTAATGGTTGTGAAAGTCTCTTCTGACTGTTGGCTGAAACTTGCACTATTAGTATTGAAATTAAAAAGATCAGTCTTTTCATAATCTGGTCCTCCAATATCAATTTACGTAAATATCATGTTAGAGGATGGTTAAGAATGTTCTGTTAACCAGATTTATTGATTTAGTATGGATAATCGGTTCCATTTTTTTAGAATTTAAGTTATCATGATCTCCTTCTGTCCGCCCAGATACAGGGCTAAAAAGTATATTGAAGCTCCTTCCATTCTTCTTTCCCTGCATCAATTATTAAAATGAGTGGAAGGATGTTTTGCGGTGACCTCAATTCTGTTATTATCCGGGTCAAGCGTTTCAAATTCATAATAGCCATCGCCAGTTTTCCTCGGGCCGCTCAAAATAGCAAAGCCATCAGTTTTCATTTGTCTGGCTTTTTCATCTACTTCTTCAATGTGCTCAACACCAAAGGCAAGATGTATAAATCCCAGGTGCTGCTTATGTATTGTATCGTTTAGATTGCCCGGAATATCCGGCATTGTCATAAGCTCCAATCTTGCGCCATTTTCAAAACTGAGGAAATAACTTTGAAATCCATTACTCCTATTCGTGTACTTTTCATTTGACTTGCCGTTAAAAATATTTGAGATAGTAATCCTTCATTATTTCCAGTTGATTAGTCCAGATGGCAACGTATTCCAATTTCATCGCTTCAGGTATTAGTGGATATTTTATATTTATCTTCAATTAACGCATCAGCCGGTTCTTCATAAATTGTAAATTTACTTTAACTAATATTATTATCACTAACCCACATGAATACCTTTTATCTGGAAAAGTTATTAAAGAGTTACCGGTCAGGTTGGGGGCTGGAGCAGCCATTTTATACAGATCAACAGATATTCAACCAGGAAAAAGAATTTATTTGGAAAAAATATTGGTTGTTCGCCGGCACTGTTGCGGCTATTCCCCACGCAGGTGATTATTTCCTCTACAAAGTTCACAATGATTCCATAATTATAATTCGGGGAAGCAAAGGAGAAGTCTTTGCCCATTATAATACTTGCAGGCACCGGGGCTCATTGATCTGTCTTGAAGAAAAAGGAAATACTCCTAAATTAATATGTCCGTATCATCAATGGGTATATGATAAAGACGGCACATTATTAAAGTCAAGGCTAATGCCGGAAGATTTTGACCGGTCCCGGTTTGGTTTGTATTCTGTACATATTGAGGTGCTGGAAGGACTAATATTCATTTCATTGGCTCAGCATCCTCCTGATTTTACGAAAGTGATTAAAGATTATACTCCCTTTTTAAAACCATACAAGATAGATAAAGCAAAGGTCGCCTTTACAAAAACGTATGAGCTTCGAACTAACTGGAAACTGGTGGCAGAAAATTTTCGGGAGTGCTACCATTGTGGGCCGGCACATCCTGAATATTGCAATGCAGTTATAGGGGCTAATTTAAAGGAATCTGCAGATGGAGAGCTGGCTTTACGGCAGGTAGATTGGCAACAAAAAGGATTAGCTATCTCTAATGTTGATTTTGAAAATGATTCATTTCATTTTGCAATCCGCTATCCACTGCGGCCTGGGGTATTAAGTTATAGCCTGGATGGAAAATCCGTCGCTACTCCCATGGGTGATCATAAAGATTTTGATGCGGGTGTTCTGGGATTAGTGGTGTACCCAAATTTTTGGATGGATGCAGTAAGTGATTATATGTGGACGATGCGGCTAACTGCTGTTTCTCCTTCTCTCACCTATATCGACCTGGCCTGGTTGGTGGATAAGGAGGCTAATGAAGGAACAGATTATTCAATTGAACGCCTTACTGATTTTTGGAGAATTACCGGGGAACAGGATTGGAAATTATGCGAAAATAATTTCAAAGGAATTGAATCCACACTTTATCAACCCGGACCTTACGCTCCGGTAGAATCTGATGTTGCTAAATTTATTGACTGGTATATATCCCGTATGAAGGAAGGAATTGAGGATGTACATATTGTTTAATTTTGATTTATTAGGTCAACTTCCCGGTGTCGGTAATAATTCCTTCTTCTTCAATTTAGATAATGATTAGACTAACAGAAATTAACAAGGATTAATTTTTTCATGATTTTTTTGTTGGCTCCATCTTTTTGGTCTTCATAAAAATAAATATCAGCACGCCTACAATTGACACAATTCCGGCATTTAAAAAAAAGATGTCAGCTATTTTCATATTTGCATCGTATAAATATCCTGTCCATAAATTTCCGGCAATGGCTCCAGCTCCATAATAAGCGGCATATAAAAGGGATTGGCCGGTTGCTCTCCAATCGGCTGGAACCAGCATGTTTACATACTCTACACACACCACCCAGAACAAAGACCAGGAGATTCCGTGAAGCACTTCAATTAATATAGCGGCCTGTGGATTTTTTACTATACTATACAAATACATACGTAAGGCTGTCGCAAATACTGTAATCAATAATGTCGTTCTCATTCCCAAAATTCCAATTATCATGGCGGAAAAATAAAATAATGGCAATTCGCAAAAGCCCTGGAATGAAATACCGTACCCCACTAGCGAAGCCGATGCTCCATTTTCCTTCATGTAAAGCGAATAAAAATTCCAAATGGTTGTAGCACCTGAGGATACAAGAAATATACAGAACAATAAAAACAATAAAATTTTATTGGAAAAAACAACATTTACCTTTTTAAAGGATTGAGTGGATTTCCCGGATTCATGAATTTTGTCAGGTTCAAGAGAGAATGCGAATAAAAAAGTAAGTAGCATGCACACAGCCGATATAGCAAAGATTACAGTTGTGCTTACTGCGTCAATCAGTTGACCAGTAATGATGCCTGTAAAGGCCCAACCTGCAGCACCGGCAATACGTAAAGTGCCATAAGAAAAGCTGGGGTTTTTCTTAACCAGGTTCAGGGAAAGGCTATCCAGTACAGGCTGAAGTGTGTTATAAAAAATGGCCATGAAAATGGTGATCAGAAATAAATAGCCAAAGCCGCCATCAAAAAGATAGAATATATAAGTAACAGCGGCCAGGAAAGAGGAAAATAATAAAGTTTTTTTATAACCAAAGCGGTCGGCCAGCATGCCATAGAAAGGCTGAATGATAAACATCATAACCGGAGTGATGCTTAATATAATACCTGTCCTGATGCCGCTTAATCCTCTTTCTTTACAATAATCAGCAAAAATGGGTAACCAGGCAGCAGTGCAACAAAATACAAGGAAATATAAAATCCTTAATTTATTGCCTTCGCTGAGTGTCATTATTCCGGCTGAATTAATTATTATTTATCAGGGCTGCTGCTTCTTCATCTACCATTATATAGCCATGGGGATGCATTTGCATAATACTGGCCGGGAAATCCTTCGTTATGTCTCCTTTTACTGTTTTGCTAATTACCTGTGCCTTCTTAATTCCGTTTGCTACCAGCAATACTTTCTTTGATTCCAATAAATGTTTTAATCCAATGGTGATTCCTTTTTGCAAAATGACAGGGGTCTTAAAGTATTTCTGTCCAACTGTTATCGTTGTTTTATCAAGTTCAATAACATGCGAATAATTGTCAAACGAAACCCCTGGCTCATTAAATCCAATGTGGCCATTGATACCAATACCAACTATCATCAGGTCAATTCCACCTTTATCGGAAATAATGTCATCCATTTTTTGGCATTCCGTTTTATTATCGGCAAAAAGAGAATTAAACAAATGAAACTGCCCAGTAGATAACTGTAAAGGATTAATTATCAAATTTTGAAAAAAATAATGACAGCTGCCTGAATTTTCAGGTGGAATGCCTACCCACTCATCCAGCCCCAGAAAGGTCATTTTGGTAAGATCTGTTTTTAGG
>JBPPMM010000632.1:0-4466 GCA_051306075.1 Chitinophagaceae bacterium
TTATCGCTGATCAGTTCCGCTATAAGAAACTACGTAGCCACCGCTAAATTCATTTGGTATAAAACAATATCACCGGTCTGTTTTTTTGCTATCCGCCATATCCTGAATGATATTTATATCAGCAATCCGGAATTGATGAAAACAAATATTATCATTCAGTTTAAATGAAAAAATAATTCTTTATGAAACCTCAACAAATCAACCAGGAAGTCCTTTTGTTAACCGGTACCAGCTTTGCCGGAAGGGAACTCTGCAGCCGTAACGCTGATAGTAAAGAAGAAAGAAATTCTTTCCCTCATGAAAAACTGGAAAAGGCTTGCTGGGATGGACTGGTGGGTGAACTGTTGCCTGAACTGGCAGATGGACATCCGGTAAAAAAAGAAAGTTTTATCTGCCAAATTATTCCGGCCGATCATTTTCTTTGCATCAGCATGGGAACCTACAATGATCCTGTATTAAGCGAATCCTCCATCGACCCCTATTGTTTTATTACATACGTCAACTCTAATTAATCATCTCTCCCATAATATAACCTTCCCTCCCTTATGTTAGCTGCCTTAATCATAATGCTGATCCGTCAGTATCGTCTGGTGGGAAACCGCCAGGAGTTTTTTAAATGGATGTTTCAGAAAATACGCCTTTATACTTTCAAAGCTCTGCGCATGGGTATGACATTCTTTATTATTGCTGTTTTATGAAAACAACAAAAACCCCGTTGCATGCTGCCGCCCTTTTTTAATGTCAACCACTTATTACTCCATGTCAATTCGGGAGATTTTGTTGTCTCCCGGCGTACTTCATTGTTCAGGCGGGTATCTGATTTTTTACCTGATACGCAGAAATACTTAGCCCCTACTAAATTCATTCGGTATAAAGAAAAATCATTCTCCTGTTAATTATACGCTACATCTGATCTGAAGTAATATTACCCTTGATATTTTTTTGGTGAACACTCAAATAACGCATAACAATTTACCCTACCCATGAAAATTTTTTTTAGTATACAACCCGCAGCCAAAACAACAAAAAAGAGCCTTGAGCGGGACACTTTTGCCGGAGTAAACAACGAAATTTTATATACTGTCGTACCGGACAGAATCAGCAAACCCATTCGGTTCAAAGAACCGGTGCATTCTTTTACCGCTATTAACAAGTTTAATAAGTTTTTTGAAAATATAGCACCCCCCTTCCGGTAAAGGAAAGAGCGATCTACCACTCTGAATGGACGGCAAAAAAAACAACCGGTTATGAAACAGAACCTTTTTCCTTAATTAATATGTTTCTGAAACAGGTAGCCGCCCGTTTGTCAAACATTGAATTTGCCATTGCTAATTATGATGCGCACAGGTTTCAATTTGCAACTTACGCTTTAAAAGGTTTGCTCATTAACATCAGAATGCCAATGGCCTGTCACCTTGCTTTGCAAATGGAAGAACTGGTTAAAGAAAATAAATCACAGGAAGCTAATGATGTCCTGCTGGCTTTAAAAAAATTGATAGCGCAGGAAGTGAAGCACAGTCAACAATTAAATGCCAGGGCATTTTCCCTTTCACCTGTACATATTATTTACTCTCCGATTAATCATTAACTAAAATACAAAATCAAATCTATGGAAGAAATTGAAGAGAAAGATTTTTCCCTGCCGACGCTACTATGGGTAACCGGTTTTTGCTTTTTATCTTTTACCCTGTTACTAAGAATTCTTGACGGCGTTATCATTACATTCTTCATGTGGTTCGGGCTTGCAACTTTTGTTTCTGGGTCATTATCCGAAGCCGTCATTTTATTAACCAGCAAGAAGAATAAAACAGGCAAAAAAAAACCGACTTTGTAGAAGTACAGCTATTATTCTGTTTTAGTTATCCTGGTACTTCAGCAAAACCGGGTTACCAACCATCGTGGTAACAAAAATATGTTGCTTATCAGCCCACCCTAGCTGTATAAAAGATGGAGGTTATGTATTTCATATAGCAGGCTGATTGATTGTTTAAGCGATTAATAGAATATGCAATGTCACTTTCTATTTTAAATAAAAGGGGGATTTTTTTAGCTGCCGGCAAAATTGTCTTAACGCCATCTTTATCTCGGCGATCAAAAACTTAATAAGCTAAACTGAACCCATATCCAACAACTGAGGAACAATTTGGTTGGCTAAAATATACAAAGGGTGCTGATGGCTAAGCTGTTCTTCAAAGGTGCTATAGAAGCCAAGTTGTGATGGGGATTGGGTTTTTGCAAGCATAAAATTCTGCAAGATTTTGAACCCAAATTTCTCTTTTCCCGCAGATATTTTCAATCTTATTTATCCTCAAACTCTTGCCAATTGTGGATTATCTTGGTTTTTAAGGGACGACTAATAAACCTTACTTATCTTTTACTTTTTCAGTATCTGCACCGAAAGCCTGATAATTTATTATTGGTTATACTTTTGTTTTAAGAAACTAGCCTGATCCCATGAATTATATTTCTTATTTTTTAATGAACTTAACTACCTCCCTGGTGCCGTCGTCGCTTACAAAAGCCAGGTAATAAATACCGGATGCAAAATTGAATCCCCCGAAATCTGTAACTGTATTACCTATACCCAATTTAATTTTTTGCCGGTGAACTTCACGGCCTGTTGCATCAGTAATATGGATCGATCCACTCATCATCCTGTTGGCAGTAAAAGACACAACCAGCCGGTCCTGCATAGGATTATTTAATATGGTGACGCTGTTTGCCCCGGTGTTATTCGTAATTATTTTTACCACTTTCGAATAAGAATATCGTCCATCAATATCTACCTGCTTTATACGATAATAATATTCCCGCTCTGTTACACTGTAATGAATAAATTGATATCGCTGTTCGATATTTGTGGTACCGGCTCCCGCTATTTTCCCAATAGGTGAAAAAAGATTTCTGCCCGTGGATACTTCTACAATATAATGATCATTATTTTCCTCACTGGCAACACGCCAGTTAATGATATTATTTTTATTTTCATTTCTACCACTTATGCTTAACCAGGTTACAGGCAATGCACCATATGTGCTTACAGCAAATGGAGAAAAGCTAGTAAATCCGGAACGGGTAACGGAATATGGGTTTGATCCGCTTGCCGCAATATCGGCCGGACCAAATTCCCATGCACCTGATGTAAAATGAGCCAGGCGGCTTAATGCTCTGTTGAACCCGGGCAATTCAAGCGCCTGGGGCCATTGTAAAGTTATAGTTGCAGTAGATCCTCCGGGTACCGCTTCCTCAATTAACCAGGTTGCATTGACCGCATAATTAGTTGCCGGATCTCCCGATAGCCCTCCGTGATAAGGAGCTGTTAACATGTTTACCTTAATGACATCGGTTACAGACCCTGCTGCTAGGCCCACAGTTGCCGGCGCATAATATACCGGTAATCCAACATGAAATATTTTGCTTCCTGCGGCAACCACCTGCTGGTTTAAAGTGCCGCTACCTGTAGCAATGATATAACTATTTACACTGGCATTTATAGTAGTAGCCGAATTGCCCATTGTTAGATTATTATTTCCGATAGATATTTTTCCTGCGGTCAGATTCAGTATAGCATTGATAGTTACATTAGATGAAAGATTTGCCAAACCTGAAGATTTATTAATAGTTACATTATTAAATGCTCCTGTACTGCTGATAGACTGAGTGCCTGTACCATTAAATAGAATGGTATTGGACGCATTCGAAAATGTTCCCCCTGTCATCAGCCAGTTACCACCAAGGGTATGTGTAGCACTGGTAGAGGATGAAAATGTACCTGCTGATAAGGTAAAATTATTTTGTATGTTCAGCGGCACCGATGCCGTTTTTGTTCCTGCTGTTGAAATGGTCAGGTTGCCATAAGCTGCTGCATTTCCCACAATTTGGTTTACCCCGGCATACTCCACCGTACTAAATACATCAAGACCGTATGCACTGAAACCTGGCAGAGAATTATTGCCGCCCAATTTTAAAGTAGCGCCGTTTGCAATTAATAATAGTCCGCCGCCGGCATCCTGCGTAATTGAATTGGTATTGGTAAATAAGGTACCGGAATTGATGAAAAGCATAAATACTTCTGAAATATTGCCAGTCATTGTTACAGTAGCTCCACCTGACTTTTCAATAGTTAATTGTGAAATTGTGGAAGGAACAGTTGTACCTCCTATTGTAGCTGCATTACTCCCGATCATGATAAGTGTACCCAGGCTTCCATCATAAATACCATTATTAGTAAAGTTTCCGGCAACATTAAAATCGGAGTTTGTACTGAGATTAGCTGCTATTGCTACTGTAAAATGATTAAAATTGGTTTGAGGGCTTCCGGTGAGCTGCCCGGCTGTGCCATTCATAATAAATGTAGAAGTTTCCCCATTTAATGTACCATTACTTTCAATATCACCTGCAACCGTGAAGGAATAACTGCCTGCATTAAAAATTGAATTGCTGTTAATAATAAAATCTCCGTTAAT
>JBPPMM010000655.1:0-2904 GCA_051306075.1 Chitinophagaceae bacterium
CAACTTCCCCTGCATCATTTCTGGCTACCCATTTTCCATCTTCGAAATTGTAAGTCAAATCTTCGAATTTCATTTTTTTAGACCAATGACTCGTTTGGCCTTCCCAATCGATTTCGCCGCCATTTCGTATAGTGTTTGACTTAGCTATCACATTCAAATCATATTTGAAATCCATTATTCCCTTTATCTCGACAAATTCTACGCTTTGTAATTCTAATCCGCCTTTATCAATAAATGATCGCTTTAAGGCTATGTTATCACCATTTGCATTCATTTGAAGAGTTGGATATATAAGACCTTCGAAATTTATTGTAACTAAATTGTTTCCTATCATAGCAATACCATTATTGAATAACTTCTCTGCAATTGCCACCGTGAGTTTATATATATTGGGATTGCTTGCTGTTAACTTCTGGCTGAAACATTCTGCCAAAAAATTTCGTATGAGAGTATTTTCTGTCCTCTTAGCCTCCACGCCAAATTCACTTATCCATTTTTGATTTTGTCTTGATGAGTTAAACTTTTGAAAAATTGTCTCATTATAGCCGACGTTATTGAGTGCTAAATCTTTTGTCGTTTTCCATCTTGATATCACAAATTTATTACCAACTCTTGCGTTTAATTCAAATAATGGAATTTCTCTCATAGATGATCCATAAAAAACCTGCTCGCCTCTTCTATTTGCTCGATTTATTTCCGCATACTCTAAAGGTGGATACCATAAATCTGAAATTTTATTCGGGGGTTCAGAATATCTTATTGCTCTGAATATATCTCGTCGGCCAGGCTTATATATTAGGGTACTTAATTTGTACCCTTTCATCATACTAACTAGCAATTCCGTGATCTCTTCAATTGTCACTGTTGAAAGATCTAAATTTCTAATTTGTGAAATTCTTAATTCAATTTCCTCTTTATGTGGTTGCTCAATATCAAACATTATTCTTGATCTTTTAAGTGAACTTTGATTTCTAGTCATTAACTAGTTTTGTTGTCTGAACGGTGAGGATTCGTAGTTGGAAGATATGAAATTCTCATGTTTATATGCCGAGCCTATACCCAGCACACAAGAGCTTATTACCAATGAATTTTTCTAAGTGTAAAGCGACACCAAGCAAGAATGAGATTGAATTTTGTTATTACTTATTCTCAAAACGCTTTCATCTCTTTTTTCTCTTCCTTCTCCGCATTCTTTACATATTTCTCCAACCAGGTAAACTGCTCCGCCAGTGTATGCAAAATATTTTCGCGGCCGGCATAGCCATGGCTTTCATAGGGCAGGCTGATATACTTTACTGTGCCGCCATGCCCTTTTATGGCATTAAACATCCGTTCACTTTGTATGGGATAAGTGCCGGTATTGTTGTCAAGTTCTCCATGTATCAAAAGTATTGGCGTCTTTATTTTATCAGCATGGGCAAAGGGGCTCATGGCATTGTAAAGATCAGGCGCCTGCCAGTAGCTGCGGTCCTCATTCTGAAAACCAAATGGCGTGAGTGTACGGTTGTAGGCACCGCTGCGGGCAATACCTGCTTTAAATAGATTTGTATGCGCCAGCAGGTTGGCGGTCATAAAAGCGCCATAGCTATGCCCGCCTACAGCTACACGGTTCTTATCGCCAACACCCATCTCCGCTAATTTATTAATCGCGGCTTCGGCATTCATGGTTAGCTGGTCAATAAAATTATCATTGGGCTTGGTCTCATTTTTCTCTTTGCTGTTTTTAGCTGTGGCTACAATGGGCATCTCGGCATTGTTAAGCACGGCATATCCCTGCGTAACATAATAGACCGGTGAGCCCCAGCCCAGCAAAGTAAATTTATGTTCGCTGCCACGCACCTGCGCCGCATCAGCAGCAGAATTAAATTCGGCGGGATAGGCCCAGAGTAAAACCGGTAAGGGCCCGTCGCGTTTTGCATTATAATCTTTAGGTAAATAAAGATCACCGGTAAGGTCAACACCATCTGCTCTTTTGTATTTTATTTTTTCTTTGCTCACTCCATCCAGTTGCGGGTAAGGATTGGTGAAGGCAGTCAGTTGCTGATCGGCTATGCGCAACTTTAAATTCTTCAACCAGAAGTTGGGCATTTCTTTTTCTGTTTCCCGTTTGGTGATCAGTGTCAGTTGATCAGCATTTAATACTTTAACGATGGTTTCAAAACTTCCTTCCTGGCTTCGCCAAAGCGTATCTGCTTTTTTCAAATCCACATCATAGGATAGCAGGAAAGGAAGATCACCCCTGGGTGAACTGCCGGCACTATTGTTAAACAATATATTTTTTCCATTGCCTGTTGTCAGCAATACATCCCGTCCGAATGCATTGGGTTTGGTTACCGCCGTGCCGGGATTGGCATAAGCATCCGTTGTATTTCTTTTGATCAATGTTTCCAGTTCGCCGGTAGCGGAGTTGTATCGATCCAGTTGCGTGAGTTGTTTGCCGGTAAGCCCTTCCGTTACAAGAGCTATGTTTTCATTGCCCCACACAGTATTTCGGTAGCGCATTTTTGTTTTGAATAATTGTTTTGGTTCACTGGTAAAAGGAGCCGCTAATGCAAAAACTGCATCCCGGAATTCTGCCTGCTTTTTTATAAGGCCACTATCAAGTGGCATACACCATACCACTGTAGCTGCTTCATCATCACGCCATTCAAAACCGCGTTGTATATTTTGTGCATTATCATTTCCTGATGGCGCTGTTTCAGAAGAGGGTAGCTCAGCGATTTGTTTTATAATATTTCCATTTACATCCGTGATGGAAACGATAGATGGAAAACCGGAGTAGGGAACCAAATAAGAAAAAGGTTTTTGCAATGTGCGGATCAAAATATATTTTTTATCGGGCGACGGATCGATAAGCGTATACATAGAAGGCTTCCCGATTTTCGTTTCCATGCCCTTTGTATT
>JBPPMM010000300.1:0-3168 GCA_051306075.1 Chitinophagaceae bacterium
TTTCCCATTCAAAAACTTCTGATTGTTTTTGGTCAAGCGACTCTATAATAATTTTTTTATCTTCCAGTAATTCTATACTTGCATGCGCAGCTAATGAAATCGTTGCATTTAAAATAGCGCCACCGTATTGATCGCTAAAAGGGCTAACGTCGGTACCGCCACCGGCCAATCCGATCCTTAAGGGAGCTTTACTTCTATAAATCATATTTCAATTGATAATACTCTTGCCAGTGCTGTTTTTATCTGGTCAGAAACAGATGGGGATATGTTGCCTAATTTTTTTATAAACCTATCTTCAGAAACGGAACGTACCTGGAAGCAATCCAGGGAGGATGTTTTGGTAATGTTATTTCCGGTATCGGGTTCAATTTTGACCATCCAGAGAGCATTAGAGAACCGATCTTTCCATTCAGTAAGAGGAACAATTATCCTTAAAGGAAGTTTCCCCAATGAATTATGATTCACAATAACTGCCGGTCTTGTTTTATTTATTTCCGCCCCTACCGCAGGATCCAGGTTGATTAGCCAGATTTCACCTTGTTTCATAAAAATCTTCAAGGTCTAAATTTGAGAAAATGGTTAATTCCTTATTCGTACGATATTCATCTGCTAAATCCTCTGCTGCTAAAGTCATCTGGTCATAAACGGCTGTGGACCGGATTTTTTTAAGAGTTTTCTCAATAAGAAACAGTCTTTCCGGCACAGGAAGTTTCTCAATTTCCTTAATGATTTCGGTTGTACTCATTTTTCAAAAGTACTTATAAATTTTTGGCTAATTCCAGTATAGAAACACTCATGGTATGCCATGAATATTTTAGTTTTTCGCTGCGAAGATGAGGAATAAAGTAATGCTCTCCTAATTGGTAAAACTTCAGGATGCCATCTGCAATGGAACCCGGGTTTGGCTCTACCACCAATCCTGCTTTTTCATTTGGTACCAGTGATGGTAATCCGCCAACATTAGTAACTACCATGGGTTTTTCAAAATGATAAGCCAGGGGTGTAACACCGCTTTGCGTTGCATTGCGATAAGGTTGAATAACTACATCGGCAGCGCAGAGATAATATTGCACTTCACTGTCGGCAATAAAATTGGTTTTCAGTATCAATTGTTTTCTGATATCCAGCTTATCTATCAGTTCCTGGTATTGATTTTCATCCTCATAAAACTCACCGGCTACAAGCAATCTGATACCTGCATGTTTTATTCTTTCATCAGCCATTGCTTCCATCAGCCAGTCCAGTCCTTTGTACCGGCGGATAAATCCAAAGAATAGAATAATTTTTTCATCACCAGGTAATTCAAGATGATTTCTTGCACTTGCCTTTGAAATAATGGGGCCAAAATTATCGTACAATGGATGCTGAATGAGCAGGGCCGGTTTATCTTTTTCAAATAACCGAAGGTCCGTCATTACTTTTTCACTCATCGTGATGAATGCATCGCAACTCTTCAAAAAATATTTTGTAAAAGCCTTATCCCCCGGGCGTTTTTCATGCGGGAGAATATTATCGGCAATACAAATAATTTTTGAATGCTTATTTTTTTTTATTCTTCTCAATATGGTTCCCAAAGCCGGGCCCATAAAAGGAAGCCAGTAGCGCACAATAATAATATCCGGCCTGATTTTTTTTAGCCTGTTGCCGATTTTTACCCAGTTAAACGGGTTAATGGAATTGATGACAGGATGAATGGATATACCGGCAGGTGCAGCTTCATCGGTAAATTGTGTTTTTCCGGGAAATAAAAAAGGAGGGTATTGCAATGAGAAGGAATAAATGGAACAATCATTTCCCTGGTCTAAAAATTCCTTCGCCAGGCGTTGATTGAAAGTAGCCAGGCCACCCCGCAATGGATGAGCCGGGCCGATAATGACAACCTTTTTCATTAAAGTCCGGATTTCTTTTCAACCAGGTAAAAATTTCTTCCGGCGGCATTTCTCGAAACTAATTCGCCGATAAATCCTGTAAGAAATAACTGGATACCAATGATGATGGCGGTCATGGCCATATAGAACCCGGGGTTATTGGTAAGCGGAGTATTAAGAATGAGCTTCGAAATAATTAAATAGACAGAGAATACAAAGCCTATCAGAAAGAATACGGTTCCCCAAAATCCAAAAAAATGCATAGGTCTTTTGCCAAATTTACCCATGAAGAAAATAGTCATCAGGTCAAGAAATCCATTGATAAACCGTGTCCATCCGAATTTACTGACGCCATATTTTCTTGGACGGTGCTCGACTACTTTCTCGCCAATCTTTTTAAATCCCGACCATTTAGCAAGCACCGGAACATAACGGTGCATTTCGCCGTATACTTCTATACTTTTTATAACCTTTTTACTGTAGGACTTCAGGCCGCAATTAAAATCGTGCAATTTTATATTGCTCATTTGCCTGGCCGCTGCATTAAATAATTTACTCGGAAGATTTTTGGTCAGCTTATTATCATATCGTTTCTTTTTCCATCCGCTCACCAGGTCGTAGCCATCTTCTACAATCATTCTTCGGAGTTCGGGACTTTCATCCGGGCTGTCCTGCAGGTCGGCATCCATGGTAATGATCACATTTCCCTGTGCGGCACGAAAACCTTCATTCAGGCCGGCCGATTTGCCATAGTTGCGTTGAAATTTTATGCCTTTGATATTTTGGTTTTTCGATCCGAGTTGCTCAATAATTTCCCAGGAATTGTCAGTACTTCCATCGTCCACATAAATAATTTCATAAGTAAAATTATTTTCACACATCACTTTTTCAATCCATGCCGAAAGCTCGGGCAAAGATTCTTCTTCGTTCAACAAGGGTATAACAAGTGATAGATCCATGCTTTATTTTCTTCTCATTAGTAATGCTGATCCGGCAGCTGTGATTGCAGTGCCAAGAATCAAATATCCGAAAATTGTTAGGGAAACAAGGCTGGTGGTATATTGTTTTTTAACCCTGGCGATTATCTCATCAATTTCAGCGGGTAATTTGTTTCCTTCTTTCAGCAGGTCTTCTTTATAATACCTGGCAGAATCTTCTGCAAACTCGGGATGCATCATACTGAAGATTGCTGTAAAAGAAACCATGATCAGCGTAACTACTATAAAGCACCTGAAGCCCTGCCCGAACAGGTCAGTAAATTTTCCGGTAAAGGAGGGTGACCGGGAATAGCTGATAAGTG
>JBPPMM010000668.1:0-3563 GCA_051306075.1 Chitinophagaceae bacterium
TTTAACCCCGAAGGGGTTAAATATTACCTGACAACTTTACAATAAATATTTTTCATCAAACTCAACACCATTTTCAATTAATAGTCTTTTGAATTCGTCATAAAATGATTCTATTTTATGATGCTTTTATTGATTTTTAATATAATTTATAATCATATCTTTTTCTCTCACAGAATATGTAAATGCTCCATAACCATCCTGCCAACCTTCAAATTCGGGGAACTTTTCGTTTCCTTTCATCCATAGACTGCTGGCTACTTTTATATTTTTTACAAAATCACTTAGACAAATAATAGGATGCAGATCGGAAAAAATATGGATATGATCTTCGATACCATTTATGCGGTACAACTTGCAGTTTTTATTATTAACTATTCCCCAAATATATTTGTACAATTCATCATCATGTTTTTTTGTGATTGTAGGTTTTCGGTATTTTGTTCCAAATACTATATGGTAAAAAATCTGGCGATAAGTACTCATATAAAGTTGTTTTTAATTTCAATTTAATTTTTAGGCGTATTCGTTAAACCAGATATTCAACCCCTGCGGGGTTGGTGGCCGCTTCATGCTTTTATAACCATTGGTTTCACCTATGGTTATTCGGATTCAAGCCCTTTGGGCTTATTAACCACCGAAATCGAAAACTTTATTTTTCTTTTGAAAATTACTGTAAAAGTTAGAACGTCAAAATAATATTTAACCATTAATACAGCCATTGCAAGCGAGGTGTATTTTTAAAGTACCGCTATCCTTCTTATTTTTAAATGCTACAATGATGTAAAGTTGTACCCGCAAAATTATTTTTGATATTCATTGGACAGTAGAATTATTTGAAAGTTCGGTTTAGTTTTTAGTTATCATCTTCCATTCCCTGCCAGGCGTGTCTACGATAAAGGTTTCAATATTGCCTTTATCCTGAACTGTAATGTATGCTGTGCGCCCCTCCTTACCGCCAAAAGCAATATTGCTGGGGTTCTTTCCACTTAAAGTAATTTCCTGTACTATTTTTCCGGCAGGCGACAATTTTACCACCGTGCCTTTGCCATGCCTGGTTATATAAAGATTACCTTCTGCATCACAACGTATGCCATCCATGCCAAAATCAGGAAATTCAATCAGCAGCCTTTTATTGCTTATGTCTCCATCCTGAGATAAATCATAGGCCCACACTTTTCTTTGAACGGACTCATTTACATAAAGTGTTTTTTCATCCGGGCTAACTTCTATTCCGTTTGTTGTTCCCATACTATCTTCCAGCAGCGTAATTTTTGCATTTTTGTCAATACGCCAGATGCGGCCTGTACTCTCTTTCCAATTGGGGTCACTTGCATAGATCCGGTCTTTGCTGTCAATTGCCAGATCATTTGGTTGGTTCATTAATGGTTCATGGGCAAAAACGCTTATTTGTTTTGTAGCCATATCAATTTTTAAGATATTATGGTTGGTATAATCTGCAATGAACATATCACCGGCAGAACCGAATCGAATACCATTCCCGATGCTGCCATCGGGCAACTCTACAAATATGGCCCCTTCCCCTTCCGGTGATACCCTGCCTATGGTTCCTTCTCGTGAAAAATTAACAGCATATAATATTCCTTCCTTATCCACAGCCGGTCCTTCGGCTCCCGAAGTAAAGGTATTGGGTGCTGTAAAAACAGAGGCTTTAAAAAGTTCCTTGTCCATGGAAGAATTTTTTGATTCATTACAAGATAGTGTCATGATTAAAATCAAAATAGGCAGCAGCGTCATTTTTTTAAGCATCGATTTATTTTTTTATTAATAATTAAATCATTTTTTATTTTTTCCAGCTTCTCTTATTTTTTTTACTTCATCTGCATGAACAGCACCCGCCTCATTATCAAAATTTCCCCTGATATAGGTCAGCACACCTGCAATCGCTTCATCTGATAAAAATTTTTGTGCAGGCATTAAACTATTAAAGGGTTTGCCTTTTACTTCAATGGTACCTTCCAAGCCGTTTAACAAAATATTGATCAGCCTTTTTTTGTCTCCCTTTACCCATTCCGAATTATCCAATGGTGGAAACCGGAGCCCATCTCCTTTACCATCCTTTTGATGACAGGAACGGCAATAAATATCATAAACTTTTTCCCCCGATACCGATTTACTTTTATCCAGGTTATCATTAATTATATCCGGTGTTTTGATATGAGAAAGACCTTTCCTGGTTTCCATACCAACCATTTGCGCTGAACCAAACTTATCCTTATCGCCCTTATACATGATCCTCCATATTTTGCCTTTTCTTGATTCACTGACATATAAAGACCCGTCGGGTCCCATAGCCAGGCCCATTGGCCGGGCAACAGCATCACTTACATTAATTATTGTATCTGATCCCGCAAAACCATCTGCAAATATTTCCCAGTCACCTGTTGGCTCACCGTTCTTAAATGGAACAAAACATACAAAATATCCGGATTGCGGATAAGGTCCCCGATTGGTAGAACCATGAAATGCTATAAAGGCACCGTTTTTATAGCGGGCCGGAAATTGATCTCCCTTGTAAAATAATAAATCATTTGGCGCCCAATGTCCCGGAAAACCCATCACGGGGTTTTGAAATTCACCGCATCTTCCTACTATTTTCCCATCACCTCCATATTCAGGTGCCAGAACTTTTTTCTTTTGCATCTGGTCATAATAACAATAAGGCCATCCAAAATCATCTCCCTGCTTTACTCTTTGAAATTCTTCTGAAGGGAGAACAGCACTTTGCCAAGGCGAAAATTTTTCCGGCCATAACAAATGGAGATCATCCCTTCCATGCATGGCTGCGTATAAATTTCCGTCGGCCGGGTTCCAGTCCATAGCAACAACACTGCGGATACCAGTTGCAAATTTTTTCCCATCTCTTTGCGTTAGTCCGATTTTATTGGCATCAAATACCCATATGCCCCCATGATGTTCCAGATCAGGGCAGGGGTCCATACCTGGTAATCCCGGAACACCAGCCGG
Organism: Chitinophagaceae bacterium; assembly: GCA_051306075.1. GTDB lineage: Bacteria > Bacteroidota > Bacteroidia > Chitinophagales > Chitinophagaceae > Terrimonas_B. Next base: position 2,986 of record JBPPMM010000668.1, read on the forward strand.
CGTGTTTTGAATATCCTGGCATGCATTCGAAGGGGCGCCGAACGGCACATACATGTTTCCATTATTATCAAATGAAATGGGTTTGGTAATATGCCAGTGACTTCCATGTTCATGATCATCGGTCAACACCACTTCCATCTTACTCTCCGGAATTAATTGACCAGGTGTTAATTTATTTCTGTACAATACCAGCTCGGAACCAAAATACAGGTAACCGTTATGAATGCGCATGGCGTTGGCCAGGCTGCCTTCATCCGCATAATCTCCAAACCTCTTAATAATATCTGCCCTGCCATCATTGTTTGAATCCCGAAGGGCAATATTCCCTCCCATTCCTTTTTTGGAATATCTCAATTTGACATAAATATCTCCATTGTTATTAACTGCTAAATGACGGGCTGGTCCAATGCTGTCAACCACTACCAAAGCTTCAAAATCACCGGGTAGAAAAAGTCCTCCGTTGCCGGCATCACCTGGAGGTAGTTCAGTTTTTGTTTTGCATTGAATAAAAACCAAAACCAAAAATAAATACCCGATAAATAATTTGCGGGGTACGCTGTACACCGTTTTCATTATGT
>JBPPMM010000714.1:0-6754 GCA_051306075.1 Chitinophagaceae bacterium
AGAACAAATGCCAGAATGAAAATCTTACTTACGATATATATTACTTTCCACAGGAAAGGCAAATTAACAATTGCATTGCGAACAGAATTTTAGTATATACTTATGTTTAAAAAAACAATAGAAAAAATAGCCGGTTTTTATAAACTGCAGGAAGTTAAAACTACCGATTCTGGTTTTAAGCTAAACCCTGACGGCAGTTTCCGTTTCTTTTTTACATACGGAGCCGTAGACAGGTACGGTGCAGGCCACTGGACTATAGATAATTACCATGTTATTTTGCAAAGCAGGCCATGGAGCGGTAAGGATTTTGCATCAGTAGGCAGTAAACCAATTAATGAAAACTTTATCGTGACAAAAATTGTGGGTGGTAATCCCGTATTGCTCGGGCATGTATATTTTAGTTTAAGGAATGGCGAAACTGGCTCCTGGATAAAAACAAATGATAGGGGGGAAGCAGCATTTCCCATGCAAGCCGTTACCACTATTTCAATGGTATTTGAATATTGCCAGGAACGTTACACTCATTTTAATATAGAAAATCCTGCAAATAATTATTTTGAGTTTCGCTTTGAACCCTGGCTGATGGAAGTATTCTTTACTGATTTTCCTTTAAAGATATCCCGGTATGCTTTGTCAGGAAAACATCCACTGATGAAAGGAGAAAAGTTTGTGTATGAAAAGGTGTGATGGTTATTACTCTACAAAAAGTCTTTTATTTAATTTGCTTCGGCTTGCCGGAAGATTCATTAAGGATTGAAGACACAACTGGCGACCTCGCAAAGACGAAGACTCTGTGTTTTGGAGAATGGTGCTATTGATTTGTAGATTGGGGAGGATGTAGTTTTGTATACCCTTGTTTCTTTTGAGTTTCGCTAAGGTTTAGGATTCTTCGATTCGAAGGCATAGTTTATTTTCCAGGAACCATTATTGAGGATATGCTATACGACTCGTTCAGTTAGTCACCCTTACAGGTGGTTTCGTCATTGCGAGGCCATAATGAAATTGGTTATATAAGTTTGTTGCCGGCCGACGCAATCTAAAAAAACCTGACCTGGTCATACAGGTCATTCCAATCCGGATTCATGTTGTTGATCATTATTTCTTTTTTCTTCCGGCTGCCGCCTTTTATTCTTTTTTCCTCAGCTATCGCTTCCATGATAGTATCAAACCAGGAGTAATAAACAAGTTTCTTGCAATTATACTTTGCCGCAAAACTATTGGGATAAAAATTTTCTTTATGCTGAGAGACTCTGGCTGCAATGTTGGATGTTACTCCAACATACAGCGTTGTATTGTTCATACTGCACATAATGTAAACCCATCCTCCCTTTCGCATGATTGTATGCCTTAAGTTATTTTTAGTTTGCTTCGGCTCGCCGCCAGTTTCTTTAAAGAATGAAGATACAACTGGCGACCTCGCAAAGACGAAGACGCTGGCGTGTGGCGAGTGGTGGTAATGTTGTAGATCATTAATCCTTTTTTCTATCGGTTCCGCCAGTTATTCTTGAAGTTAAAGTTGACTGGTCTGCGGTTTCCGGATTTAACAGAGGCACAAGCAAGATAGAAAGAAAAATCAAGCACTACTTTTTTTGTCAGGGCTCTGCCTGTACATAAATACACTATAAATTACGATTGTCTCATCAAAAACTTCATAAACGACTGTGTATGGAAATCGTTTTAATACTCCCTGGCGTACTGGCTTTTCGTTTTATGAATATGTATCAGGATTTCTTTGCAGTGCAGTTTGGAAAATTTCTAATTCATTAAGAAATTCAAGTCCTAATTCTTCACGTTGATTTTTATACCAGTCATACGCTTCAATTATTTCGATGGTTGCAAGCGGCCTGATTTCAACTTTATAAACCATTCCGTTTTTCTTTGTTTAAAGCCATTCCTTTTACTTCATCCCAGCTTAACGATTTTCCTTCTCCTTTGAGATATTTTGCTCTTTCTTCCATAACAAGCTGTTTGCGGAGACCATTAATATCCGTTTCCTCTTTCTTAAGTTGAACATAATGTTTTGCTACATTCAACAATGATTCCTTTTCGGCTAGGTTAAGTTTGGTCCAGTATTGCAAGAATTCATTGTCTAAAACAGGAATTGCCATATAGCTTGTTTCTTGTAAAATTATTTTATTTTGATGATAGCTGCAGATGTTATTACTCAATGGAATTACCAAACCGTCAACGGAGCGCCGAACCGGCCGACGCAATGAAATACCACTGCTGGCAACATCCCCACCTTCTTCTCCCCATTTTTACCAATCCCTTGTGAATAAATGGTTGATTACCAAAAACTGTTTTCACCCTTATTAACTTAAATTCGCCGCTACATAAAACCTGAAAAGTGAGATTAAAGAGCTTAGAGATCAAAGGATTCAAAAGTTTTGCCGATAAAACCATAGTGAATTTTGACGATAATATTACCGGGATCGTAGGACCGAATGGTTGTGGTAAATCCAATATCGTAGACAGTATACGCTGGGTGATCGGGGAACAAAAGATCAGCCAGCTGCGAAGCGAAAACCTGGATAGCCTTGTGTTTAACGGATCCAAAAGCCGTTCTGCCAGCGGGCTTGCAGAAGTAAGCCTGACTTTTGACAATACGAAAAACCTGCTGCCAACGGAGTTTAATACCGTTACGGTTACCCGCAAATTTTATAAAAGTGGCGAAAGCGAATACCGCCTTAATGATGTACAGTGTCGCCTGAAAGATATCCAGAATTTGTTTATGGACACAGGCATCAGCACCGACAGTTATGCCATCATTGAATTAGGAATGGTGGACGACCTGATCAAAGACAAAGACAATAGCCGCCGCCGTATGCTGGAGCAGGCTGCCGGTATATCCATTTACAAAACGAGAAAAAAAGAAGCAAAGTCAAAACTTGATGCTACAGAACTGGACCTTGCCCGTATAGAGGATCTGTTATTCGAGATTAATAACCAGCTAAAATCACTGGAAAGCCAGGCCAAGAAAGCCGAAAAATACCATGAGATCAAGAAGGACTACCGGGAAGTGAGCATTGAACTGGCAAAGGCGGCTCTTGAAGGTTTTAACCTCACGTATAAAGAATTGAACGAACAACAGGAAACAGAGACAGATAAAAAAATAAAGCTGGAAGCCTCCATAGCTACTGAAGAAGCAGGTGTAGAACAGGAGAAACTGGCCTTTGTGGAAAAAGAAAGGACTCTGCAATCCATGCAGCATAGTTTCAACGACCTGGTGCAAATGGTACGCACAAAAGAAAATGAAAAAAATCTTTCGGCGCAACGCCTGGAATATTTGAAAGAAAGAGAAGCAAGCCTGAAAGAATTTTTGCAAAAAGCTGGCGGTCAGCTAAAGGGAATTGATGAAAGCATTGCCTTTACCGGAACGCAGTTGGAAGAAGAAGAAAGAGCTCTTACAGGATTAAGTGAAAGGTTGGAGAACTTGCGGAATGATGCGGACACTAAAAGAAAAGTACTGGATGAAAAAAGAAACGCTGTTGATTCCTTGCGCAGCGAATACCAGCAGGTACAGCGAAGCCAGTTTGATTCAGAAAAAAAAGTAGCGGTTGCCGATACATCCATACAAAACCTTCAAATAACGGTAACACAAACTGAAGAAGAAAGAAAACACAGGGAAGAACAAAGAAATCACCTGGACCAGGAAAGGATACTGCATGAAAAAGAACTGGAGATAAAAAAAGTAGACCTGGAGCAGTTACAGCAACACCAGGATAACACAAAGGAGCAAATATTGCAAACGCAATCTGTCCTGGAGTCGCTCCGTAATGAGCTGGCTGAAGAAACAAGGAAATTAGATTCCAAAAAAAATGAGCACGACCTGCTGAAAAGCATGATCGACTCTATGGAAGGATATCCCGATAGTGTTAAGTTTTTGCATAATAATCATAACTGGAGCCATGAGTCGCCAATACTGTCTGACGTATTGTATGTAAAAGAAGAATACAGGACTGCATTGGAAAATGTGCTGGAGCCTTATTTGAGCTACTACCTGGTTAATGATCTGAAGGAAGGATTGCAGGCCGTTCATTTATTAGATGAAAACAAAAAAGGAAAAGCCAATTTCTTTTTGCTAGATAAATTAACGGATCAGGTACAGGATTCTGACCACATTCTTGAAGGTGCCATTCCTGCCCTGAGTGTTGTGGAAGTGGACGAAAAATATAAGCGGCTCGCCGCCTACTTATTAAATAATGTATTTATCGCCGATAGTGAAGATGCGTTGGAAAACAGCAATGGTTATGTGATCATAGAAAAAAACGGCAAGTATGTAAAAGGTAAGTATTCTCTGACCGGTGGAAGCGTGGGAATGATCGAAGGAAAGAAAATAGGCCGGGTGAAAAACCTGGAAAAACTACAAGAAGAAATTGCGGAGCAGGATGAAGTAGTGGAGCGATTACGGGCTACCATACAGGCAAGGCATAATGAAGTGATAGCATTTAATGAGGATCTTAGGGAAAATGCGGTACGGGAAACGGAAAGAGAAATTCAACAATTGACCAACCAGGTTTTTTCTTTGCATAATAAACTGGAGAATCTTCACTCCATGCAGAACAATAGCCTTCACAGACTTGAAGAACTGGTTCAGCAATTAGAACAAACCCAGCTTTCTGTAGAAGGAGTTCGCCAGCAATTATCGGTTTTTAATGAGCAGCTACAAGCCAACGCCTCAAGGCTGGCCGAAGCTGATGAATCTTTTAAAGCTGCAGAAGAGGGCAATACCGAAGCTACCCGTCAGTACAACGAGTTTAACCTGAATGTAACCCGCCAGCAAAGCAAGATCAATGCACTAAAACAGGAACTGGTTTTCAAAACCAATCAACTTAACGATCTGCGTTCCCAAATAGAAAATAACACTACCCAGTTAACTGAAACAGGAAATAATATCGGGCAATCGGAGGAATCTTTGAAAGAAACAGAAGAAGGGTTATTGGGATTGATGAGGAAAAAAGAGGAAGAAGAAAAAGCACTGAACGAAGCCGACCAGGCCTATTATAACCTGCGCAACCTGCTCAATGAAAAAGAGAGCGGGCTCAGGCATATGGTAAAAGATAAAGAACAGGTAGAGCATTTACTGGCTGCGATCAAGGACAAATTAAATGAGCTGAAACTTCAACTGGCCGGCACCAAAGAAAGATTGAATGTAGAGTTTCGCATACAACTAGAAGATATTCTTGAGCAAGAGCGTACCAGTGAAACGACAATAGAAGAATTGCAGGAAAAAGCTGACCGGATGAAAAAGAGATTAGAGAACCTGGGCGAAGTAAATCCGATGGCTATTGAGGCGTTTACAGAAATGAAAAAGCGTTATGAGTTTATTGTGGAGCAAAAAAATGACCTGGTAACCGCGAAAGAAAGTTTATTGAAGACCATAGAAGAAGTGGAAGCTACCGCCAACCAAAAATTTCTGGATACATTTAATTTAGTACGAGAGCATTTTCATAAAGTATTTCAAACGCTTTTTACCGAAGATGATCAGTGCGACCTGGTGTTGGAAAACCCGGAGAATCTTGCAGAAACAGGAATTGATGTAATTGCAAAACCAAAAGGCAAACGACCTACATCCCTCACCCAATTAAGTGGTGGAGAAAGAACATTAACCGCCACTGCACTGTTATTTGCTATCTACCTGATAAAACCTGCGCCGTTTTGTATTCTGGATGAAGTAGATGCTCCATTGGATGATGCCAACGTAGGCAAGTTCACCAATATGATTCGCCAGTTCAGCGACAATTCGCAGTTCATCATTGTAACCCATAATAAAATGACCATGAGTACAGTGGATGTGATCTACGGAGTTACCATGCAGGAACCCGGTGTAAGTAAGCTGGTAAGCGTGGATTTTAGAAAATTGAACCAGAATTGAGAAAGTGAATTTGTGCGTAATAAGAAGAATAATTAATTATCAGGTCCTGTTATGCAGGACTTTTTTTTATTTTGAAAAACAATTTTTTAAAAAATAAACGGATAGCCAATCCCTAACTGGAATTGCGCACCTTTAAAAAAAGAATAGCTAAACCATTTGTTTTGAAATGCAGCATCGGAAAGGGCGGGGCTGGGATCTTTAACCCGATATGAATAATCGAAACGAATAACAAAGAAATCAAAATCGATCCGAAGTCCGCCACCGGCGCCAATTCCAATGTCGGTCCACAACCTGCTAAGGTTGAAAATTTCTTCTGCAGGCCGGTCCGGGGCACTTTTCATAAACCATATATTACCAATATCGGTGAACAAAGCGCCGTTGACTTTTATACCTAGTGGCTTGCCAATAGGGAACCGGAATTCGGCATTTGCCTCTAATTGAATATCGCCATAGCGATCTGGTGTTCCAAGCGAGTCTTTAAATTCTTTTAATGTTGAACCCGGCCCCAACCTTCTCAACGCCCATGCCCGCATACTATTTGGTCCACCGCTAAAGTATTCTTTGAAAAACGGGAGGTTATTTCTTTTTTGAGGATTGCGGGTTGAATTGAATTCATAGCCTGCACCGGCAAAAGCACGGAAGGCCATAGATGATTTTTTGAAACGTATCAGGTGGGCAAATTCTGCATCGAGTTTAATGAAACGATATAACTGGGAATCTAAAAAAGAATTTCTTATGATGCCTGTCAGTAACCCGGATTGTTCAAAGTTGGCCCGGAAAATATTCAATTTATTTTTTTTGCCTCCGCTAAGGGTAATGTTGGCTATCACAGATGAAATAAATCCATCAGTAAAAACATTCTTTAGTGAAGGATTGCCC
>JBPPMM010000720.1:0-14360 GCA_051306075.1 Chitinophagaceae bacterium
CCATCAGAGATAGTAATGGTAGTGAAGAGCATAACCGGTCGAGAGATTTTTCGTCTTCATCCAGAGGTTAAAACAATGTTATGGGGCGGTCACCTTTGGTCAAGTGGGTACTACATCAATACGGTTGGTCATCATGGGACTGAAGAAGTGATCAAAGGATATATTGAAAGTCAAGGTAGGATAAACGAGTATGAGAAGGTATATTCAAAACAGTTGACACTGTTCTAAGATACCCAGGGGCTTCATTGGCTCATTTTTTGGAGCTCTGTACCTATGAAAAAAAACGAACTACTTGCCCTGGCTGCTATTTTATTAATAGTGCTGGCAGCCGTAATGATCTACCTCGGAATAAGTGCCGGGAATCTACCACCCACCTTAACGGGTGCAGGGTTTATAATTATCGCTTTTGTTTTTCTTAGCCTTAGGAGTAAATGGTGAATTAAGTATCAGGGAATGATTTTTATATTATCGGTTTCGAAATTAATCCGGCAAAACTTTCACCATGATATTTTTATAAAAGACTTTACTTTTTGGATCATGGCCCTGTAGAGCAAATGTGCCTGTTGATAATTTGCGTAATGCATTCCCTTCTTCTCTTTGTAAGGGTTCAGGTTCGGTATAATCCACCACGGTTTTATCATTTATTTTAATCAGGATTCGCTTTCCCTGTACTTTAATGTATTCGGTGTACCATTCATTATCCTTTACATAAACTTCTTTTACGTCTTCAATTCCATACAGACTGCCGGTTCTGCGCCAGTCGGTATGCGAGTTATTTACCTGTACTTCGTATCCCTTTTTTGGCCAGCCACCCTGCTGAAATTCAGTATGAAAATAAATCCCCGAATTAGACCCCGGCAAAGTCATTACATCGGCTTTAAATTCAAAATTCTTAAACTGGTGATTGCCCACAGGTCCGTCATAAAATAAATGAGCCACTTTCCCATTCACTGCTATCTTTCCATCCTCAATGGTAAATGTGCCGGCATTGTCACCCACCTTCCAGTTATCCAGTGTCTTCCCGTCAAACAATGATTTCCAGCGTGGCTTTGGTTGATGAACAGTAAATGCGGTTATAGCAATCAGGCCTGCGCAAAGGATGGTGATAGTTAGTATTTTTTTCATGATAAAAATAGTATTGTGAAGTTGATGATTAATCGATATCCTATAAATATTAATGACTCAAAAATAACGGAGATGAATTTCATTTGGCAGATTATTTCTTCTGGACAAAAAATTCATTGTAGAAAAAATGGAATGGCCCTGGAACAATATCGCCATTCATCCTTTCTTTACATTTGTTTTCATAGGTGAAAATAAAAATGCATTACATTTAATGCATTCAATTTTTTTGTCATGAACAAAATATATATACTCCCTGTCGTAATTTTTTTATTGTCCTGCGCTTCCTCCCAGCCGGATAATAATAAGGAAAAAGAAATTGTATTCAGCAATGTCAATGTCATTCCAATGGATAAGGAAGGAGTGGTGCTGAACCAGGATGTAGTGGTAACGAATGGAGTAATAAAGGCCATGGGACCTACCTCCAAAGTGGAATACAGTAAAGAGGCAGAGGTAATAGATGCTACCGGAAAATTTATGTTGCCCGGGCTGGCGGAAATGCATGCACACGTTCCCACCGGAGACGATCTGTTGCCAATGAAAGAAGTGATGTTGCTTTTTGCCTATAATGGTGTTACTACAATCAGGGGTATGCTCGGCCATCCAAAACACCTTGAATTAAGGAGTAAAATACAAAGTGGCGAAATTGTGGGTCCCCGTTTCATCACATCAGGTCCATCCTTTAATGGTAATACTATAAAAAGTGCAGAGGATGCTGTAGCCATGGTAAGAGATCAGAAGAAAGCGGGTTACGATTTTTTAAAATTGCACCCCGGTTTGACATTGAAAAATTTTGATGCGATGGTTGCCACGGCGAAAGAAGTTAATATTCCTTTTGCCGGGCATGTATCTTTTGATGTGGGTGTGTGGCATGCGATCGATGCAGGATATGCGACTATTGATCACCTGGATGGTTTTGTTGAAAGCCTTGTACCAGGTATAGAATATATGAAGGTGGAGGATACGGGGTTGTTTGGATTGTTTATCGCTGATAAGGCAGATGAAGCCGGTATTCAAAAATTAGTAGATTCCTTACGCAATCATCATATTTGGGTTGTTCCTACACAAGCCCTGGCTGAGCGTTGGTTTCACCCGGCAAAGGATGCAGATGCCCTGGCCAAAGAAGCGGAAATGAAATATATGGAGGATAACACGATTCAAAACTGGATCAAAGCAAAAAAAGATTTGCAAAGCAACCCATCATATAAACCATCTACCGCCAACCGCCTTATTGAAATAAGAAAAAAATTGATAAATGCCTGTAATAAAAATGGCGTGGGACTTTTGCTGGGATCCGATGCACCGCAAGTATTTGATGTGCCCGGGTTTTCCGTTCATCATGAATTGCAGTTCCATGTTGATGCAGGCCTGTCTCCATATGAAGCCATAAAAACAGGAACAGTGAATGTGGGTCAATTTTTAAACCGTGATGATATTGGCATAATAAAAACTGGCGCCGTTTCTGATTTTATTTTGTTGAATGGAAATCCGCTGGAGGATATAAGCCAGACGAAAAATATAGAAGGCGTCATGATGGGTAACCTTTGGATGAATAAGGAATACCTCTCCTCAGGGTTAAAAAAACTGGAAAAATAAGTTTGCCATTATCCCTGTAATTATAAATCGTGTTTTTATAATCATTTTGAAGTCCTGGCATTCAGGCCATGAATTTTTTACCGTTTTTTTATAAACTAAGGTTAATAGCCTGCTTGATTTTATAATATCGGGGAATTTTGCACCCATTTTATAGAGGCAGGCCATCATCTGATAAAATTATCGCACTTGATTTTCACGGCATATTATTTGAAAGATGTTGAGCTAAAAGAAAATTTAAATAATTGAATGATGAATGATAAGATGAAAAAAGTGGCTGCAAAAATGAAGAAAATTGATTTTTGTTTAATGACCACCATGGACGGACAAGAATCTTTTGACAGCAGACCTATGAGTAATAATGGTGACGTAGAATATGACGGAGATTCATGGTTTTTTTCTTTTGATGATGATAAAGCGGAGCAGATTCGGAAATCTCCGATGGTTTCCCTCGCATTTCAGGGAGACAAAATGCTATTCATCCATATAAGCGGCACGGGCAGTCTAATAACTGATAAAGCTATTATGAAAAAACACTGGCAACCGGAGCTAAAACGTTGGTTTCCGGAAGGCATTGAAACCAAAGGAATTGTTCTTATAAAAGTGACAGCAAAAAAAATAAAGTATTGGAAAAAAGAAGAGGAATTTGAAATTGTTCTTTAATTAATTAAAACCGTAAAGAATTCGGGCTTTCCGCTTTTTTAAGATGGGATCCTTTCTAATACTTCCGCAGCTTTGCTTTGCCGGATGCCATTAAAAGATTTCTGATAGATAACTTCTACACGCAATGCCTTCAGGCCTGTTATACCCTGCAGATCATTTAGCGTCAGACTTTCTATTTCAGATCCTATATAATTAATGTTTTGCAAGTACCGCAGGTAATTGAGATATTCTCTTGCTTCATTGTCCTGTGCATATACGATGGCTATCTTACCCGGCTGGGTGAGCCGTTCATTTGTTTCTTTTACAAAAGCTTTGTCAATTCTTTTTTTCATTATCTCATACCGGATATTATAAGCCCCGTCAACATCAAACTTTTTTTCCTCCATCCTGAATCGGATAGCAAGGGGATTGCTATGCACAAGGATCAATGAACAAATATCAAGCTCTGATTTTAATTTGGGCTTAAGCCGGCGTATCACATTTTCCGTTTCACAGATTACGAGCAGTTGCCACAATCTCAGGTTTTGCAGGTACACCGGATGAAAGGTTTTATTATTTACCATGCTCTGACCGATATAAATATTATGCTCCAATCCATCCGTTTTATATTTTTCAAAATAATGTGGAAACATTTCCTGTGCTGCCTGCTGTGTTTTGTCCAGGTAATCAGAAAGTTTATCGTTGATCAGTTTTACACTATGCTCATAATCTTTCCTCTGTTTGTATATCATGCCCTTTGCGGGGTCCATTTGTTTTTCATAAGCCAGCAACGCTTCATGCATATCCGGGCTTACTGTATGCAGGTGACTGAATATGGGATAGATCTCCGTCTTAAGGAATTCCAACACCTGGTTTTCATCGCCGGCGGTAAGGCCAGCCAGAAGCTTTTCAGAATACTGATCTATGCGAAACTGCAATTCTTTATAGATGGGTAAAGAAAATGTATGCACTGCTGTGTCGAGTACATTTTTTGCAAGCGTTAATTGCTCCACAAGGTCGGCCTGGATAGACAGATTTCTCCTGGTGGAAGATCCCTGTATATCCATTTGCCCGAATAGTGGATATACATCATTAAAAACGATATCTTCCATTAAAGTATCAGAAAAAAATCGCTGGTTGTTTAAATATTTTTCAGCAGCTTCAGTAAACCGCCAGGCCACAGTAGGATGAATAGCCGTACATTTTTGGCGAATGATACTTTCCAGTTGGTTTTCAAATTCCTCCTGCGATCTGATCAATGCCGTAGTGAACAGGGGCACTACTTCTTCCAGCTTATGCGGGGTGATGGAATTTAGTTCATTGGCTTTTTCAGAACCCAGTTCCAGTATTCCAATAAGGTCATCATTATACATTAACGGGATGGCTATATAACTTTTTAATTTATGTCTGACCAGGTTGGCAGATAATACCGTTTTATTTATTTCTTCTTCTTTTATTTCAGGATAGAGGAAAGGACATTTTTTATTAAATAAACAATTGTCTGATTCGCTGCAAAATGCTTCTTCGATCTTTTTTGTTTTTTTATCACTCAATGCAATACTGTTCCAAAACCCATAGCCCAATGATTGAAGTACATGCCTTTCTTTATCCCATAATATAAAACCGGTTTTTAGATGAGAAACCTGTAGCAGGGACGAAAGACTCATGCGGATTTGTTCAACACTGTCAGGCTTTATAAGTGCATCCTTTTTCAACAAGGAATATTTCAAGGCCGATATAGATTCCTCCCGGGTTACTTCGAAAAAAGTAATAATGGTAAATCCTTCCAGCAAAAAACTTTGAGGTGGAATTTTTTTCTTCCATAATGCCGGGTTGTCAAAATTATTGACCAGTTCACGGATATCTTCTTCAGTTATTTCTATTTTGTTTATTGGTTTTGCAAACACAAAATCTCCGTTAAAGAATGCCCGGTACCTGCGAAGAATACCTAATTTCTTGTCTGGTATATCAAAATAAAAATTGCGGTTATAATTAATTCCTGCTTTGTAAATATTGTTTAAAAGAGGAATACAACTGAATACGTACAAAAAATCGGTGTCAAAATAGGGATTCCTGATATCGTCATCTGCGGCATCTAAAATATCAGAAAACCGCCTGGTAGCATTAAAGAAAAAATTCTGATACGGCATGCTGACGGCCCGGGTTTCATTTGTTGTTGTAAGGGAAGGAAAAAAAGGAGACAATAAAAGCTTGAGGTCATCCTCATGCTTTTCAATAATAGCCAGATCGCTGAATGATTCTTCCAGCACCGGATTTTTTTTGAGCCTGATAAAAACTTCTTTTGCCCTGTCTGCTTCAAATGAATCGGGATCATTTAATTGTTCCTGCCACCAGTCAATTAATTTCTTAAAATTAAATTGTATCGTAAATGGCAATTCAATTTTGCCAGAATAAACTTCGCTTTTAATGTACCGGAGGTATGACATACTAGCCTGGTTTAATTACATGATCAATAAAACAGGGATAAATAATATCAGTAACTTTAGTACAAAGATAAAACAGAGTTTATGGAAACGGCAACTACAACTTTACTGGCGGTGATAGAGGCATTTAGGCTTCAAACCCGGCTTTTCAGAAACGTAATAAAAGATATAACAGATGAGCATGCCCAGGCGCATTTTGCAGGTAGCCCCAATCATATTGCCTGGATTACCGGTCACCTGGTTTCTACAAGATACATGATGGCATCCGTGCTGGGGCTCACTGAAAAAGAGCCTTACCCTCAATTGTTTGCCAGTGGAAAGGGAATAGTGGAAGATGGCAGTTATCCATCCCTGGATAAATTGGCTAAAGGATGGGAAGAGCTTGCTGAAAAAATTATGGATCGTTTGGAAAGTCTGACTGAAGAAGACCTACAATCTGATCCGCCCATCCAAACTCCGGTAAGCGAAAACAATTTGCGTGGTTTTATCACTTTTATGTGCCATCATGAAGCTTATCATATCGGTCAGTTAGGATTGCTCAGAAGGTATTTTGATTATGAGCCCATGAGCTATTCCTGATCCGGAATGAAAATATAATTCATATTAATTCATTTCTATTTTTTGAGATGAAATGCACCTAAGTAGTGTCAATACTATTTTTTTGTGCATGCATCTGAAATTTCGCTATTGAAAAAAATGGAGATCAGGGTTACCATTCATTTTGACAACAAATAATTATCTTACTCTTTACTAAATAAATCAGGATGAAATTTTATATATGGGCTTTTATTTTTTCGTTGTCCGGGATAACCATTTTTGCACAACCACTTACAAATACAGAAAAACAAATAATCAAAAATGTTGATGAAGAGTTGAACAAAACTCTTCAGCTGCTGGAGGAATCGGTAAATATCAACAGTGGTACATTCAATATTGAGGGAGTAAAAAAAACAGGGGAACTGTATGGAAAAGAATTGGAAGCCCTTGGTTTCACCGTTGAATGGATAGCTATGCCTGACTCATTAAAAAGGGCGGGCCACCTGGTAGCTTATCGGAAAGGAAAGAAGGGGAAAAAACTTTTTTTGATCGGTCACCTGGATACTGTGTTTGAACCGGATATGCCGGCGAATCCATTTAAAAAGATTAATGATAATACGGCAACCGGTCAGGGTGTCGTTGATATGAAGGGCGGTGATGTGCTGGTGATTGCCGCATTAAAGGCTTTACAAAAGCAGGATCTGCTGAATGATGTTACGATCACTGTTTATTTTACCGGTGATGAAGAAAATGCCGGGGAACCCAGGTCAGTTAGTCGCGGTGATTTTATTGAAAGGGCAAAGCAACATGATATCGCATTAGCTTTTGAAGCGGCTGCCGGTTTTCATACCGTAGCTACTGCCCGTCGCGGTTCCAGCGAATGGAGACTGGAAGTGAAAGGTAAGCAGGCCCATTCATCCGGCGTATTTGGCACGGCAGGTTATGGAGCAATTTATGAAGCATCAAGGATCATTAATACATTCAGGGAGAAATTAAGCGGCCAGCAATACCTCAGCTTCAATCCTGGTTTATTTATTGGCGGTTCGGAAATGAATTTTAATGATGCGGCACAAAAAGGAGATGCCGCCGGTAAAACAAATATCATTTCACCTTCTACAGTTGTAATCGGCGATCTGCGGTTTTTAACGGAACAACAAAAAGAAAATGCACGGAGTGCCATGCGCCAGATAGTATCAAAAAATCTTCCCGGCACTAAGGCTTCTATCAGTTTCAGGGATGGCATCCCATCAATGCCTCCAACTGCCGGAAATAATGCATTGGTAAAAGTTTTAAATGGAGTCAGCATGTCATTAGGTTATGGAGCAGTAAAAGCAGGTGATCCGGGAGCAAGAGGAGCGGGGGATATATCTTATGTGGCCAGGTATCTCGATTGCCTGGATGGGCTGGGCGCATCGGGTTATGGTTCGCATGCACCGGGAGAAGTTATTAACCTGAAAGAATATCCCCAGCTTATAAAAAGAACTGCATTATTGATCTACCGGCTTACCAGGTAAGCTGTAAATGCATATTCACACAATATAAAAAAATAAGCATGGGATGGGAAATACTTTTCCTGCTTTAACAATGAAACCATTTAAATCAGGTAGCTAGTGAAATAATTTATTTCATTAAATCTTCCAGTGCACCAGCAAGCAGGTTAACATGATTTTTCGTACTGCTTTCACCCATAATTCCGATACGCCATATTTTGCCGGCAAAAGCACCCAGGCCACCACCAACTTCAATATTATATTGATTTAATAATTCCATTCTCCATTTTGCTTCATCAACCCCTTCAGGAACGTAAACTGAATTCAGATTCGGTAACCGGTATTTTTCTTCCACCAAAAACCGGAAGCCTAGTTTTTCTAATTTTTCTTTCAGGTATTGATGCACTTCATTATGCCGGGCCCATCTTTTTTCCAGTCCTTCCTCCAGCACCACATTTAACGCTTCATGAAGTGCAAACACGGATGATACAGGAGCCGTATGATGGTAAGCCCTTTTAGCACCAGCCCAATAGTTCTTTACCATAGTCAGATCCAGGAACCAGCTTTGCACTTTTGTTTTCCTGTTGTCCAGCACTTTTACTGCAGCCTCCGAAAAACTGACAGGAGATAAACCAGGAGGAGCACTCAGGCATTTTTGCGTACCACTGTAAAGGGCATCAATTTTCCAATCGTCAACTCTTAAAGGAACACCGCACCAGGAGGTAACAGCATCCACTACTAACAGGGCTCCTGCATTATGAACCAGGTCGCTGATCTCTTCAAGTGGCTGCAAAGCTCCGGTTGATGTTTCTGCATGAACAATAGCAACCAATTTTGGTTTCGGGCATTTATTCAATACTTTTTTTATTGCATCGGGCTCTGTTACCTTTCCCCATTCTGTTTCTACCTTAAAAACTTTAGCACCGCATCTTTCCGCGATGTCTGCCATTCTTCCACCAAAAACACCATGTATGCAAATGATACATTCATCACCAGGCTCCAGTAAATTGACCAGGCAGGTTTCCATTCCTGCGCTGCCAGGTGCGGAAACAACAAACGTAAGGTGATTTTTGGTTATGAATGTTTCCTGCACCATGCTTTTAATTTCATCCATCATTTTTATAAACTCCGGATCCAGGTGACCAATCAACGGGCTGGCCATCGCTTTTAAAACCCTTGGATGTGCATCGGAAGGTCCTGGCCCCATTAATATTCTTTTTGGTGGATTGAATGTATACTTCATTTTATTTTTTTATTTGTCGATCATCTTTGCCATTTATTTTGAAACTTCATCAAGTAATTTCATAATAGATTCATAGTTCTTACCTACTGCATCGGACAAAGCCATTTCGCAGGTACGGGAAGAAGAATAATATCCGTCATATTCTTTTTGTTTTACTTCAGCAGATTCAATTTTTGTAGCTGCTTTTGTTAGTTCAGGATAATAAAACCCACGATCGCCTGCCATACCGCAACAGCCCGCAAATACAGGAATATCCGCCTGCTTTGCACAAGCCTTTCCAATAATTTGCAATTTGGATAAGGATCCCATTTTATAAACGGAACACACCGGGTGAAAAACTATTTTTTCTTTTGGATCTGAAATAGGCAACCGGGGTATTAGTGTTTCTGCGGCAAAATCAATAACGTCAATAAATTTCATTTTTTCAAAACAGATCCTGTTCTCATCAGCCAGGTATTGTTTGTATGTATTTATAGTTTGGGTACAACTGGTTACATCCAGCACAACAGGTATGCTTCCTTCGCGGGAATATTTCCACAACCTCTCTATCGTATCATTTGCTTTAATGCGGAAGGCATCTGCAAATCCTTTTGATGAAAATATCTGGCCGCAACAGGTTCCATTTATATTTTCGGGAATGATTATCTGGATATTGGCTTTTTTACAAACGGACAAAAATACATTTCCAATATCGCCACCCATCATCCTGGATATACAACTTGAAAAATAAATAACCGGCAGACTGTCTTTTAAAGCTTCGGTGGATGAAAGTTTTTTTAAGGGTCGTCTTATCTGGTTTGACCACACCGGCATCGACGGAACTATTTTTTTGATACCCGATGTAAAATTATTCATGAAGTTTTTGCCAAGAATACGATTCAACCAATATCCTTTTCTTATTCCCAGTTTGGCAACGCCTTCAAAAAATGAAAAATTCCGGGCCACCCACACCGCCATTTTGTTTTGAAAACCAGAATGATTTTCACGGCGCATGCGTTTAATCAAATCACCGGTATTGATATCAACAGGACAATTTGTGGCACACATTCCGTCTACAGCACAGGTGGCCATACCATCATAATCATAGTCCTTTAATAGTTCTTTCCTGGTTGCTAGATCACCGGATGTTTCAAGTCGCTTCATTGCCCTTCGTACGCCGATGCGGCGCCTGGGTGTCAGTGTCAGATCACGGCTGGGACAACTCTGTTCACAAAATCCGCATTCAATACATTTGTCCACTTCTTCTTCTACTTCCGGCATCACTTTTAAATGATGTATATGCGTCAGTTTATCTTCCGTAATGATAATACCGGGATTTAATAAATTATCCGGATCCAAAAGATGTTTTAATTTTTTCATGATCCGGTAAGCATCCGGACCCCATTCCTTTTCAATAAATGCCGATACCGCCCTTCCGGAACTATGTTCTGCTTTTAATGCACCATCATATTTATTTAGAATCAGGTCGAACAGATCATCATTAAATTTTTCATAATGATCCACGTCTTCTTTTGTTGCAAAGCTTTGGGAGATCACAAAATGCAGGTTGCCGTCTTTAGCATGGCCGAAGATGATACCGTTTTTGTAGTGATGCTTTTCAAAAAGATTTTGAACATCAATTACGGCTTCACCCAATCGCTCAACCGGAAAAGTAAAATCTTCCATTAATGCAGAAGTGCCTCTTGCCCGCATTCCGGCTACCGAAGGATACATGCCTTTCCTGATCTTCCACATCATGGCCTGTTCTTTTATATCCTGCGTAAAGTTGGGCTCAACTAATAGCGGTAATGTTTCAAAAACGGATTTGGCTTTTTCATATTTCTCCAATAATCTTTCTGCTGTGGATTCCTGGAATTCGCACAATATGGCGGAAGCATGTTCCTGCAGATCTTTTAATAAAGCGGGAACACCGGGCATTTCTTCTACTGATCGCAACGAAGGACGGTCCATAAATTCCAAAGCTTCAGCCCCGGTAGCTTTTAATACATCAATGGTATCGCATGCTTCAACAGGGCTGGCAAAATATAACATGCCCGTCATTTTATATGGCAGATCGGGAACCGTATTTAATACTGCTTCGGCTATAAACGCCAGTGTGCCTTCACCGCCAATGATTACATGAGTCAGAATATCCAGGGGATGTTCAAAATCAATAAAGGCATTCATGCAATAGCCTACCGTATTTTTCTGCTTGTATTTTTTTCGGATGCGTTCAACAAGAAAAGAATTATTCAAAATTTCTTCTCTCATTTCACGGATGCTTGCTGCTATTTCTTTTGCTTCCGTTTCAAACCGTTCATGATCCTCATCTGAGCCTGAATTAAAAACCATTCCATTGGGCAAAACAAATGTCATGGACTTTAGTGTGTGATACGAATTTTGAATAACGCCACAGCACATGCCGCTTGAATTGTTTGAGAGTATACCGCCCATCATGGCAGCATTGATCGAAGCCGGATCGGGTCCTATTTTTCGTCCAAATTTTTTTAATGCCAGGTTTACATTAGCGCCGGTAACAGCGGGCTCCACCCGTACAGTTTCACCATTATTTTCTGGTATCACTTTTCTCCAGTAATTACTCAGGTCTACTAATATTCCATCGGTAACCGCCTGTCCTGAAAGGCTGGTGCCACCCGCCCTGAAAGTGATATGAATTTTTTGCTTGTGAGAAAATTCAAATATTTTTTTTATCTCATCAATGCTGTTGGGTTGCACCACCGCTTTTGGCAAAAGATAAAAATGACTGGCATCGCTTGCATAAGCATACCGGTCAATCATCCTGGCTTTTACTCTCAGTTCTGGCAATATTTTATGCAGTTCCTTTTCTAAACTGTCCATTCTTATTTTTTAGATTGGCTGGGTGAATGATTCCTGAATTTTCTTAGCAAGGGTTTAAGATTATTTAAGAACGATTTTTAAATCAATGACTCAGGAATAAAAGAGTCCAAATTTAGTCCATTTAAATATCAGGAATGTAATTTAAGCAAATGATTTGTTTATGATTTTCTTGGATTAAAGTATAATATGTTTGATGCTTCGGGTAAACGCCTGATATTCTTTTTACCTTTTATTTTTCAAGCTTGTTCTCAATATTTTTCAGCATTTCTATTTGCCTGGCCTGGCTGTCAAAGAGGACCTTTATCTGGTCTTCCAGTAGTAAATCAATTTTTTCATGTAAACTTCTTAATTCTAATTCTGCTTTCAGATTAATGAGGTAATCGTTTTCACTTCTTTTTCTGTCTCTCTCTTCTTTTCGGTTCTGACTCATCATGATGATGGGGGCCTGGAGTGCGGCGATAGCAGATAAAACCAGGTTCATCAAAATGAAAGGGTAGGGATCAAATTCGTCTTTCAATGGGGAAAGCGTATTAAACATGATCCAGACTAAAAGCAATATGGAAAATGAAATGATAAATTTCCAACTACCGCCGAAACTGGCTACTTTGTCGGATACCGTTTCTCCCCTGGTTAATATTTCTTTTGGCTGGTGCAATAAATTTTCGACAATCAATTTTTCTTCCTGGATTGCTTTCTGAACAATTTGCCCCAGTTTATTTAATTGTTCGTTTTCAGAATGGATTAAGGTTTCAGTTTCTGTATTCATTTTAATTATTAATTATTTAATGATGTTAAATGTTATAAGTAAAATAATAATCAAAATTCCCAGCAGAGAAGTCATGAACAGGTAATCAGCAATTTTTTCAAACAGGAGCTCTTTAGCCTGATTTTTTGTCCTGATGGAAACAAAGGAAAAAACACAGGACATGGTTAAAAAGATGGCAACTACTGATGTTAATTCATCAATCAGGTAGGCTTCTGTATGATTGGCAATATGCAGCGAGGTAATAACAAAGAGGCAAAAGCCCAGGAGGTTTGCTGACGTATTTAGAATATGCGGAGACGTATTGTTTGCCATTTAAATTAAGTTGATAGCCGGTTAGCGAACAAATGAATATTGAACTAAATTCTATTCAGCAAACCATTCATTATGCTGTTCCTCTACCCTGATAAAAGTAGTACGCTTGGTCAATTCTTTTAATGCTTTTGCTCCCACATAAGTGCAGGCAGAACGAAGGCCCCCAAGTATATCCTGTACCGTATCAATAACCCTTCCGCGGTAAGGGATCTGTGTGGTCTTTCCTTCCGACGCCCGGTAATCAGCCACTCCTCCTGAATATTTATTCATGGCCGTTTCCGAACTCATACCATAAAACAACTTATACTGCTTACCGTCTTTTTCAATTAACTCACCACCACTTTCCTCGTGGCCAGCCAGCATACCGCCCAGCATAACAAAATCGGCGCCACCGCCAAATGCTTTTACTACATCACCCGGCACTTTACAGCCGCCATCTGAAATGATCTGCCCTCCCAGGCCATGTGCCGCATCCGAACACTCAATGATGGCGGACAATTGCGGATAACCAACTCCTGTTTTTACCCGGGTGGTACAAACGGAGCCGGGGCCTATGCCTACTTTGATAATATCAGCACCAGCCAGTAACAATTCTTCTACCATTTCACCAGTTACTACATTACCCGCCATGATCACTTTTTCGGGATATTTATTTCGGGTGGATTTTACAAAATCCACAAATTTTTCTGAATAACCATTAGCTACATCAATACAAATAAATCTCAAAGAATTATTTTCTTTTAAAATCAGATCGAGTTTATGGGCATCATCGGGGCTGGTACCGCTGCTGATCGCAATATGTTCCGTTATCGTATTGCCAACGGAATCCATAAATGTTTTCCATTGGGCAGGTGTATAATGCTTATGAATAGCTGTAATCAATTGTTGGGTAGCCAGGCTTTTTGCCATATCCATGGTGCCCACGGTATCCATATTGGCAGCCATAATAGGAATACCTTCCCAGCTTGTCTTATTATGTAAGAACTTAAATTTCCTTACCAGGGATACTTCTGACCTCGAGCTTAGCGTGGATCGTTTTGGTCGCAGCATTACATCCTTGAAACCTAATTTAATATCGGATTCTATATGCATATCATAGTTTTTTGATATTGCAATATTACCAAACAATAAGCGGGTTACTTTTAAAATGTAATACGGTAAAAGGTATTATTCATTTCTTTTAACCAGTAATCCAAAAGCCTGGCGGCGCAGTTAAATAAGCCCCGAAAAACCAGGGATTTTTTTTACTGTCTTCGGGTATTCTAAATTCATGTTATATAATGTAATTTTAGAAATGCGAACACTTTGGATCCCGGTTTTAATGCTGCTGCTCATTTGTTGTAATAATCAGCAACCGGACCAGGACGCTATTG
>JBPPMM010000049.1:0-11395 GCA_051306075.1 Chitinophagaceae bacterium
GCTTTTCATTTGCAGCTTATAGCCGGTGTAGCCGACCGCTTATTTACCTATGCCCGTGGTGAGGAGCTTTCAAACGATCAATTAATTGAATTGCAAAAAGAAGGTAAGCAGGATGGGAGTGTGGACCTTAATGAACTATTGAAGCGTCTGAATGAACAGGTAGACAGGGCAATGGACCAGTTGAATAATACCAATTCGGAATCTGTTCTTCAAACAAGATATGTTGGCCGCAAGAAAATACCATCTAATGTGTTGGGATTATTATTCCATGCCGCCGAGCACATGCAGCGTCATACAGGCCAATTGATAGTTACCTCAAAAATAGTTAGCAATAAGATAGATTGAGGCCGGCTACTATACTGTGGCAGTCCGAAAGGGACGGAGGTCCATCCTTTCCCAAACCTTTTCTGTGATATAGGGTTCTGTATCCAGCCAATGTTGCAATTGTTCTTTTGTTTCAAACTGCACAACCATCATAGAACCGATCATTTTTTCATCATCATTTAATATGGCACCTGCGAAAACAAAATTTCCATTTTCCTTTAGTTTGCGTGCACTCTCGAAATGCGATGGACGCACTTTCATCCTTCTTTCAAGGGCGTCTTCGCCCGTACTATCCCAGGCATGCATGATGTATTGTTGCATATAGTTATTTTTTATTTTTACCAGATGACTTGTCTTTATTTCTTTTGCCATCATCAGAAAGGGAAGTTACGGATACTCTCAGTTTATGAGCAGGGAATGGTAGTTTCTTTTTACCAAATAAATCATAAGTTTAATACTTTGCTAAACCATGATCCAATTTATAACAAGCATACACAGGTTTGAAGCACAGGGAGAAAAAACGGGATGGACTTATATTGAGATACCCGCAGATCTGGCGCAAAAATTAAAACCCGGAAATAAAAAATCATTCCGGGTAAAAGGTAAGTTGGATGAGTTTAAGATTGCCGGCGTAGCCTTATTGCCGATGGGAGGAGGATCATTCATTATGGCCCTTAATGCCAATATGAGAAAAGGAATAGGAAAGAAACACGGAGCAATGTTGAAGGTATCGTTAGTAGAAGATGAGAAACCTTATGAGTTGAATAAAGAGTTTATACTATGCCTGGCCGATGAGCCAAAAGCGTTTGCCTACTTTAAGGCTATGCCCAATTCTCACCAGAATTATTACAGCAAATGGATAGAAAGTGCAAAAACAGAACCTACCCGGGTAAAGCGGATTGCGCAGGCAGTTTCTACCATCGCAAAGGGTATGAACTACCAGGCAATGATCCGATCATTGCAAAAGAAAAATATGGAATAATAAAGTACCGGATAAGTTTCACCATTTGAATTTGATTATTCCTTTTACTTTGTAGCATGATTAATTCAATCAACGATTTTCAACGTCCCTTCTTTATTGGTATTGCTGGTTCAGGTATGAGTGCTATAGCCCAATACCTGAAAGGCATAGGCAAAGACGTTTCGGGAAGCGACCGGTTTTTTAAGAAAGATGAACCCAATGATATAAAAGTAAAACTGGAGGCGGAGAATATTTTATGTTTTCCGCAAAGCGGGGAAGGTATAAATGAATCAACGGATCTGGTAGTTGTTTCAACTGCTGTTGAAGATACAGTAAGCGAAGTGGTAAAAGCCAGGCAACTCAACATCCCAATCATTAAGCGCTCCGAATTACTCGCTATTATTGCATCAAGTAAAAAAACAATTGCTGTAGGCGGTACCAGCGGCAAAAGCACAACAAGCGCCATGCTTTTTGATATATTGGAATCAGGAGGCCTTCAACCCAGCATCATAAGTGGAGCGGGACTAGTTAGTATCATCAAAAAAGGAAAAATAGGAAATGCAAAAGTAGGAGAAGGAGAGTGGTTAGTTATTGAAGCTGATGAAAGTGACGGATCCATTGTTCAGTATAAACCCGAAATAGGATTGCTATTAAACATAGAGAAAGATCACAAAGAAATGGAAGTGCTGATGGATGTGTTCACTACTTTTAAAAATAACAGTCAAAGATTTATCGTCAACCAATCTCATCCTCAGGCGCAGCATCTTTCGCAGGATATCACCCGGGATTTTTCACTCAGTGAAAATATGAATACAGGTTATACGGCTTCCAATTTCAAACAGGAGGGCCTTGCCATTTCCTTCACAATTAATGAAACTCTTTTTTATCTGAACCAGGTAGGCAGGCATAATATGGAAAATGCTCTGGCGGCCACAGCCGTGGCTCATCAGTTGGGTGTAGAATTGAAAACTTGTGCCGAGGCCTTAAAAAACTACGAAGGCATTTACCGCCGCCACCAGGTACTGGGAAATAAAAATGGTATTTGGGTCATTGATGACTTTGCACATAACCCGGTAAAATGTGCAGCCGCTATAGAGGCTTGTCAACCTATAGCGCCAAAAGTGATTGCCTGGTTTCAACCTCATGGATATGGACCAACAAAATTTTTGCGCTATGATTTTGTAAACGAAATAGGAAAAGCGTTGCGACCCAATGATGAAATATGGATGAGTGAAATATTCTATGCAGGGGGCACTGCAGTGAAGGATATTTCAGCCAACGACCTGGTCAATGATCTGAAACAAATGGGCAAGAATGCGTTTTTTGTTGAAAACAGGAATAAACTTCTTAATGAAATCAGGGAGCATCTGAAGGCTCCTTGTGTTCTTTTGTTAATGGGAGCCAGGGATCCATCCCTTGAACATTTCGCTTTTCAGTTGTGGCAGGATTTATAACGCACCGGCACACACTACAAAGAAAATTCAATTGATTTTTCTACCGGCTTAAACAAATGAAAGCAAAGGCCTATTAATAAACTATAAAGCATTTTTTGGTGCAATGGTTTTTTTACTCCTGATTTTGTAAGCAGGTCATCCTGAATATTGAGACCACAAACGGCCAACGGTCGATCGATCGATTCTTTATAAATAGTTACTTCGTTATCCATTTTATTATCCAGCGAGTAAAAATAACGTTCGTCATTAAGCACAATATAATTTGCATTGTTTTCTGAGCCGGTATGCCCGATGCGGATACCATATTCATTACGCAATACCGTTTTGTTTTTTCTGAAACCTTCATCACGTATCAGGTACACTCTTCTTTCGTTTGCATATTCTATCCTGGCGGTATTGGAAGAAGAGTTAAAAACAAGGGTGCTCAATTTCTTGCCATTATTCCATAAAGTATAAACGGTCTGCCCGATGGACGAAGTAACTGTTTCCCATTTCATAATTAAGTGTATTAATTTTTATAATCCAGGTAAAAAGTAAGAAGATTTGAGAATGTACAGTTGAGTTAACCTAAAATTAATATTAACTTCATATTGGAACGGTTATCGGTGATAACCTGTGCAAAACTAAAAATCTAACCAGCTTCTCATTCTCATTAAATCCTGGAATAACTATATGTTTAATGAACAGGAAAAACAATTTTTAGAAAGGGCTATCGAATTATCACGCAGCGGGATGCAGGATGGGCATGGAGGTCCTTTTGGTTCTGTGATCGTAAAGAATAATACTATTGCAGGGGAAGGATGCAATATGGTTACCTCCACAAATGACCCTACAGCCCATGCAGAAATTGTGGCCATCCGCAATGCCTGCCGCCATTTAAAAACGTACCAGCTTACTGATTGTGATATCTATTGCAGTTGCGAACCCTGCCCTATGTGCTTAGGAGCTATTTACTGGGCCAGGCCGAAAAGAGTAATTTATGCCAATACAAAACTGGATGCTGCGGCCATTCAATTTGATGATGATTTTATTTATGAAGAAATCAATTTGCCCATGATAAACCGGAAAATTCCTTTTATTCATTTCCCGCATATATCAGCTAAAGAAGTTTTTGAGCAATGGAAAACATGGGAGGGAAAAAAATTGTATTGAAATTAATTCTAAACCAATTTGTTTCCAGGTTGTCAAATCCAATTACGCTTGTGGATTTTTCCTGAAGTAATTATCCATTGAAAAAGGCCCGCCGCCTTCTATAAAAAAAACGATCAGCAATAAAAGAATAGCGAGTGAAAAGCCAAATTCTGACCCGGGTGCAAATATGCCCCGGGGTAGATTGATGAAAAGGACAGCACCCAGCAATACGGGTATTAATAATAAGGTGGACCATCTTGTAAACAGACCCAGGATAATAAAAAACCCTCCCAATAAATGCAGCCAGGTGATGATGAGGGGCAGCCAGCCATTGGTGGTTCCCAATTTCGTATCAGTTAACATAGATTCAAGAGTTACTGAATCATCCATAAAGGAGATGCCTTTTATTATAAGGCAGATGCCTAAGATCACCCTTAAAAAAATTAACCACCGGGGATGATGGGTGGAACTCCATTTTTCAAGTTGCTGTAGCGTACCCATAAAAAATGATTATAAAGAGCTGAAGAATGTTTGCTCTTAAAAGTTACGAACTTTTTCAAAGGGTAAAAAATAAATCAGGAACACTTAAGGCTGTAACAGCCGGTGAATGATCATATAACTAAGTGCAATAAGAAGTATAAAAATAAAAATAGCAATGTACAACCAGGATTGATCTTTTAATTTCAATTTGTCCCGGCGAAGTTTCTTCTTATCTATTTTCTTTTTCAGGTCGCGGTTCAGCATTTCCACCATATGGGTGATTTGCTTTTTATCAGTAATTTGTTGTAATCCTTCCATAGCGTCATTAGCAAATTCATTTTCATTCAGCGTTTTTTCTACCGCATGTTTTTTATCTGCAGGTAATTTATCCTGCAGGTATAACAAAAGGGTTTCCTGGTCTATGTCCTTTGAAAGATGGGATATTATGTCTTTAAAATTTTCCTGCATGTCAATTGTTCATTTCAACTTTAATTTTTTTTCAATCATTAGCTTGAGGTTACGTTTTCCATTTTGAATATAACTTTTTACTTGTAACATGGTAAAGCCTGTATGGTCACTTATCTCATGGTAGGTTTTCTTTTGAAGGTAAAACAAAGTTACACACTGCAGTTGCTCCGGGTTTAACTCTTTTAAGGCATCCTCCATCAAATCAAGTGTTTCATCAGTTTGCACCAGTGTCTGCCAGTTGGTTTCTTCTTCTGGAGCTGTCATTTGTTTTTCTGTTAGTTCAGCCGGTATCTTTCCCGGCCTGCTCCTGAGTTTCATCAGGCAATGATTTTTCGCAACCATATACAACCACGACTTAAAGTATTCTACTTTATATTTTTGCAATTCCTGAATCACTTTAAGAAATATTTGTTGTACACTGTCTTTCGCTTCTTCTTCATTCTTTAAATATTTCATACACACACCAAGCAATAGCAGGGTATAGCGTTGCAATAATATTCCCAGCCAATCATTATTGTGACTTGCCTGGTAATTTTGAAGCAGTTCCTGATCAGAGATATGGTTATATTTTTCTGTGTTCACAAAGGAAAAATAGGTATTTTGGTTTAATTATGAATACTATTGCAGCCCGTCCACTTCTTATATGCAATTATATCCAATTGTATATAAGTTGGGATGCAAAAGCCGGAAATTTTCATAAAACGAGTTAAGCAATTTTCTTAAAGCTTTCAAAAAATTATTCTATGGATTATGCAATTGTGATTGTACCGGCCGCCCCGGTGCGGCGAAAACCCAATCACCGCAGCGAAATGAGCAATCAATTATTGTTTGGTGAAAAAGTGAAAGTAATAAAGGTAAAAGGGACTCTCTGGGTAAAGATCAGAAGCCTGCATGATAATTATGAAGGATGGATGACAAATACCTTGTTGAAGGAAATTAATGAAGAAGAAACAAAAACATTAGGGGACCGGGTAAGTTCCCATTTTATAAATGAAATTAAGGTCGGAGTATTGGATATGCATATTCCGCTGGCTTCCTCTCTTCCAGACCTTGAAGAAGGTAAAGGAAGAATGGGAGATATTGCCATTTTTTACGAGGGAAACTCCACTGACCGGAAGTCCGAATTACCAAACGGAGAATTGATCATTAAACTTACAAGGAAATGGTTAAACGCTCCCTATTTATGGGGTGGCAGAACTATTTTTGGAGTTGACTGCAGCGGTTTTGTACAGGTCAATTTCAAAATGATGGGTATCGATCTGCCCCGGGATGCATGGCAGCAAGCGCAGGAAGGAAGGACGGTAAAAAAATTAAAAGAAGCTGTTTGCGGTGACCTTGCTTTTTTTGATGATAATGAGGAGATCGTTCATGTAGGTATTTTATTGAGTAACGACCAAATCATTCATTCTGCAGGCAAAGTAAGGATAGATACAATAGATAAAAAGGGGATCATAAACAGTGATACGGGTAAACGGTCTCATCGTTTACGGTTAATTAAAAGAATTTTTTAAACCAAGAAGTATATTATCCTTGTAATTTGAAAAGATCTCTCACCCAATTAAATATCGCTTTGTCCCATTTTAAAAGTTTGAATGCGGAATAGAAAAGAAAAATTGCGAATATTTTTTTTACAGCATCCTCCGGCAACCTGAGAGCCAGTTTACTTCCCAACCATCCTCCAATAATAAAAGCAACGCTCATGAACGCTACCACTCTAATATCTACGTTGCCTTTATTATAATAATTAATGACAGCCAGGATGCCTACCGGAAGCAGCAATAAACCCAGTGATGTGCCTTGCGCCTGGTGTTGATTGAAACCCAGGAAAAAGATCAGAGCCGGCACGATAATAAGACCGCCTCCAACTCCAACGAGGCCGCTGAGTATACCGGCAAAAAGCCCTATGAGGAGGATAATGATCACCAATTGGGATGTCATAGTATTTTTTTGAAGCGGGTTCACTATGAATGTTTGAATGTTTCCTTATAGAAAGCAATCGCTGCTTCAATGATTTTGCAGGCTGTGTATTTGTCCTGGTAATTATCAATTTCCACTTTTTTATTTTCCAGTACTTTGTATTGCTCAAAGAAATTTCTTAACTCTAACAGGAAATGATCGGGAAGATCTTCGATATTATGGTAATGGTTAACGGAAGGATCTTTAGCGGCCACAGCAATGATCTTATCATCCACTTCACCATTGTCAATCATTTGCATGTTACCAATCACGTTGGCTTCTACCAGGCAAAGGGATTGAATAGACTGGGAACAAAGGACCAGTATATCCAGCGGGTCATTGTCCTGTCCCAGTGTTTGAGGAATGAATCCATAATTTACTGGGTAATGAAACGAGGAGTAAATAACCCTGTCCAGTTTTAGTAATCCTGTTGGTTTATCCACTTCATATTTCGCTCTTGAGCCTTGCGGTATTTCTATCAGGGCATTTACTTTTTGAGGAACATTTTCTCCATAGTGGGCGCCATGCCAGGGATGATTGACCGTTATCATGTAAATAATTTAAGATTTTGAAAGATTGATTATCATATTTAACCCCGGGAAATTTTCATTCCCGCATAAGTTGCCAGTAATCCTATCAAAACACTTCCCCCTATATATAATAAAAAGGTACCGGCCCTTTCTTCTTTTATCAATCCGATGCCTTCTAATGTAAAAGCGGAAAAGGTGGTGAATCCCCCACAGATTCCGGTCATCAAAAATAATTTCCAGCTTTCATTGCCTTCAAATGACCTGAAGGAGATACCCCAGAAAATCCCAATCAGGAAACACCCTGTCACATTCACAGCGAAAGTGCCCCAGGGATATGCATGCGGATGAAAATTCATAAACCATTTCTGGCAAAGGTAACGGGCTATACTTCCCAGGCCACCTCCCAAACCGATCAACATCAAATTCCTGATCATGGCAAACTATCTTTCTTGTGAAAAATATATTTAAAATCTACCATCCATTCCCCGTCGGCTTTAATCACTTTCAGCGAATCAATTTTATTCTTGAAAGAATTGGAATAATAAATAATGCTGGTTGAGTCATTCACCTTCCTGTTTTGATGTATGCGAATAGAAGCTTCCTGGTATTTTTGCTTTTCTTCGGGTGTTAGTCTTTCGTTTAATCTTTCAATGGCATTCATATCTTCGTGGTTCATCGAATCATTTACCATAAAGTTTTTTGCTTTTTCAAAATCTCCCACCAGCGCAGCCTGGATAAAATTACGGGCAGCATCTATATCACTGTCTGAAGTGGTGGAAGTCCTGTGCCTGCTATCACTATCGCAGGCTGTTAAACATAAAAGCATAAATAAATAACAACCAACAAATTTTTGCATGCGTAAATGTAGTTATTAAATAAATATTGACGGGATCAACTTTCCATAAAAAAAGTTTCATTCCTTGCGGCAATGAAACTTATAATGTTATTAAAATAAAATATCCTGTCTTGTTATTCCTTTTCTTTCTCCTGGTTTTTCTTTATTATTCCCAGGGAACGATGCGCCGATACTTCCTCCGGATTTTCTTTTTCATGTTCCTTTGTATAAGCCCTTAAGATTTGCTTTACCAACCGGTGGCGAACCACATCTTCTTCATCCAATTCAATATGAGCGATACCTTCAATGTTTTGCAATATGCGGACAGCAGTTATCAATCCACTGCGCTGGTGACGTGGAAGGTCAACCTGTGTTATATCACCAGTTATAATTGCTTTAGCATTTGCACCGATGCGGGTCAGAAACATTTTTAATTGGAGATCTGTGGCATTCTGCGCCTCATCCAAAATAATAAATGCATTATCTAGTGTACGTCCCCGCATGTAGGCAAGAGGGGCGATCTCAATAGTTCTTGTTGTCATATAATAACCCAGCTTATCTGCCGGGATCATATCATCAAGCGCATCATACAAGGGTCTCAGGTAAGGATCAATTTTTTCTTTAAGATCACCAGGCAGGAAACCAAGGCTCTCACCGGCCTCCACAGCAGGTCTGGTTAGAATAATCTTTTTTACCTGTTTATTTTTTAATGCCCTTACAGCCAGGGCTACAGCCGTATAGGTTTTACCCGTACCCGCCGGCCCTATTGCAAATAGAATGTCATTCTTTTCGGCTTCTTGTACCATTCTTTTTTGGTTGGCTGTCCTGGCCCGAACTGATTTGCCATTGGGTCCAAATACCAAAACTTCATTGGGATTTCGTTCCGTAAAATGATCAATGGTCTCTGCGTCATCGCCGCCAACAACCTGTTCAAAATAATTCTGGCTCATGTGGCCATTTCTTTCCAGGTAAGAGATGATCAGTGAAATTTTTTCCCTGGCGCTTTCTACTTGTTCCGGAGCACCACTTAATTTAATTTGCTTACCGCGGGAAAGAATTTTTAGAAGGGGAAATTTTTTTTTGAGGATGTCTAATTTGCCGTTATTCACTCCGAAAAACTCAATTGGATTAACGGTTTCGAGGTTAATAATTGTGTCAGTCAATGCGGATTATTTTATTTTGTATATCAAAACCGGCGTAGGGTAGGTACCGGGTGCTTTTGCGTCTCCTGACCATTTTCAGAAGCTTTACCCTCTCGTTTCAAATATATGTTATCATGATAGTTCCAACCTAAAGTTACTTATTAACAAGTGTTAATACAAATAATGGATCGTTAATTCCTATTCTCTTATTGATTGAACCGGCCGACTAATCAATGTTGTATTTGCTTCTAATTCGTTGTAGAATCCATTCTAAAACGCAATTAAGCATTTGGATATTGTCCTGATCTGTTTTGTACATCCATTGCCGGATATAAATGGGAGAGGATTCCAAGATTATTTTGGAATCGCACAATGAAATTATAGAAGAAGTATTAAAGAGAATATGAGATCAGGTAATATAAAGTATTTCTTCAGGTGCTTTAGCCTGCAAGGCTTCAACCTTAAAGAAAAGAGACACAGGAAAAATAATATCCTGATTCTTTCCCCAGGAAATATTTCCATCTTTCACAATGAATTGCTTAAAACGCTCTGGTGAAAAATATTTCAGGTTATCTCCCTCCACATGTTTCTCAAAAAGAGGAAGAAAATTTATTAATTGGGTGCTGCCACAGGA
This sequence comes from Chitinophagaceae bacterium, assembly GCA_051306075.1. Lineage (GTDB taxonomy): Bacteria > Bacteroidota > Bacteroidia > Chitinophagales > Chitinophagaceae > Terrimonas_B. The sequence continues at coordinate 9,916 of JBPPMM010000049.1, forward strand.
AAAAGTGACTGCAACTGAAAAATCATTGAGATAGTGAGCGGCAACAACTTTTATGTTTTCATCCTTTCTTTTTTCAGAATGATTCCGTGTTTTACTTTCTGTTACCGGATGCATGTTGGTTTCCATTTTCTGATAATTTAGTTGAAACAAATCCGCAATTAAAAAACTACTTCTTTGGCTCCTGGTTAAAAAAAAAGAAAAAGTATTTCCTCGTTAGTTGCTTTTACTAAAGTTACAGCATCCCCGGCAAAGAAGACCGCTCTTTTTTAATTCAAAATTCTAAATTAAAAGATCAACAGGATTGAATTTATATAAGTACCAATAAATAAGATACTTCTGCCAGATTTTAAAATTTGGGTGGGGAAAAATTTTCTTAATAATGACTACTCTTCTTATGTTTAATTTCAACCTTGCTAAAAGTTAGATGAAATGCGGTCTCTGCATTTTCCTTTCAATGACTTTTAATTTTTTCCGGGATTTTCTTTACTGCAAATAATTATTATCTTAGTACCCGATCTGCAACAGGCTTTCTCTTATATCCTGAACAATTCTACTTTCGATCTTCAAATTCTAAGAAACCGTTTCGAAATTTCCTTTGAATCCATTTCTTTTCATTTTAAATGGTATCCATGCGACTATTTCTGGTTTTTTTTCTTACTTATTCAATAATTGCATTTACGGGTTTTTGCCAGGCGCCTGCCCTGCCTATAAATCCTCTTCCGGCCGATCAAAGTGGCTCAGTTTCAGCAAGCCCCGGCCTGTGCGCAACGGTCAGTGACCCGGATGGGGATGCTTTAAAGATTAAATATTCCGGAAGAATAAAGAATACCAGCACCTCAAAAAAGTTTACTATCGTCATGTTGCCGGATACGCAATTTTATACTGAGGAGCCTCAGGGCAATCATGGAGGTAATATTGCCATGTTTACTGCTCAAACTAATTGGATTGCTGACAACCGGGAATCTATGAACATAGTTTATGTGGGTCAGCTAGGTGATTGCGTACAAAATGGCGATAACCCTCCGGTAGCTAATAAAGAAATAGAATGGCAAAGGGCACAAACGGCGATATCAGTAATCGAAAGTCCAATACAAACAGGTTTACCACAAGGAATTCCATTTGGCATTTGTGTGGGTAATCATGAACAGTCCCCTTTTGGTGATGTTAATGGTACTACTACTTATTATAACCAATATTATGGAAGCAGCCATTTTGCAGGCAGAAGCTATTATGGCGGGCATTATGGCTCTAATAATGATAATCATTACCAGCTATTCAGCGCAAGTGGTATTGATTTTTTAGTTATATCATTGGAGTATGATCTGTCTTCCCAATTTACTGCTCCCGGTGGTCCTTTAGATTGGGCAGAAGAACTGGTTGAAAATAATCCTACCAGGAAAGTGATTGTAATGACGCATTATGCCCTGCATGAAGATGCATCATTTGGTCCGCAGGGACAGGCCATCTATAACAAATTGCG
>JBPPMM010000107.1:0-8096 GCA_051306075.1 Chitinophagaceae bacterium
GGATATCCCCGGGTAAACACCACCGACCTGGCTTATACAAGCAATGGCTGGCTGGGCCGAACGCATGTGTACCGTTTTAATATCGTTAATCCCATTTACTTCGATAAGTTTTTAAAATTTACCATTGAGCATGGTCACAACAATGTATTGATACTTGACCTTCGAAGTGTGGCCTATTGGTATCATTCACAGGCTGACAGGGCAGCGGCTATCAAACCAAAAAAAGAAAGGGAACCAATGCCATTGATCAATCCTGTTGATATCCACAAATGGCGTGATGCCTGGAGAAATCAAAAGGGGATGGAACGAAATTGTGGGGAAATGAAAATTGAGCTTTTTTTAGGATTGAGGCTAAGGCTCAATTATAAAAAAAATTCATATACCATTAATAGGCCGATCCTTTGCCGGGCAATTTCATTTATCCACTTGTTGTTTACTTTATTTCAAGCAACGCAATTTCTTCTTTATTTTCTGATAAAAAACCGACTGGGTTATCTCTTCCCGAATATCAGTGGCTGAAGTAATCCTGAAATAAAAATTATCCGTTTGCGGCTTTAGTGAAGGAAACTTTATAATCGCAGGAACATGGTCCTGATAACTTGTGGCAGCAATAAGAAATGCAGGCCATTCAAACAGAATCCGTTTCAGCGTTGCCAGTTGTACTTGCGGAGCAGCAGTTACAGTACCACGAAAGCGTTTAAATCCATTTCTTTTATTATCGGAATTTGCAGCAGATATTCCGGGATAAAAAAAATCATGCTTCTAAAGGTTGAAATATTTTGTATAAAAAATTTTCACTGCATTAAATATTTTAATATTGGGTCACCCATATTTTTTAAAAGTGAAAAAAAAGTTTATAAATCCAGTGTTATTTTTTAAGTGCTATTTTAAGCCATCCATCAATCCTTTGATATATCCTATACCAAACAAATTGCCTTTCATTTCATACCCTACCTGTTCATTGCTTTCGCCATACATAGTAGGCACATGGTCTGAACGTAGCGGACCTGTAAACCCGATATTTTTGTATGCTTTCATCATACGGAACATATCGGTGGGACCATTATCATGAAACGTTTCCCGGAAATTATCAGGTGTGCCTACCACATCACGGATATGGACAAAATGAATCCTGCTGCTGAGTTCATATATCAATGCTTCCACATCCTCTCCCATAGTAGTGTAAGTACCCTGGCAAAAAGTCAGGCCATGAGAAGGGCTGTCGGAAAAAGACAATGCTTTTCGGATAGCAGCTGCCGATGTGAGTACTCTTGCAATGCCGTGCAAAGGACTTACCGGCGGGTCATCGGGATGCAACGCCATCTTTACGCCATTTGCTTCTGCAACCGGTATTACCTGTTCGATAAACCATTGATAGTTTTCCCAAAGCTGGTTTTCGCTTATGGGTGCATATTTATTCAAGGGTTCTTTCAACGCTGCTTCATAATTAAAGCCACTGACTAATGCACCGGCTCTTTCGGGCAGTGCTTTATGTGTACGATACCAACCGGTATACATAAAATTGTAACACAGCAGTTTTACACTTAGCTTACCCATATTCTCCAGCATGGCACAATATTTTGCTATGTCTTTCTCTTTTCCTTCAAGTCCCAATTTTATTCTTGTCATATCCAACTGGTCGCCTTCCAGGCCATAGAGGGTAAAACCGTTGGCTTCATAAATTTCTTTTGAACGGGCAAACGAATCATAATCATCAATTGATTTTTCACCCGTTAGCTCAGGTGCTAATTTAGCAATGGCATAGTCAATACCCATCTGCTTAGTAAGTTGCCATTTTTCATCAGGCTTATTACCAAAAAATAGAAAGCTTAATTTCATTTTGTCAGATCTCTATATTACTTAAAAGTAACCGCCCTTTTCAGTTATTTCATGTGCTGATTGTCCTTCTTTAACCCAACCGAAAATCTTCTTTTCATTCTCTTTAATTTCTTCGGCACGAATTAAAACATCATAGGCAATATCACGGGGAACAATGAGTACGCCATCAATATCACCCAAAACCACATCGCCTGGTTTGATTGTTACATCATCAATCTGCAATACGGTTTGGTAATGCGTAATCAGGCACCTTCCCAAACTTCCGTTGGATATGCGGTATTTATAAAACACCGGAAATTCAGCTTCTAATATTTGATGGGTATCCCTGATACCACCATCAATACAGGCAGCTTTTAAACCTTTTCCTTTTGCCGTTGCAGTCATTACGCCACCCCATAATGTAGCCTGTTCGTCTTTACTGGTATCCCAAACAATGAAACTATTTTCCAGCATGGCATCCAGCATTTGGGAACGAAATTCCATCTCACCGGTGACTTTTGCATTGGGTGCACTTTTTACCGTAAAGGCAAAACCTGCAACCGTCCTGTATTCCCGTAAAGGGATTATCCTGTTAGGCAAAGCCTGGCTCAACAAACAAAACTCCCGCAGTACATCATTTACTGCACCGGTGTACAATTGTTCAAATCTTGATAGCAGTTCATTGTCAGCAATAGGAAAAGGTCTGGTAGAAATGGTTTCTCTTTCAGCAATCAACGCTTCAAGGTTCATCATACCCACTTCTTTTCTGAACTGTTGAGAACCGTTAGCGTTATTGGTTATTTTATTGATCTTTTCAGTATTCATGATTTTTAATTTTTATTAATTAATAATTTTATTTTGAATGAATATTTAAACACCTGCACTGGACAAAAACCCGCCATCCACCGATATGGTTTGGCCGGTTACAAAACCTGCTGTGTCGTCATTAATCAGCCAGTTCATACAGCCAATTAATTCCGGTGCTTCGCCAAAACGTTTCATAGGCGTATGCCCTAATACAGCTATGGCACGGGCCGTGTGGCTGCCATCTTCATTGAACATAATTTTCCGGCTACGGTCATTTAAAAAGAAACCGGGTGCAATGGCATTAACACGGATGTTAGCAGGTGCTAAATAAGCGGCCAGCCAATGGGTGAAATTCACAATGCCGCCTTTGGCAATGGTATAGGCCCCCACTTTTGAAATGGAACGGAAACTAGTCATGGATGCAAAGTTGATGATGCTGCCCTGCTTTTGTTTTGCCATATCCTTCCCAAATACAAAACAGGGAATAACACTGCCCATGGTATTAATCTCTATCACACTTCTGAACACATCCATTTTTAAATTGAAAAACCCTTTTACCGAACCATCGTCGAGCAGTTCCCTTTCATCAAATTCTGTAATGTTGGTCAATGCATCATTCTGGTTGCCGCCGGCTCCATTGATTAAAAGGGTACACAAGCCCAATTCTTTTTCAATGGTATCTCTTGCAGCTTTTACCGAAACTTCATCAGCCACATCGGCACTTACTGAAATAGAAATGCCCCCGGCCAATTTAATTTCTTCTTCTACAATTTTTAATTTATCTAAACTCCTTCCCAACAAAGCAACTGAATATCCCTGTATTGCCAAGTTCCTGGCCATTTCGGAACAAAGCGTCCCGCCGGCCCCAGTAACTACTGCTACTTTTTTCGTATTACTCATTGATTATTTTTTTATCCAGTTTTTAATATTGTAATAAGAAATATTTTTTATCAAAGTGGAAAGAAAATTCCAATCGTTTGGTAGTTTACCTTCTTCTGCCCACGAACCTACGAGGTTGCACAATATGCGGCGGTAGTAATCATGACGAAGAAAAGACAAGAGGCTCCTTGAATCAGTAGTCATACCGATGGAGACACCCAACAAGCCATAACTGCTCAATGCATTTAATTGCCGGGTGATGCCTTCGTAATGGTCGTTGAACCACCAGGCCGGTCCGTATTGAATCTTTCCTTGTACACCATCCTCTGCAAAAGATCCAGTAATGGTAGCGAACATCTCATTGTCTACCGGGTTCAGTGTATATAAAATAGTTTTGGGCAAACCACCTGCAATATCTAATTGGTCAAGAAAAGTGCAAAGCGATTGCACATCGGTAGAATTACCAATACAGGAATAACCACCAGCGGGACCTGATTTTTGACGTAGTATCGTACTAGTGTAGCGATAGGCGCCAATATGTAACTGCATCTTCCATTTTCGTTTTGCATACTCCGTTCCCAGAGAGTGCAGCAAGTGTGATTGCAGATTAATTAATTCTTCACTACTTAGATTTTCTTTGCCCAAAACTTTCTCAAACATTTTATTGGCTGTTGAAATATCAGTGGGCTTGAATGTAAAACCAGTATCAAAGGCATGGTCGCTCAATAAACAACCTGCAGCATCAAAAAAATCAAGCCTTTTATTTATTGCTGCCTTGTAAGCGTCCAGGCCAGTTACTTTTATATCAGTTATTGTTTGTAGTTTATCCAACCAACTATAAAAAGACAGTTGATTAAAAGAGATAATGCTATCACTTCGCAATGAAGGTAAACAAGTAAGCGTTTGGTCTGTTGCCGCCAATGCTGTATGATGCTCCAGGGTATCCAATAAGTCATCCGAGGTGCAAAGCATTTCGACCCCAAAGCGTTTTAAAATATTTCTTGCGAAGTATTCTTCAGTTGCAAGCAGTTTGTTGGCGGCATTCCAAATTGTTTGTGCATTCTCCGTCGTTAGCATTTCATTTACACCAAACAGTTCTTTCAGTTCCATGCTACTCCAGTGAAACAATGGGTTACCGGCAGTTAATGAAAGGCATTTTGCCCATGCCATATATTTTTCAAAATCGGGAGCATTACCGCTAATCAGTTCTTCAGGTATGCCACAATTACGCATGGCCCTGCTTTTATACAGATCTGGTTTTATCCAAAGTTGATATAGGTTCTCAAACCGATGGTTTGTTGCCAGCGAAGCTGTGTCCACATGATTATGGGGGTCAATAATAGGCAATTTTTTTGCCACTTCATGGTAAAGCTGTTTGCCTGTATTATTATAAAATAAAAAATTATCGCCTGTATTGAATTGCATTATTATTATTTAATTGAAATCAAACTCTTATCGACAATTAAAACCGGTGCATCATAAGCAGGTATATTTTTAAAAACGAATTTATTGCCTTCTTTGCTCCAATTGGCAGCAGGTATTTCATACACAGCGCCGGTAAGAATATCAACAAATACCGGCTGTTCAAAATTTCCATTTACAACGGTAAACGTAATATTCTTTGTAGCGTTGTTATCAGTGGGTATGTATTCATCCACCCAAATGGTAAATACCTGCTTCTTCGTTTTTTTATTTTCGTATCCATACACGGCAAAACTCCTGTCGGTGCCGGTATTATACCTTACCTCAGCTGCCGGCATTTTTGCTTTGGTATTAAAAGTAAAATGCAATGTCTTTATACGTTGCAATGAATTATCAAAAATGGAAGCCACGTTCTGCATCGCATAATAAGCCATCTTGGGGCGGATAGCCCTTTTTGTCGAATCGGATTCAATCAATCCTTTCACATTTAGCTTTTGAATGGGGCTGCCGGCAGAGGGATAATTCATGTCAATAATACCTAGGATGCTGCTTTCAATATCATGGCCCAAATCGCCTAACATTCTCCGCGTATTCCATTTGGCTTGTGTTAGCTCACTCCAGTTGTAATCACCCAAAGCACCCCTGCCCGAACCACCAAACGAAGGAGAACCGTTTTCGCCCTGCCGCAATTTTACTTTGGTGGAATATTTATCCAGTACTTTTCTCAGTTCAGCCACACGGCCATAATTGGCATCGGGATTATATACATAATCATGATAGGTCATGTTATCAAACAAGTGCATCCTGCCTTTTTTATGTATCGTTTTAAAAAACGCATCCGCATAATGCAAATCAATATGACCCATTGATAGCCCGGATATAATGGCATTGGGTTGAATACGATTTATAATTTCTGCTGTTCGGATATTTAATTCCGCTACCTTTTCAGGCAGATTAATTTCATTGTCGCCAAAGTTGGGCTCATTCCAAACTTCCCAATCTTTCACTTTGTTTTTATATCTTTTTACTAAGGCTTCCACCCATTTATCCCAGGCCTTCAATGCTTCTTCAGATGTTGGTATGCCGGCACTTAAATTAATACCACCACCGCCTTTATAGATCGGGTTGCCATAAGAAGTTTCCAGCCAGGGTTGAAATCCCTGTTGTGCTGCATCGTTAATAATCGCATCCAACCAGGCCCAATCGTAAACACCTTTAATCTTTTCTGTTTTTGCCCAACCCGCCTGCATCCGCAACCGTTTAATGCCTAAAGGAGCTATGAAATCTTTATACTGCTGATAGTCCGTCATTTCACGGTCCAATGTTTCGCAACCAAGTATCCAGTTAGATGATTCAATTTCATGGGTACTTCGTGGCTTTATGGTGCCAATACGGTTCAGAGATATTTTCAAATCAGTTGTTACCCTGTTTGCTGATGTATCTATGTTTTGTGCATACATAGCAGTATTGCTAAACAGCACAAAGGCTGACAGTAATAATAATTTGTTAGTAAACTTTATATTAAAATAATTTTTCATTTTTCAATTTTGCAGTTTAACTAAAAGAATTAACGGGCGGCTTACTCGTTTTTCTTTTACTATAAAAAACTAAAGCGCCGATCATACATATAATTCCTGAACTAATAGCCAGTTTTCCACTCATAATATTCATTGATGGAATTCCCATAACAATGAACATAGTGCCTGTAACCAAAAAAGCGACTGCATACAACAGCATCAACCCGGAAATAAACGCATGCCCGGTATCCTCTCCTTTTGGCGCAGGTGTTGCTAATTTTTTAAAGAAGGCCGCCACCTTTTTATTATAGTCCGCATCTTTCGATAAAAAGAAACCGGAACCCATAAACACTGCAATGCAAACAACAATCTCTATCAGGGTTGCCATTTGCCAGCTTACATCCGGTGTGGCATTGAGTATGGCCCCCACCGCTATGCCCAATACCACAGAGGCTATAGCACCCCAGGGCTGGGGCTTCCAGAAAATTACTCCCATTATTACAGGAATTATCATAGGAATTGAAAATATTCCTGACAAGTATTGATTGACTTTAAAAGCACCTCCAAGTTTCCCCACATATAATGCCCCGACCGTAACAACAATACCCACCACCAATGTCATTATCCTTGCCACCCATAATGTTTCTTTTGGTGAGGCATTCTTTCTGAACAATCGCTGGTAAATATCACGGGTTAAAACACTGGCTGTAACATTGTACTCGGCACTTAATACAGACATGGTAGCCGCAAACATTGCAGCAATCATTAAACCCATAATACCGGCAGGTAATAATTTTAAGCACAATGCCACATAAGCCATTTCAGGGTTTTGCAAATCGGGTATGATAACACGGGCAGCAATGGGTGGAAATAAAAAAATGACAGGAAAGATTAAAAAAAGTACAGCAGACAGCCAGCCAATTTTCCTGCCATCACTTTCCGTTTTGGCACTGTAAAAACGCTGGATAAATGTCCAGTTGCCCAGGTATTTTATAACGATGGTAATATAATAAACAATCAAAAAGAAAGGCATGCCCCTTTCGCCATTGAACCAGTTCATGTTTTCAGGGATAATCTGCCGCATATTGGATAAGCCACCTGCTGCATTGTATGCCAGTGGTACCAAAATAAGCGTTGAAAAAAATAAAATGACAAACTGGACTACGTCAGTAACTATTACAGCTAAAAAACCCCCGATAACCGTATAAACAGCAACCACCAAACCACAGTAAATAACAGCAGTTTGAAATGGGATGCCCGAAGCTGCTGTTACAAAAATACCGATAGCATACAGTTTAATCATATCATCCAGCAATTTCAATAACACACCACTCCAGGAAAATATCTGACGGATAGGAGCATTGAACCTTGTTTCCAAAAATTCTACAGGGCTTATAATGCCGGCCCTTTTCCAGCGTTTGGCATAAACAAAAACTGCAATTAAAGAAGGCAGGACCGTACACCATATTAGAGTGATAGCTACCAGTCCATCTGTGTAAGCAATGCCGGCATAGGCTACAAAAACAAATGTGCTGAACTTGGTCATGAAATTGCTGATACCACCTGCAATCCACGACACGCCGCTGCCACCCTTAAAGTAATCACTGATATTTTTTATATACTTTCCCAGAAAAATACCAATGCCCACCATCA
>JBPPMM010000142.1:0-4386 GCA_051306075.1 Chitinophagaceae bacterium
GCATAAATAACTTTTTTGTTATTTTTTGTAGGTTTAATTAACATAGATTTATCTCCTGGTAAATCGGATCCGGTTAAGGCATTTCATCCGTTTGTGGTGCGTGTCCACACGCACCACAAACGGATCTGAATGTTCAACATCCACCCTTGCTGGGTATGGCATAGATCACGTTGCCTGAATCAAATAAATTGAAGACCTTACCGTCTACAGAAGGAAGTAATAATTTCCATGTCTTTCCCTTGTCGGCTGATTTGAAAATGCCGTGAGGATGAGTACACAAGAAGTTTTCACCAATTTGGGTAATCGAAGTCTGGAAGGCTCGCAAAAAAGGGCGATCATCCCAGGTCCGCCCTATTGAATCAATAAGAACTTTGTCGCCGGCATCAATGGGCTGCCAGGTTTTACCGCCGTCATAGGATGCACTTAGCCTACTGGTATTCACGGTATTCACCTCTGAATTGGAAGTGATAGCAGCGAATCCGCCTTTGATCTGTTTTACATCGAAAACCACACTGTCCTCACTGATCGCCAGCGCCCAGTTTTCGCCATTATCGGTCGATCTTATTATACTTCTCTTACTGGTCGCCACCAGTACGCCATTCGACTCTGCCAAATGCCCTGCCCAGCCTCCGGCATAGACATGTTTCCAGTTTTTTCCACTGTTATCAGTTTTAAAAAGGCCTCTGTCGGTGCCGATGAAAATTGTACCTCCGGCAGTTTCAAAAACGCTGCGTATTCGTGGCTCAGAAGAATTGTCGAATATCGGCACCCATACATTCGTTCCGTTTGCCTTTTTCACCATTACGCCCCAGTAATTGTTGGCAAATATCCCGGACTTATTGGGGGCAATGCTGCTATGTTCGTCAGGGAAAATCTCTTTGGTCCAAAAAGGAGCTGTGGCATTTGGTGTACTGTGATAGAGTTCGTTTCCAACCTTTAAAAACAGCCCTTTATCATTTGCAAAGATGCTATCTCCCCGGATACCATCTTCCCGCAAATTTTCTGGCAGCCCTTTGCTGATGTCCTGCCAGGTTTGTCCGCCATCCGTAGATTTAAAAACGATCTTTGCAGTTCCGCCCATCTCTTTTTTTGGGCCTGGCCGACTACCGGGAAGCGGAGCTGATTGTGAAACCGTGAAAAGGAGCAAAAAAGCAAGGATATAAAAGTTCATGGCTATAAATTATTTGGTGAAACAATAAAGTAAAGATATCGGGCGTCAACTATCAGAAAGCTTTTTAATAGTAAAGAGTTGTAAAGGATACGTAAAACGTTTGTAAAACGACCGAAAACTGGGCTTTAATAAATTATTTTTGCATACATGAAGCCATTTATTCTTTTCGGATCTTCAATCATGATAATTGCTATTTTGATTTCTGCTGTTGCATTTATCAATAAAAAGAATGAAATCCCCGGGAAGCATTTAGAAGTTGTATTACGTGATTTAGGACATCAACTTTTGCTTACAGCTAAAGATTCTTCATCCCGGGTGCTGCCGGTTAAGAAATTAAATGAAAATACATACCAGATCTCCTTTCAAAATGATTTTGGTTTTATTTCAGATACACTCATCAATTTAGTTCAACGAACATTTCAAAAAAACGCCCTGGCAAACGATTATATAGTGACTTTGAGGAATTGTAAACAAAATGAAGCTGTCTTTGCATTCGAAATAAATAGCCAAACAGGCGATTTAACACCTTGCAGGGGCCGTACGATGGAGGTTGGTTGTTATGTTATTGAAATTGATCTTTTGAAGAAAAATAAGTTTAATTACTTTTTGTTGTTGCTGTTGATTATTCCTTTGAGTTTGGTTGGTTTTTATGTAAAAAATAAGTCTCGGAAAAAAGAAGAGGCAGCACCAATCTTCGATACTAATGATTATATACAATTAGGAAACTTTAGATTTTATACAGATAATAATGTTCTTAAAAATGAGAACAAAAGTATTACGCTTTCCGAAAAAGAAACAAAAGCACTAAAAATATTTGGAGAAAATATAAATCAAATCGTGGAAAGGGAAAAACTAATGAAAGAAATTTGGGAAGATGAAGGTATCGTTGTAATCAGTAGAAATGTTGATGTATTGGTGTCTAAATTACGTAAGAAATTAAGTGACGATAAATCCATTAAATTTATTAACGTACATGGTAGGGGTTACAAATTTATTATTGAATAGATAGCAATTAAAAATCAAGTAAGGTGTAAAACAAATTGAAATGTGTGATTAATACTTAGCGCAAATACATCTTAATTTAAGTTTATATTATCAATTGCACCGATAAATTTTTGGCAGATTTTGGAGAGATTACAAGCTGCCTATTTGCCTGTAAAACTCGTCAACAGCCTTTAAATCTTTGATGAAATGGTTCGACATTTGTCCAGTCGTCCCGACTTAAACAAAAGACTCTTGATTTTTTTCAATAGTCTTTTTTTATTTTTTAACCCTGTATCGATATTTCAGGACTTGTCAATCGGGGTCGTTCCGACTTTTAAACAAAGTCTTGGAGTTACTTAGCAATAAGTATTTCAGGGCTTTTTTCATGACTTCACTTTTTGATCCATCTAAAACCAATTTGGGTTAGGAATGGGTCAGAAATTAAAAGCTCCAAAAGGGAAATAGCTTAACCAATTGCGAAGGTAGGCCTAGGCTTAGATGGAGAAATGCAGGAGAAAGATACTTTTTTAAACCTGCCATTTACATATCAGCGAGAAATATGCACTATGCAACTATTAGGGTTGCGGAGATCAATTATTCTAAAGAAATAATAAAGAGAAACTCGTGCCTCTACCTATTTCAGATTCTACGCTTACCTCTACATTGTTGGATTGAAGAATGGCATGTGTTGCTGCCAGGCCAAGCCCCAAACCACCGGGTTTAGTGGTACAGTATGATTTAAAAATATTTTCTAAATTATTTTTTTTTATTCCACATCCATTATCGTCAATTGATAAACTGTATTTGCCATCTTTAGATTTCGTAGTCAGTTTCAATTGCCCTTTATCGGGAGGCATCGCATCTATTGCATTAACAATAATATTTGTTAGGGCCATTTTCATTTGGGTATGATTGAATGAAATGTATCTATCTTTTGCTTCATAACTTTTTACTACGGTAACCCCTTTAAGTTTAATACCATCTTCAGTTATTTTAAGCACTTCGTTAATTAATTCATGTATGGAATGTTTCTCTGCCTTCAACATACTGAAGTCGTTGAATTTTAATAGCTCATTCAGCATGCCCGAAATTCTTGCTGAGTTTTGCTTAATAATTTCCAGGTATACCTGAAGTTTTTTGTCATTGATTTCATTTTGGAGAAGATCAACTGATAAAGCAATATTAGTCAATGGATTTTTTATAACACGGGCAACAACCAAAGAAAAATGCATAGGTGTATCTTCTTCAACTATTGCTTTGCCGGGAGTTGAAATTTGAGGCATGTTCATTTTTGTTGGATTTGTTTTGATGTTACAGGTTAGATGAAATCGCACCCTTCACTGGATAAACACCCTATACGGTTATTGAAATAAAACACATCATTCTCACACTTGATTATCCAAATATTTATGCAATCCTTTGTTCACACCTAACTTTTAGATTGAATTTTAAAGTCAGAAGGTTTAGGTACACGAAATGACAATTCGCTTAACGCATTTCGGATCATCATTTTTACAACCTGAACCGGCAGTTTTTCAATCTCTGAAATCTCATCTGCACTATATCCTTTAAAATAAGCCAGGTTTATAAGTCGCTTTTGTTCCTGGTTTAAACTTTTGATGCCTTTCCATAAATCGTTTTTTTCTATATTTCCTTTTAAAAATGAAGTATTATAATGATCCTTATTTTTACAGTTCTCACCAATTGGACAAACTTTGTGGCGTAATTCTTCGAGAGCCATATTGCGGGCGAATTTTAGCATCATGGTAAATAGCCGTTCGTTTGTTTTTTCATATGAGTCTATTTTTTGGAAGATAAAAACAAAGGTTTTTTGAAGAACACCGGATGCGGTTTCACAGTCATTGATTATTTGTAAAACGACGCCATATAAGGCTCCGGCATAAGTATCATATAAATAATTATACGTCTGTACATCCTTCTTTTTTAGAAGGGTGATTAATTCTTGTTCTCTATTTGTAACTGATTTCACATCTTTCATATTCAGCAATTTGAAGCCCTTTTAACCCTTAGCTTTTGCAGTTGGTCTGCTAATAAAAGTGTCAACTCTAAAAATTCCCGCTTTAATTGCGCCCTATAAAGACTAAAAAGGGCCGGGATAGAAATCCAGCCCAATAAAAAATTCAATATCCTATGAAAATCCAGAACGAAGATAAATTTGAGATTTGGCTATATTATTATATAATTTTAGAAATAGCATGCAGAATTATCAC
>JBPPMM010000184.1:0-2145 GCA_051306075.1 Chitinophagaceae bacterium
GGAGGAGGTGAAAGATGATTCTAACTCGTTAATATTACTTTCATTGCTTTTTCTTTTGATGCATTGCCAAAAACCTCATACGCCTTGAGCATTTCATCTAATTTAAAATGGTGGGTAATTAATGTTTCGGGTTTTATTTTTCCTGAAATGACCGTTTTAAGCAGCATTGGGGTGGTGTTGGTGTTGACGAGGCCCATGGTGATGGTGATATTCCGTATCCATAAATCCTGGAGTTGTAAGTCTACACTTTTACCATGCACTCCCACGTTTGCTAAGTGTCCACCTGGGCGAACAATATGTTGACAGATATCGAAAGTAGCTGGAAAGCCCACTGCTTCAATGGCTACATCCACACCGTCTTTCGTTTCTGACATGATTTTTTTAATGGCATCTTCGGCTCCTGAATTGATGGTATGCGTCGCTCCTAATTTTTTTGCTAGTTTCAAGCGATTTTCGTCCAAATCAATCATATATATTTTTGCCGGAGAATAGAATTGCGCAGTGAGTAAGGCAGACATACCAATGGGACCTGCACCAACAATGGCAATAGTGTCACCCGGTTTCACACAGCCATTTATCACACCTATTTCATGTCCGGTTGGAAGTATATCACTTAACATAACCAAAGCGTTTTCATCAACTCCTTCAGGAACCGCATAAAGACTGTTGTCAGCATGGGGAATACGCACAAATTCGGCCTGCGTCCCATTTATAAGATGACCTAAAATCCAGCCACCATCTTCGCAATGTCCGTACATTTGTTTCTTACAATACTCGCAAGAACCGTCTGCCGTGATACAAGAAATGATGACATGATCTCCTTTCTTAAAGTTTCGGACTGATTTGCCTACTTCTTCTATTACACCTATACCTTCATGACCTAGCGTAGTACCCGGTTTTACTGAAGGGGTTTTGCCATGCAGAATACCCAAATCTGTACCACAGATGGTAGTCTTTGTGATTTTTACCAGTGCGTCCGTAGGTTGATCAATACCAGGCTTAGGAACATCTTTCCATTCTATTTTACCCGGTCCATTATACACCAATCCTTTCATGGTATTACTTGCATTGGGAGAATCACCTTTTGATGACCTTTTCTTTGTTGCATTAACGGTAGTAGACATCTTTTAAGCCTTTAAGTGTAACTGAATGTGTTAAAGACAAAATTGACTTACTTTCTACCAACAAGCCTAACATAATTTTAGAATTATATTACATCATTCACACATTACCTAAGACAGTATGTAGTCGAAATGTCATACTTGTTATTGGGCGGTTGGGAAAAATTAAATGTGGTGTTTCGGGGTGGTTAGTAAATTGGGAGAGACAATGGTTATTCTATCTTAAAGTTAACCAAATTATAGTTAGCGTTTCGTCCTCCTTCACCTGTTTGTTGCAAAATGCCTTTTCAACCAGGTTATTTACCGCAAATATGCGGTGATTATATTAATTTTTCACCGCAAAGAATCTTCTTTTAACTTCTGTACAGACGGGAAGCTATTTGTCCCCGGTTCACAATATCTAATTTTGCAAAAATTCGTTTCACATGGGTTTTAACCGTATTCAATGAAATAAAATGCTTTTCACTGATTTGGTCATTGCTCAAACCTTCGGCGATATCTATTATAATATCGTATTCCTTGAGGGTAAGTTCATTAAAAATTGTTTTGTTGATTTCAAAAATATGCAGATATCTTGACTGTTGTTTTTTAAGGTTTATACGATGCGAAACTATCTCCAATGTTGCCAGAATGTCTTTTTTTCTAAATGGTTTAACTATATAACCTTCCGGTAAAAGACTTTTTGCCTCATTCAGGGTGTGTTTGTCGGAAAACGATGTAATAAAGATGAATGGAAGTTTGTATTTATCATTAATAATTTTAGCAACATCCAGACCGGAAATTTGATGATTTAAGGCAATATCCAGCAAAACAATTTCAGGTTGACTGTTATGAATTATATCCAAGGCCGAAAGTCCATCATATGCCTGCCCAATAATTTGATACCCTTCTTTAGTCAGAATAAATGCCAGATCTTCACAAATGAGAGGTTCGTCTTCTACAATCAGGATTTTTGCGGACATGATATTTTAGCATAATGGATTTCAATCATCTTATCAATGTCTGATAAATGGTTCAACAAACC
>JBPPMM010000260.1:0-26819 GCA_051306075.1 Chitinophagaceae bacterium
GTTATAATAATTGGTGCAGGCTTTGCCGGGCTGGCGGCTGCTAATTATTTGCAGAATAAGAAAATTGATTTTTTGATACTGGAAGCCCGCAACCGCATCAGTGGCCGGGTTTTTTCTCACAGCATGGATACGCAAGAAAATTTGGTGATTGAATTAGGTGCAGAATGGGTAGGTAATTCTCATATCCGTTTACAAAATCTTTGTAGCGAGTTTGGGCTTGAATTGAAGAACAACCAATTTGAGACACATCTTATTTTTAAAGGGCAATATCATAAAGCAAAAGAATGGGATTACAGCGCTGATTGGAAAAAGAAATTTCAATTGATAATTGATGGATATGAAGACATGCCCCAAGCCGATAAAATCAAATTGGATAAAATGGATTGGTGGCGTTTCCTGGTCAACAATGGTTGTGCCGGAAGAGATCTGGATCTCAGGGAATTGCTGGATAGTACTGACTTTGGTGAAACGATCCGCAGTGTTTCTGCCTTTGCTGCACTGGCAGAATATGCCGAAAGCAGTGAGAAGAATGAAATGGATCTTAAAATAAATGGCGGTAATAATATGCTGGCGAAAAGGATTGCAGAGAAGATAGGACATGATAAAATAAAATTGGAACACCGGGTGCAGCGTATTGTACAAAATACAAAAGGTGCTGTGAAAGTATTTTGCGATAACGGTCAGTCTTTCTCCGGCGATAAAATAATTTGTACGGTGCCCACATTTGCAGCAAAGAATATAAAATGGGAACCTGGTTTACCGGCAGACCAGGTGAATGCTATGAACGAATTACAATATGCGAGGATCAATAAGAATCCCTTGTTATTTAAAGAGCGGTTTTGGAAAGACGAAAATTTTGATTTGATAACGGATCAATCTTCCCACTATTTTTACCATGCTACAAAAAATCAGAATTCAAAAAAGGGAGTATTAATATCCTATACAATAGGAGAGAAAGCTGCGGTGGTGGCCAATCAATCTGACGAATGGAAGGCGAATATGATACAACAGACTTTGCAACCCTATTTTGGTGATGTAAAAAGTTTACTGGAAAAGCAGGCTAATTATTATTGGGGCAATGATGAATTTTCCCATGGCGCATACGCTTTATATGGTAAGGGGCAATGGTTTCGTGTGATGCCGGTTTTAAAGCGTTCGCATATTCATACTCATTTTGCAGGGGAACACCTGGCGGACTGGCAGGGATTTATGGAAGGAGCTATTAATACGGGAGAAGAGGCTGCGGGAAAAATTTAGGCAAAGAAAAAAAGGGTAGGTGATACTATCAAAAAAGTAAAAATATTTACTATCAAAGATTTACATATTTCACCATGATCTTTATATCCCTGTTTCTGCCTTTATCATCCGTACAGGAAATTTTTACCAGACCTTCTTCCGGCATAAAAAATTGTTTTTCCCCGGCGTTACTGCTCTTATAAAATTTATTGTTGATATACCAATACACTTTACTTACATCATTAGCTGTTTTGCATACCAATTGTAAAGGTTCCCGGTCCGTAGTACTCATAAAATATTCGGTGCCGTTTGACGGCGATATAATTGCCGGGGCACTTCCTTTAAAGATCAGTTCACATTCCGGGTTATGTTCCGGTATTTTCTGGTAAGCAATTCCTGCCTGGTCCATCCAGGCTTTCATATCAGGTTCTATCCATGTAAATTCCTTTTTCTTATAACCGCTTTCCGGGGCACAGTTATTACAATAAGCTAATTTTTCATCAGGGCTTACCAGTACCTCCTTCCGGTTGTCGCAAACCCTGGTTGAAGAAATCAGTGGAATGAAATAATCTGATACCAGGTTATGACAATGGTCTGAAGGAGCCAATCCAGTTTCACTGCATACTTGCCGCATATCACAATCATTGGGTTTACTGAACCATTCCTTATCATTATCGTAGTCAATAGTATTAAAAATTTTAAATAATAACGGAGTAGCAATATTAGCGCCGCTCAGATCGGCAGCACCTGCACCTGAAAAATTTCCAGCCCAAATGCCCACTGTATAATTTTTATTATAGCCAATGCTCCAGGCATCCCTGCGGCCATAGCTGGTACCGGTCTTCCATGCAATTTTTGGCATCCGTTCAGTTGCCGACCAGTTTAAAGGAAAGTCGGGCCGGTTCACCTTCGACAAAATCTCATTGACCATATACGCAGCCGCGGGACTAACCACCGTAGTTTTTTGAAAAGAACTATCTGTTTGTAAATATGCGGGTGCACTATAAACTCCATTATTTGCAAAAGCAGCAAACAATCCTGTTAGTTCTTCAAGTGTAGTGCCACAACCACCCAGAATCATAGACAGACCCAACTTTCGCTGATCTTTTTGAACCTGGAGAAATTGGCAATCAGACAGGTTGCGGATAAATTTTTCAGCACCAAGGTTTCGCAAACTTTTTACAGCCGGAATATTCAATGAATGCTCCAATGCATATTCAACAGTTACATATCCATTATATTTCTTGTCGTAATTCTCTGGTGAATAGCCATCGTAATTAACAGCGACATCCGTTAAAATTGTTTTTGGTGTTAACAAGCCTTCATCAAAACACATGGCATATAGCAAGGGTTTCAATGTGCTCCCTGGTTGGCGTACAGCATGGGCGCCGTTTACCTGCCCACCGTCCGTTGTGTCGTTGAAGTTGGAAGAACCCAGGTATGTAATAACCCGTCGGGTTTTATTATCAATAATGACAACAGCAGCGTTTTTTATATTTCGCAGGCGTTGGGCTCTTATATAATCTGCAACAATTTTTTCTGTTTTTAATTGCATGTTGAGATCAATCGTTGTATTTATAAGATGATTGCCTTGCTTCTTAAGTTTATAGGCGAGATGCGGAATAAAGTGAGGGATTTTTTCTCTCGACGCAATTAAAGGTTCAGCCATGGCATCTTCTATTTCATTTTTAGTAAAAACCTTATCATCAGCAAAGCGTTGAAGCCACCTGTTTCTTTCAATAACTATACGGTCATTATTTTTCCCGATCACTAATGAAGAAGGTCGGTTGGGGATAATGCTTAGAGCTGTTATTTCCGCTAAACTTAAATGATCGGGGTTCTTTTTAAAGTATATAAAAGCCGCTGCTTTTACACCTTCTATATTTCCGCCGTAGGGAACAAGGTTTACATAAAGTTGCAATATCTCATCCTTGCTATATTTCCATTCCAGTTGAAAGGCACGAAAACCCTCCCTCATCTTCGCCAGCCAGTTTCTTTTTGATGGTTGCATGGCCCTGGCCACCTGCATGGTAATAGTGCTGGCTCCTGACGTTCGCTTCATTCGCAATGTATTTTTAAAAAATGCCCTTGCAACTGCCAGGGGATTTATGCCAGGGTGAGCATAAAAATATTTATCTTCTTTGGCAATGATCGTTTTCCGGAGCAAAGGCGATATTTCCTCCAGTTCTGTTTTCATTCTCCATTTATCATCACTGGTGAGATAAGCATTTATAAGCTCTCCTTTATTATCAGTGACTATTGTGGAATATTCAATTTTATCAGGTAAGGGGAAAACCAGGTTGAGTAAAAGAAACAGAACAATTAAAACGATTATACTTGCCCCAAGTTTTTTGAAGAATTTCAGAAGGTGGTGTCTGGTAATTTTGAGTTTCATTATAGTTATTGGGGTGGCGGGCTTCAAGCCGTGACACCCCTTACCTTAAGAGTAATGTAACAGTTTAAAACCGGGTATTCCCGGATCTCAAAAAATATTTTTCATTTCGTCTTCATTAATAATTCTATGTGGAAGGAATGCCATACCTCCGGGGTATGGCATTCCTTGATTAGTCCTTGATTAGTAAAGAATATTTATGTCGGTTTCATCAATCAGGCGATATGAATCATCATAAAATGTTTTCATGTTTATATCCAGCAATTGAGCAGCTAAATTCTTATTACATAAAGTCCCGTTTCTGAGATCGCAATAATCTTTGAATGAAGAGTAATCCCAGTCTTCCATTTTTTCAACCAAGTTTGCTTTCATCGGGTTTTGATGAATGTAATTCATGCATATATATTCGTAAGAACTGCTGCCTTCTGACAAGCATTTGGCTTTAGTGTTTTGTTGAAATAATGAACCCGTACTGTTATTTTGTTTATTAATGGCTTTAGTGTAGGTGTGTAACAGATTACGGATCCCTTCTGACAATATATTCCGGTTTTGATTTGCTATCAATTTTGTGACGACCGTTCGATTGTCCGCAGAAATAAGAAAGTGAAAATGATTAGGCATCAGGCAATATGCCAGGATATTACAGTGAGGCAAAATAAACTTTCTTACTTTCTCAAGGAAATAAAGATAATTATCAGGTTTAAAAAAAATGGGTTGGCTGTTGTTGCCCCGGTTATATATATGGTATAATTTGTTATCAAAAAATTCCATGCCTTGAAGGTATGCCATACTTTAGAAGTATGGCATACCACGAAAGATGCACTTAACAAATATTTATCTACTTGAATAAGTCAACAGATTCATTTCTGTGTTAATTTAATATTCAAATTGCTCACGGTCTATTTATGGAAATCGCAGACCTTTCCCGGCCACCAAAAGACATACCTCCTTAACTTATTTGGTTTCAAAGAAACTGTTTTTGGTTTTTAGAAACAGGTTATCTGCGTATCGGGGAACCATTCTCAAATTTTTTGATTCACCTAATTTCTTTATCTTCTGTTTTATAAACTGACCGCTAACTAAAACTTTTATGCGTATCAAATCCAATTTTATTCCGCTGATTGCCGGAATGATTTTTTTTCTGGCCTGTAATAAAAATACCGTAAGCCTTTCTTATACTAATGCCAGGGAAGAAGTGCCTGTATTGGGTAATCTTATTTTCCGGTTTAATCAAAGTATGGTAAAGGATTCTATGCTGAATACCTGGGATTCGACGGATTATGTGTCCTTTAACCCGGCAATAAAGGGGAAATTTCGTTGGGATAGTCCTGATCAGTTAATTTTTTCTCCTTCCGAACCATTGAGGCCTGCTACGGATTACAGGGCAAAGGTGACGAGGTCCGTTCTAAAATTCAGCAAATACAATGATATAAAGGATGGAGATAAAATTGATTTTCACACACCTGGACTTTTACTTGAAAATTCCAGTGTAACCTGGATAGGAGAATCCAGCACGTCAGCCATACCCCAGGCGGATCTCTATTTTAATTATCCTGTTAATCCGCAGGAACTAAAAGATAAATTGAAAATAGAGGTAGAAGGGAAAAAGATGGATTTTTCCCTGGTTACCATTTCACCCGGTCATAAAATATCAGTCCGGATCATGGGATTGAAAAATGAGGACAGGGACTTTCAAACACGAATCATTATTGACAAAGGATTGAAGCCCGAAAAAGGAAATAATCCGTTAATCAATCCTATTACTGCCTCCTTATCAATTTCATCACCCTATGTGCTGATTATACAAAATATAGAATCCCAGCATGACGGCATGGAAGGAACTGTAAAAGTTACCACCAATCAGCAACTCATAAATGAAAGCGTTAAATCCTTTCTGAAGTTTGATAATGAATTACCATTCACTACTGAATTCAATGAAAATGGTTTTACTATTCGCAGCAATAAATTTGATACGGAAAAAAGTTACATGCTTATAATTTCAAAGGGCCTGCGCGGAAAAATAGGCGGCGTATTAAAAGAAGAATACAGGGGCAATGTTGTTTTTGGTGAGTTGGAAGCCAATATCCGGTTTACCAATAGCAAAGCGATATACCTGTCTAAGAAAGGCGGAAATAATATTGAAGTGCAAATAACTAACGTACCGAGGGTGAAAATCATTCTTTCAAAGATCTATGAAAATAACCTGCTGTTGTCTCAACGGTCCGGTTATTACCCGCAGGAAACAAAAGCTGTCCAAAGCAGTTACCAGGACGGGAATGATGGTGATTATTATGAACAAGATAATTATGATGCTATGCTGGGTGATGTGATCTATGAAAAGGAAATGGAAACGGGATCATTACCAAGAAGCGGGGCCGGAAGGTTATTTAACCTATCACAAATTGAGGACCGGCTTCCGGATTTTAAAGGAATATATCATCTCGTCATCCGCTCAGTTGAAGATTATTGGGTAAGAGATAGCCGGTTTATTTCATTATCAGATATTGGATTGATAACTAAAGAAGGCGAGGATAAAATATTTGTATTCGCCAATTCAATTAAAACGGCTTCAGCTATAGATGGGGCCAATATTACCATCTATGCTGCCAACAATCAATTGATTGGTACAGGGGCTACAAATGGAGAAGGTGTAGCTGAGATCGCTTATTCAAAAAGAGACTATGCCGGTTTCAGACCCGCCCTGGTAATTGTAAAAACCGCGGATGATTTTAATTTCTTGCCATTTAATAATACAAGAGTTAATACTTCCAGGTTTGAAGTAGGTGGTAAAAGAAATAATAGCACAGGTTTGGATGCTTTTATTTATGCAGAGAGAGATATTTATCGCCCGGGTGAAAAAATAAATTTTTCGGTTATAATTCGCGACAGGCAATGGCAAATGCCGGGTGATATTCCTTTAAAAATGAAATTCCTGATGCCTAATGGAAAGGAATTAAAAGCATTTCGGAAAAACCTCAATGAGGAAGGATCTGTAGCAGGGGATATCGATATTTCTTCTTCAGCTATCACGGGTGGTTACACCCTGGAAGTATATACGTCGAATGATATTTTATTGGCAACAAAAAATTTTTCAGTGGAAGAATTTGTTCCTGATAGAATCCGTGTGCAGGCGAAACTGGATAAGGAGTTGCTGAAGCCGGGAGAGTCCTCAACATTATCCATTAATGCGATGAATTTTTTTGGACCTCCTGCTGCTAACAGGAATTATGAATTGGAAATACAGGTAAAACAAAAATCATTTGCACCAGAAAAATTCAAAGAATATGAATTTAACCTGGCCAATCAGAATAGTTTTTTTGATAAACAATTAATGGAAGGAAAAACTGATGCGGAAGGCAATGCGTCCCATACATATACTGTGCCGGCTATATATACCAATATGGGAGTTTTGCAATCTAATTTTTATGCCACGGTTTTTGATGAAACCGGGCGGCCGGTGAGCCGGGCTACTTCGGTAGATATTTATACACAGGATTTTTTTTACGGAATAAAATACGATTGGTTTTTTTATTACCCGCTCAACCAGCCAGTCAAATTTCAACTGGTATCGGTAAATAAAGAAGGAAATATTGCCAACTCTACAGCAAGAATTCAGGTGATCAAACACGAATACAGAACCGTGCTTACAAAAAGTGGCAGGTATTTCCGATATGACT
This sequence comes from Chitinophagaceae bacterium, assembly GCA_051306075.1. Lineage (GTDB taxonomy): Bacteria > Bacteroidota > Bacteroidia > Chitinophagales > Chitinophagaceae > Terrimonas_B. Next base: position 7,306 of record JBPPMM010000260.1, read on the forward strand.
CTCAGAAGGAGGACAAGATGATTATTGAAAACCAGGTAAGCATTGGCAACAACACGGTTTATTCATTTATTCCCAGGTCGCCGGGCGACTACGAACTCCGAATTTTTCGTCCCGGGTCCAATAGTTATGTAAGCAGAAGCTTTTACAGTTATGGTAATTGGGGAGGCAACAACAATTCATTTGAAGTAAGCAATGAGGGGAACATTGAAATTGATTTGGATAAAAAATCATACCTAAGTGGGGAGGTAGTAAAGGCATTATTTAAAACACCATATAATGGAAAAATGCTGGTGACGATGGAAACGGATCATGTAGTATCTTATCAATATGCTGATGTGAGTAACCGGAATGCAAGCCTTGATCTGAAACTTACTGGCGAACATTTGCCGAATGTATATATCACTGCCACCCTGATAAAACCACACGAGGTATCAGCCATTCCGCTAACCGTAGCGCATGGTTTTAAGAATGTAAATGTTGAAGAGAAAAATAGAAGGATAGAAATGGAGATTGTATTTCAAAAATCCGTTCGTTCCAAAACACAACAGAAAGTAAAAGTAAAAGCAGCCCCGGGAAGTTATGTAACCCTGTCAGCAGTGGATAATGGCGTATTGCAGGTAACAGATTTTAAAACACCAGATCCTTATCAATATTTTTATCAGAAAAGAGCCTTGCAGGTAACGGCCTATGATCTTTATCCTTTATTATTTGCTGAAGTAAGAGCAAGGCTAAGCAGCACAGGCGGTGATGGTGAGTTAAGTATGGAAAAAAGAGTAAACCCTATGCCGGCGAAAAGAATAAAAATAGTAAGCTATTGGAGCGGCATTAAAAAAGCAAATGGAAATGGTGATGTTGATTTTGTATTTGATGTGCCACAATTTAGCGGGGAGATCCGCCTGATGGCCGTTTCATACAAAGGCCGGCAATTTGGCGCTGCGGACGAAACGATGACGGTGGCAGATCCAATTGTTATCAGTTCTGCACTACCACGGTTTTTAAGCCCCGGTGACACCGTACAAGTTCCGGTATCTCTCAGCAACACAACAGCAAAAGCCGGAAGTGTAACGGCCACCATCAATACGGATGGACCAATAAAAGTAATAGGCACAAGCAGCCAGGCCTTAACACTGAATGCGAATAGTGAAGGGAAAGCAATATTTAGTGTGGTGGCTAATTCAACCATAGGTATTGGTAATGTGAAGATCATCGTAAATGGTTTGGGTGAAAAATTTAATGACGCCACCGAAATTTCCGTACGTCCGCCTTCAACCCTTCAAAAAATAACCGGCAGCGGATCTGTAAACGGTGGATCCTCGCAGAAAGTGAACATCGGCTTAAGTGATTTTTTACCCGGAAGTTTTGATTATAGATTGGCAGTAAGTCGTTCACCCGTTCTGGAATGGGGCGAGCAACTTCGGTATCTGTTACAATATCCTTACGGGTGTACTGAGCAAGTAGTGTCAACTGCTTTTCCACAGTTATATTATGGGGATATGGCCAGCCTGATATCGAAGAACAAGAGCAATGGAACAAATGCGAATAGCAATATACTTGAGGCGATAAGAAAAATAAAAATGCGGCAGCTTTATAATGGATCCGTTTCGCAATGGGATGGGGAAGGAAAGGAAGATTGGTGGACCAGCATTTACTCCGCTCATTTTTTATTGGAAGCAAGAAAGGCGGGTTTTGATGTTGACAATAGTTTATTGGAAACCATGTTAAGCTATATCAGCAACCGGTTAAAAAATAAAGAAACGGTAATCTATTATTACAACCGCACACAGACTAAAAAAATAGCTCCCAAAGAAGTAGCGTATGGATTGTATGTATTATCTATGGCCGGCCGCACCAATGTTCCGGCCATGAATTATTATAAAGCCAAACCCGAAATACTCGCATTGGATAGTCGTTATTTACTATCTGCCGCTTATGCCACTGCCGGTGATAAAAAATCATTTGTATCCTTGCTGCCATCAACATTTGCAGGGGAAGAGTCGGTGCCTCAAACCGGTGGAAGTTATTATTCGGATTTGCGGGATGAAGCCATTGCATTAAATGCCCTCATAGATGTGGATCCTGGCAATGGTCAAATACCAGTGATGGCAAAACATGTAAGCAATAAATTAAAGACACGCCAGTGGTTAAGTACCCAGGAAAGGTCATTCGCCTTCCTGGCATTGGGTAAACTGGCCAGAACGTCGAATAATGCAACAGCAACCGCGGAAATAAAAGTAAATGGAAAGAGGGTAGCTAAAGTAGATGGAGGACAGTGGAAAGGTGATAAGATGACATTGAATGGAACCGATCTTGAAATAACAACCACGGGAAATGGCAGAATTTATTATTTCTGGCAAGCAGAAGGTATTAGTGCGTCTGGAAGCTACAAAGAAGAAGACAGTTACCTGAAAGTGCGAAAAAGTTTTTATGACCGGTTTGGTACACCACTTCCTGGTAATGAGTTTAAGCAAAATGATCTCATCATTGTGCGGATCACCCTGGAAAAATCATTTTCAACTCTTATTGAAAATGTTGTGATCACTGATTTGTTACCGGCAGGATTTGAGATTGAAAATCCCAGGACAAAAGATATTCCGGGTATGGATTGGATAAAAGACGCTTCAACGCCCACGGCACTGGATGTGAGGGATGACAGGATTCATCTCTTTATTGATCTTCAAAAAAACAAACAAACGTATTATTATGCAGTTCGGGCGGTGTCACCGGGAAAATTCAAAATGGGACCCGTGAGCGCAGATGCTATGTACAACGGGGAATATCATTCTTACCATGGCGCCGGAGAAGTGATAATAACACAATAAACCCAAGGAATCTTGGTAAAATTGATCGGTCAGTTTGCTATCCTGATGATCCCATCCTGCCATTTAAGAAAGTATAAATTTTTGTTTTCAAAATAATCCAGTTCCAGGTTTTTCCGATTGATGACCGGTTGTATGTCGAAGTCGGTAAAAACATTGTCTTGCTTATTACCCAGGTTGGAAGGAAGTTCATTTCCGTATTTCAACACCAATTTTGCAAATTTCCAGGTCACTTCATAGCCCCGGTACACCATATCACTGGGTCTTGCATACATGGTATTGTTGAATTGTGTAGCAATGCCCTGGCTTGTCTTGTCTGTTTTGATGTTGTTGAAGGGTGTGCTATAAATTATTTCAAGTCCTTTAAATTCCGGTTTCGAAAAATCTTTTATGCTTTCCCAGGTAGGCATCCCTATTACTGTAACCTGGTAATCTTTAATGATGGTAGCAAGTTGGAAGGCAAGGTTTTTTCCAAAATTTATATCCAGGCTTCCTGCAATACAAAGGGTGCGGCGGTCGGAAGCCAGGTGAGGCATTAATTGAGCCGCCGTGAAGTTATCATTAAGTTCTACGTATTTTATTTTTAAAGGTACTCCTGTTGTTCTTTTACTGTACTCAGTAAAGATTTCTTTTATCGGATCGTCCATTCTGCCTTTTCTTCTGAAAACAACAACAGGATTAATGGCGTAGTATTTTTGAACATAATCATAGATGCCTTCACTTTGGGTTCTCAAGGTTGGGTTCAGCATTATAAAATAGGGATTGCCGGAAGTGCCGGCATCATTGGGTACTGTAGTATTTATAATGGGGATCTTTTTCTTCAAAGCCATTTCAGATAATAATCTTACTTCATTGGAACTGCAGTTAGCAATGATAACCGAAACATTTTCAATTTCAGGACTGTTTAATTGTTGTTCCAATGTTTTGCTGGCCGATCTGGTATCATAAATAAATACCTCCAGTTGTGCTCCTTCTTTACTCAGCGAGTCAAGAGCAAGTTTAGCTCCTTCATAAAATTCAAGACCGGAATTTATAAATTTTGGAAAAACATTTTTTGCATACTTGTATTCATTGTATTGATCATATGCGGAATCAAGATAAATAGGGGCGAAAATGGCGATTTTATGTTTTACAACTGCGGAATCCTTTTGCGCTTTTGAAATAAAAGTTGCCATTAAAATAACCCACAATACCAGGAAAATTTTCTTCATCATTTTTATTTTTAACCGTTGGCAAACCAATAAATCAAACCGACAAAGGGTTTTTATTTATTCCCACTCAATTGTAGCAGGAGGCTTGCTGCTGATATCATATACAACCCGGTTGATACCTTTTACATTATTAATGATTTCATTGGAAATATTTGCCAGAAATTCATATGGCAAATGAGACCAATCAGCCGTCATTCCATCTACACTCGTTACCGCCCTGAGCGCAAGGGTAAACTCATATGTTCTTTCATCGCCCATTACACCCACACTTTTTACCGGAAGCAAGATTGCTCCAGCCTGCCAGATAGTTGCATACAATTGATGGTCTTTTAAGCCTTTAACATATATATGATCAGCTTCTTGCAACAATTTTACCTTTTCCTCAGTTACTTCCCCCAAAATGCGAATGGCAAGTCCCGGGCCCGGAAACGGATGCCGGTCAATCATTTCAGCCGGAATTCCCAATTCTCTTCCCACTTTTCTAACTTCATCCTTAAAAAGAGATCGTAAAGGTTCCACCAATTCCAGGTGCAGGTGTTCCGGAAGGCCACCAACATTATGATGTGATTTTATAGTTACAGAAGGTCCATGTACCGAAACGCTTTCTATCACATCAGGATAAATAGTACCCTGGCCAAGTAAACCAACACCTTCAATTTTCTTTGCTTCTTCCTGGAAAATATCAATAAACAAACTGCCGATTACTTTTCGTTTGGTTTCGGGATCGTCTTTGCCTGCAAGTCCATCATAAAATCGTTGTCTTGCATCGATACCTTTTACGTTCAAGCCTAACTGGTCATATGTTTTCAGTACATTCTCAAACTCGTTTTTTCTTAATACACCATTGTCAACAAAAATTCCGGACAACCTGTCGCCAATGGCTTTATGAATCAGGGTAGCGGCTACTGTAGAATCTACTCCGCCGCTCAACGCCATTACTACTTTGCGATCACCAATTTGTTTTTTTAGTAATTCAATAGTATCGGTAATAAAATGAGCCGGCGTCCAATCCTGCAGGCAATTACAGATATTGACCAAAAAGTTTTTGATCACTTTTTTGCCTTCCGTAGTATGATATACCTCGGGGTGAAATTGAACTCCATACAGGGGAAATGAATTGGTAGGCCCAGTTTCGGAAATCGGATTCATTTTCTTATTCGCCGGAATTCCGTTTTCCAACTTTTTAAATGCAGCTACGGGAATACTTTCGGTATCAGCCAGCAGCTCAAAATTATCGGGTAACACTTTGATCGTATCGCTATGGCTCATCCAGGCCTGGCTTTGCTCTGAAACATCTGCCAATAAAGGGTCCGCTTTTTTCAAGTGCAAGCGGGCACGGCCATATTCCCTTTTATCACTTTTTTCCACCAGGCCTCCATAGCGCCTGGCTGCAAGTTGCGCACCATAACATATTCCCAGCACCGGAACCTTTTCAACAAAAGCCTGTACGTTTACATCAGGTGCGTTTTCATCGTTTACTGAACAGGGAGAACCAGAAAGTATTATACCCTTTAAACCCGGCTCAAAAACAAAAGGTTTTAGATAGGGGATTATCTCACAATAAACATTTGCTTCTCTTACAGCACGGGCAATTAGTTGGGTGTATTGGGAACCAAAATCGAGGATCAATATCTTTTCAGTCATGGCCGCGAAGGTAAAAAAAGGAATTGGGTTTCCTGAGGATGGTTTTATGCCAGCTAATTTTGAAATTTAATCCATAAAAAACGACGAAATCAAAGGGAGGAAAATTTGATAGAATGACGGCCCGGCTTTATTTATTGTTATCGAGAAATTCTTCCTGTTCCAATATTTCAACGGCTGGTAAATTTCGTTTTTTGGTTTCTGTTTTAAATTTGCGTAATTGTTTTTTATTTTTTTTCCCCAGGGCAGTATTCAAAATTCCGTTCAGTGTTATTTTAACCAGGTAGTTCACCGCAGAGCGATCTCTTAATCTTATAAAAAAAACAGGACTGCTCTTATCGCTATTTTTATTTTTTACAATGGTGTTGACTAAAAAATTTTTGATACCTGAAAAAAATGACCTTTTATCAATATCTCCTTTTATTAGTACCCTCACTTTCAGGTCGTGGTAATACATGTCAATTTCTCCAAAAGCCAATTGCTCTCTGCCAACTACACGCATGGTCAGCGTATCTAATTGTCCTGATTTTAATTCGGCTGAAGCCAGTGGCCTTAATATCGGGTTTAAAACGGTAAGATCAACGGGGCTCATTTGCGCCGTCATGATAAAACCACCCAGCGTATCAGTATAAGATTCTTTAACTGTTAATTTGGTGTGGATGCTATCCTCAATAAAACCTGTGAAACGGATAGACAGGCTATCTGTATCACTGAGATCATAGTTTCTAACTTCTGTTATTCGTCCATTTAACCTGGCAACTGTTATTTTTCCGGGCTTATTTGTTTTTTCATTCCACTCTTCATACTCTACCCTGGCATCATTCAGCTTTATGGTATCAACTAATAAATGAACCGGGATTTTTTTAAGCATATTCACCGGCAATAAACGGATGGTGCCCTGGCGGCGGGGTTGCCGTTTATCTCTGAAATCCGTTAATAAAACATCTGAAATTTTAAGAACGCCCAAATCCAGGATACTATCTTTTATATACCTGTCGATATTAAACGGACCAATACCGATAGATCCTGTTTTTAAAGTCAGGTAATCAGTTTGATAAGTTGAAGCTGCTATAAATGCTTCTTTATCCATTGTTGGTCGATAATAAAAAGAATCTGTGGTAAAAGTTCTTGAATTTTTATCATAAGAAGTGTTGAACCAGTTGAACTGGTCCGCTGCATCATGATAACTGCCGGTTAGGTTTTCCAGGCGAAACCCTGCATTTTTTGTAATCAGCTCACGAAGATTCAATAAGGTTGAGCTATTGATTGAAAGGTTGTTCAACTTTCCTGAGTGAATGACCAGCTTTCCCAATTTTTTACCCAGGCTGTCAACAACAAATTTTTCTGCATCAAGATTTGCTATTATTGCTTTCCAGTTCATGACCCCAGTATCACCGGGATGCAATTCAAGGTTATTTAAATCAATCATCACTTTCCCATCTCCGGCATCAAAAGTTTTTCCATGTATATCGGTATACCTGAATTTGTGGAGCGCCAAATGAAGCTTGTCTGCAGAAACGACAGAGGCAGATTGGGAACGAATGCTTAAACCGGCAATATCTAATACTTTGTCATTGCCTTCCCAGTTTAAACTGGAAACGCCATGTTCGCTTTTGAAGTTGAATTGAAACAGGGGTTGATAAACTGATAATTTACCAATTTTTCCTTCAGGCCATTTCGTTTTGGAGCTATCGCCCTTTGTTTGGCTGATCCTAATATCAGGATTAAAAACAAGAACTTCATCAGCGTTTAGCTTACCATTTATTATTCCATTGATATCAGGCGAAATTTTTAATTGAGGTATTGTGATAAATATTGAATCACTACCCCTGGTATTTTTATAACTTAAATGATCAAATGAAGAAAGCTGGTGGTCGGCAATAGAAAAAGACCGGATAGCCACCTGGTTTGGGCCATTGGAAAATTGAAAATTATTTCCCACCATTGTCAGTGCGGATATAAATGGTTTCTTCCCGGACATAGTTGAAATTTCATCAACTTCCAGTTTGGCCAGTGATAAAGACAGTTTTTTATTTCCATCTTCTGCTATAAAACCGGTATTGAAACCTTTTATTTTTTTCAGTGTAAAAGTGGGGGACTTTTTTCCATCCTGGGCTGGGAACGCAGACAACCGGATGTTGGCCTTTTGCCAGGTTATTCCTCCAATGCTTGTATGCTGTATATCATCATTGACAATCATGGATTGGATGTTCACAGATTCGGCCCTGATGTCAAGTGCATTCTTATCTTTTATCTCCAGGTATCCTGCTACAAATTTATTTTCTGTTCCTCCGCCTGTAAAGTTTACATTGGTCAGGCTGGCAGTAACATCTCCCATCTTGAAAGAACCCTTCTTAAAGAAAAGAGAAGTTACGGATCGGTGAATGCTGTTTATTTTCCTGGCATCCACCAATTGCTTTCCGAGTACGGAAAGGCTTGCATTTTCTAATTGTAGCCGGGCATTATTTTTAAATACAAGATTGATTCGTCCATTGTTGACATGCAAATTTTCTAATTGCATAAAGTTGCCGATTCCGGACAAGGTTTGAAAAATATCCTGGGAGGCACTTCGTTTGTCAGGGGACATTCTATAATCTATTACCGGGCTAAACAAGGTGACTTCCCGGGCTTTTAGTTTTTGTTCCAACACCAATTCATCCCAGGAAAGTCCCTGAAGTTCAAATAAGGGCATTCGGAGGCTGTTTGTAACCTTATTATTTTTCAATTCCTTGTATGCAAAATTGCTCAGGCTTATCCTGTTATTATTCAGAATGATGCTGTCAAACTGTATCGAATAGCTGCTATCCCGCAGAAAATTTTCATAGTTCCGGATAGCCATTGCAAATTTTTCTACAGTTAATGGTTGCGGGCCATCTTTTTTTATTTGCAGACCCTGCAATTCAAAATTATTATGGTCAGAAGTAAACGAACTGGGTTTGCCTTCCCTCATTGTATTGATATCAAATGATCCGTTCTCAACTACCACAAAGGCAAGTTGCATTTCTCCAGTTAATTCCTGTATCAGGTCATTAAGCTTGGGAAGCGATTTGATTGGCCCTGTTTTTTTTTCGAGTGCCACATCGAGCCGGAAACGCGGATTGATGCAATACACTGAATCGGCTTTAATGATCTCATTATGATAAAGCGTTGCGAAATCAATATTTGTCATTTGAAGCTTGTCGAAAAAAATACTGAAAGAACTATTGGAACTGTCTCCTTTGGTAGCCACCATAGTGCAACTATCAAATTCTACCATTTTGTTCAAAATATTAATCCGGAAATTGCTAAAACTTAAACGGTGACGGCCATCCGGAAACAGAATGTTTTGATTATAGGTACGTAAAGCAACATTATCGCTAAATAATATTTTTCTTTCACTAGCCGGTTTGGTTGTATCTACCTGCAGGTTATCCAAATGGAGGCTGATATTGGTGATAACTAAAGGGGGGTCCTCCGGTCTCATTTTATTGATCAGGGAAAACTTGCCATTGTCAATCTGGAATCGATCTACTTTCAGTACATCAAGGGCTTCCTGGATAGAATTGTAGATCTTACCCATTTCCTGGGGAATGGAAAGGCTGGTGTCTGATGCTCCGCTTGTATCTTTTATGGAACGTAATCTCGTTACACTGATGTCAGGATGCATCAGGTGGATGGAATCAATTAATATCCGCTTTTCAAAAATTAACGGAAGAATTTCTTTGATCCGGATATCTATTCTGTCTACACTGAACTGGTATGATGTGGCTGCGGAGGTATCGGCAGAATAAAAAATGCTCTTCCGCAATTGCATGTCATAATTAAACCAGTTGAACTTGAATTTATGGATCTTCAGCTTTAGTTTATCATTCGATTGGGAGCTAACTATGTCTTCTATTAAATGCTCCGCATGATTAATAAACCAGAAATGAAACGACGTCATTAAAACCAGGATGACGCCTAGTATAAAAGCGGTGATTTTTAAAAATTTAGTAGATATGCGTTTTACGGTCAAGGTCCGGAAGGATTAACTGTGAATTTACTACAATTTCACGGGGTAAAGAATATAATGCTGGTTATTAGTTTATGGACCCGCTTATTGAAGTACGCAATTTCAATACCGGATTTCATTATAGACCCCATCCGCTGCTTTCTATTTAAAGCTATCATCCAAATGATCGGCCCAAAAGCCGATATCAGTTATCAGGTTTATAAATTCATCGTAGTCCATTCCTTCAATATCTCTTTCGGTAACAGCACACAATAACCCCATTTCGGTATTGGAACAAAGCTTAATTCCCATGTGGCGATTATTTAATTCCAGTGCCTTTTGGAAAATCGAAAGTTTCTTTTTTTCGTCTCCGGGGATATCCATTATGGGGGCAATGCATCTAATAAAAGTCCTTTTGATATTCGATCCGGTTTCAATAGTTGTAAGAAAAACTTCAATTGTACTGGAACCCCTGGTAAAGTACCAGGCACTTGTTTTTTCATTATATATGGCATCGGCGGTTGTGCCAATGTCTCTGCATAACCGACTTATATATGCCCTGGCAAATTCAATTGTTGACATGCTATATTTTAAATGAACTCTTTATTTGTAAACTTTTATTGCGCCTGGTTCCGGTTTAAAAACAGAAGTTCTTAAGTCCTTCCTAAATGAATACAGAATAAACTAGCTTACTGCCGAGCCATTATTTACGGCTTCATCAGGATTAACAAATTTCAAATGGCCTCCCGCATCTTCCGCCATCAGGATCATTCCATTGCTTTCTATACCACGCATTTTTCTGGGAGCAAGGTTGGTTACCACTACTACTTGTTTGCCTATTATTTCATCCGGTCGAAAATGCAAGGCAATGCCCGATACGATCGTTCTTTTTTCATATCCAAGGTCAACTTCAAGTTTCAGGAGTTTATCCGCCTTAGCTACCTTCTCTGCTGAAGTAATCGTTGCTACTTTCAGATCCAGTTTTGCAAAATCTTCATACTGGATTTCTGGCTTGTCTGATGGCGCCTGAACCTCGCCGGAAAGATTTGACGCAGAAGTTGCGATCTCCTCGTTTTTACCTGTAACATTCCCATTCTGATTTGCATTATCTGGCTTCACCAATCCCGATTTTAATTTATCTACCTGCGCTTTTATTTCTGCATCTTCAATTTTTCTGAATAATAATTGTGGTTCTCTTAAGCTGTATCCAACGCTAAGCAATTTTAATTGACCTGCATTTTGCCAATCCAGTATTTTATCCACCACTTTCATCATGTGCAACATTTTTTGCGCGGTGGCAGGCAAAAAAGGATTGATCAATACAGTTAAATTGGCAGTTAATTGTAAACATAAGTGCAGGCAATTGTCAATACTTTTCTGTGCTGTCACTTCACCCAAACCACCCATTACAACCGGGGCGCCTAACGGACCGATTTTTTTTGCAACGATCCAGGGTTCTTTTTCCTGCATATATTTATTGCCCTTCCGGGAAAGATCAATCACTTCAAATAAGGCATCGCGGAACTTATATTGTTCCAGTAAATTTTCAACTCTTTCTTTTGCATTCTTAATTTCTGAAATGATGGCTTTGTCTTTATCGTCCAAAATATCTTCATGGAGCCTGGGCACTTTACCGTTGCAAAGTTTATGCATCAGTACCCAGGTACGATTGACAAAATTGCCAAAGATGGAAACCAGTTCGCTATTATTCCTGTCCTGGAAATCTTTCCAGGTAAAGTCATTGTCTTTTGCCTCAGGTGCATTGGCACACAATACATACCTTAATACATCTTCACAACCGGGGAAATCCTTTGTAAATTCATTTACCCATACAGCCCAGTTGCGGCTGGTAGAAACTTTTTCTCCTTCTATGTTTAAGAATTCATTGGCAGGGACATTGTCAGGCAATACAAACCCACCGTGTGCTTTGAGCATAGCAGGAAAAATGATGCAATGAAAAACGATATTGTCTTTACCTATAAAGTGAACGAGTTTGGTATCTTCCTTACACCAATAATCCGCCCATTTCTCAGTCAACGCTTTTGTAGCGCTGATGTATCCAATGGGTGCATCAAACCACACATATAAAACCTTACCTCCTCCTCCTTCTGGTGCAGGGGGGCTGGGAACTTTAATTCCCCAGTTGCTGTCTCTTGTCATGGCCCGGGGTTGCAGGCCGCTATCCAGCCAGCTTTTGCACTGACCATACACATTATTTTTCCATTCTTTGTGATCTTCAAGTATCCATTGCTTTAACCAGTCTTCATAATTTTGCAAAGGAAAATACCAATGGGTTGTTTTCTTTTTCACCGGTACGGCATCACTCAATGTACTGCGTGGGTTAATCAGTTGTTCGGGTGACAAGGTACTGCCGCATTTTTCACATTGATCGCCATATGCAGATGGATTGGCGCATACGGGACAGGTGCCGGTAATGTATCGATCGGCTAAGAAGGTATTTGTTTTTTCATCATAATACTGTTCTGTTTCTTTTTCTTCAAACAAGCCGTCATCATACATTTTTTTAAAGAATGCTGCCGCGGTTTCGTGGTGAACTTTATCAGATGTTCTTGAATAGATGTCGAATGAAATACCCATCTGTTCAAAGCTCTCTTTAATGATCGCATGGTATTTATCGACTACTTGTTGCGGAGAAATACCTTCTTTCAACGCACGGATGGTAATAGGCACTCCATGCTCGTCACTGGCACATATAAATTTTATATCTCTTTTTTGTGCCCGCTGGTAACGGGTATATATATCTGCAGGAATATACACTCCTGCCATATGCCCGATATGAACAGGACCGTTGGCATAGGGGAGTGCAGCAGTAACTAAGTAACGTTTGAAATCAGTCATGTAACTTTCCGGTAATGATTAGCCCGCAAAAATACCGGAATAGAGGGCATTGCCCAAACTCTAAAATGGTAAGATGGTGCATTATATTGAAAGAATATATATAAAATTTGTTACGCCGCTACTTCATTCAATCATGATAGGAAGCTGCAACTATTAACTCGACGGGGGGTTAATTTTTCCTTTTATATTTCAAAGTCCTTTCGTCATTTATCACTCCATTCCAGTTAAGTCCGTACCCAAAATCATAAATATTCCCTTCAGAATCTTTATAGCAATTCATATCATGAGGTACGTCTTCTTTTTGATTTTCTACGGTTTTCATATCAGCAGGCATTTGAAATGGTAATAATCCGGAAGGCTCTGCAGCGCCGGTAAGTATATCAAGAATAGCCTGATCCTGTACTCCAAAATTGACTACTATGGCATTCGCTTCTTTCTCCATTTCAGAAAATACCATCGGGTTGCTCATGTTTACCGAAACAATAACTGGCTTTCCCTTCATCTTTGTAAACGTTTCTGTCACCATGGAAAGGTCTGTGAAATTGATAGCTTTTACTGATTTACCTCTATAGCTTCGGTTAGTAAATGTTTCAAATTTATCTCCACCGGCTATGCTGGGGTCTCTCGCATCAGTAGCTGTATATTCTCCATATTGCAAACTAATGGGCAGGTAACCATTCCCCCCAGCTTTTACATCTTCAGCGCTATAGCCCAATCCACTGTTGGGGCTGTTAATAAAGACCAAAGCATAATCTGCTTCGTCAGGATTATCTGTTACCGTAAAATATTTTTTTACTATACCCAGGTTTAACGGGTAGTCCAATTTTTCAGGTGTTTCCATACCCAGGAAATTTCTGCCGGCAGGTGTAAATTTCTTAGGGACATAAACCGTTTTATTTCTTTGAAGAGGTAGGGCCTTGTTTTTATTTTTTAGCATGACCATTGATTTCAATTGCGCATCATATCCTGCTTTCATGAATTCCGATCTGCCAACAGTATTCTTTGTTATCTCAGGGTCTACATAAGGATTTTCAAAAAGACCGGTACGGAAAATATTTTTTAACAATCGTACAGCTGATTTTTCAAATCTAGCCCGCATGTATTTTTCACCATGCTCCTTTACACCCAAATTGTAAGCTTCTATTACCGGACCTGCATCATTGTTGCCACCAAATTGATCAACGCCGGCCATCAATACTTTATAATGTCTTTCTGCAATGGATAAATCATCTACGCCCCAGGGTTTGCCGGTAATAAATACATCAACAGCAGTCTCATCTCCGGTAACCAGCCAGTCGGTACATACAACACCATCATATTTATATTTTTTCCGCAACAGATCATTAATGATATACGAATTATAGTTGTTGGCAACATTTTCGTGGTTCTTACTATCCTGGTTATAAGAAATTGTATAATACGGCATCACGGCTGAAGCCATGCCTGTTTTTCCTTTTAGTTTAAAGGCTCCTTCGGTAAATGGAATAAAATGTTGTTTAAAATTATTACCGGGATAAACGGCATATTTTCCAAAACCATAATGGGCATCCCGGCCAGCTTCTCCACTGCCTCCACCTGGCCAGTGTTTTACCATAGCATTTACACTGTTATACCCCCAACCGCCTGCTATTTCTTTTGTGCCGGTTGATGTTTGAAATCCATCTATATAGGCACGGGCCATATCCGCGGCCAGTTTAGGATCTTCCCCCAAAGTGCCGCTTGCACGGTTCCATCGCGGATCGGTAACTATATCCACCTGGGGAGAAAGAGCTGTTGAAATTCCCAACCCTCTGTATTCACTGGCTGCTATATATCCAAACGTTTTTACGATAGCCGGGTCATATGTAGCAGCCATTCCAAGTGAGCCAGGCCACATGGAAATTGAACCACCAGATCCTGCATTAAATTCTGCATTTGCAACGGTGCCATGGCGTGGATCGGAACTGTTGTTGGCAGGAATACCAAGTCCAATACTTTCAGTTAAGGCCTGTATATTGTTATTCCAGGTGGCAGCTATTTCCGGGCTTTGTACGGAGGTAACCAGTACATGGCGCAGATTGTCTTTTGTCAAAAATTCTTTTTGCTGGTCGCTCAGGTCCGATGGTTTTGCCCCACTTTCTGCAAACACTTTCCCGTTATAGGTGCCGGCAAAGGGTCCGCGGGCCCCGGCAGGAACTGGTTGATGCCTGCTATAAAGCATGAGACCGGCAATCTGTTCAACCGACATTTTAGATGCCAGGTCTTTTGCCCTTGTATCGGCAGGCAACCGCCAGTCCTCATATTTATCCAGCTTCCCGTTTTTATTCAGGTCTTTAAATTCAAAGTCACCGTCTCGGAGCAGTTTAACACCAGAGGTAGTGGAATAACCTAATACCTGGTAGCCTTTATTGGCGGCATATAAAATAGTTCCGTTTGAATCCTTATCCTGATTTTGCGTATAAACCAAATTTGGTAGCAATAAAGCAATCAGGATGATACAGCTTACTGTTTTTTTCATGGCAGCAATTTTGAGAAAATATTCAATAAAAATAAAGCCATACAAAACTATTATTATAAAATGAATGAAGCCCCCTGGGAAGCAGAGGGCTTATTACTTAGTTGTCTGTTTACTTTAATGTATTCAGGGAAGACTATAATTATTCATTACTTTTTTTCAACCTCATATATCGCCTTTACGGTTTTTACCAATGAATCCGGCGTTACCGAAATACTATCAATACCAAGATCAACCAAAAATTGGGCAAAGTCAGGAAAATCGGATGGCCCCTGCCCGCAGATACCCACTTTTACATTATTCTTTTTAGCCGTATCAATCAGCATCTTCAACATGGCTTTCACTGCCGGGTTTCGTTCGTCATATAAATGCGCCACCAGGGAGGAATCCCGGTCGAGGCCCAGGGTTAATTGTGTCAGATCATTGGAACCGATCGAAAACCCGTCAATATGTTTTGAAAATTGTTCGGCAAGTAAAATGTTCGATGGTATCTCCGCCATTAAAAATATTTCCAGTTGTTCCTTGCCACGCTGCAGCCCGTATTCTTTCATTACATCCTGTACTTTTATTAATTCTTCCATTGTTCTGCAAAAAGGAACCATAACGACTACATTGCTTAATCCCATTTCTTCCCGGACCCTCCTGATGGCTTTACATTCCAGGCCAAATGCTTCTTTGTATTTATCAGAATAATACCGGCTGGCACCTCTCCACCCGATCATCGGGTTTTCTTCATGTGGTTCAAAATATTTTCCCCCGAGCAGGTTATAATATTCATTGCTTTTAAAATCACTAAAACGAACTATCACTTTGTTAGGATAAAAAGCAGCTGCAATTTTCGCAATGCCATAGCTTAATCGCTGGATAAAAAAGTCTTCTTCATTATCAAAACCCCTGATCAGTGTTTTTATCGATGCGCTAAGTTCCTCATCGTTCAGTTCTGTATGTTTTAACAAAGCCATGGGATGCACCTGTATATAATTGTTGATGATAAATTCTTCCCTGGCCAGGCCTACTCCCGCATTAGGTAAATGTGAAAAACGAAAAGCCATACCTGGCGATGCTACATTCAGCATAATAGGCGTTTTCACTTTGGGAAGATCTTTCAGATCGGTTTCTATTTTTTTAAAAGGAATGATGCCTTCATAAATTATACCCTCGTCCCCTTCGCCGCACGATGCTGTAATAACCTGCCCACTGCTCAAAATTTCTGTTGCGTTACCGCAACCAACTATGGCAGGCACACCCAGTTCTCTGGCTACAATTGCAGCATGACAAGTTCGGCCACCTTTATTAGTAATGATAGCCGAAGCTTTTTTCATAATGGGCTCCCAGTCGGGATCAGTCATATCTGTTACTAACACATCGCCTTCCTGGAATACATGCCCCTCGGTAACCCGTTTATCCAATGAAAATAAAATGGAGGCTTTCCCGGCACCGATTTTATCACCTACCGCAATACCTTTAAATAAGATTTTACGTGTTGAACTATCATCAAGGATATACTCTGTAATTTTTGAAAAATCTTTTTGAGAATGGATGGTTTCGGGTCTGGCCTGAACGATAAATAATTCTTTTGTCAATCCATCAACTGCCCACTCTACATCCATGGGGCACCAATGACCTTTTAGCTCAGTATAATATTTTTCAATTTGTGAAACCCATTTTGCCAGTTGCAGTATTCGATCATCCTTCAGGCAATAGCGTTGTTGCAATGGTTTTTCCACCTGGATAATCTGTACTCTTTCATCCGGGTTATCTCCATACACCATCATTTTATCTTTTATACCCAATTTTTTTTCTATGATGCTTTCAAAGCCTTTTTGTAAAGTGGGTTTAAATACGATGTATTCATCAGGAGATACAGAACCCTGAACGATCATTTCACCTAATCCATACGAAGCATTGATAACGACCACATCTTTAAAACCACTTTCGGTATCTAAGGAAAAAGCAACGCCAGAAGCGCCAAGATCGGACCGAACCATTTTTTGAATACAAACCGAGAGTCCTATAGAAAAATGATCATAACCAAAACTATGGCGGTAGCTTATGGCCCTGTCAGTAAACAGAGAAGCAAAACAATTTCGTACTGAATTGATCAGCGAGGCTGGTCCCCTCACGTTCAAGTAGGTTTCCTGCTGTCCCGCAAACGAGGCATCCGGCAGGTCCTCTGCAGTTGCTGAAGAACGAACGGCAACATCGGTTTCTTCCTGGTCGTATATTTTGGACAACTCATAATATTTTGCAATGATCATCTTGCTCAGCTCCTGTGGAAATTTTGAGTTTTTGATCAGCTGGCGTACCTGCAATCCACCTCTTCTCAGGGATTCAATATCATCAAAGTTGATCCCATTAATAATGGAATGAATTGTTTCATCCAGGTTGTTTTCACGAATAAATGTTTGATAAGCGGCAACAGTGATTATGAAACCTCCGGGAATTTGAATCCCCAGCTTAGTAAGGTTTTGAAGCATTTCACCCAGAGAGGCGTTTTTACCACCTACAAGGTCAAGATCATTTAATCCTACTTCATGGAGATTAGCAAGAAAGTCGCTTTTTTTCATATGGTAGCTAGTTTTGGCGTTATAGAGAATAAGGCAATCGGACTTCGTAGAGAATTACCACAAATTAATAGAAAGGTGGGAGTAATGCAACAAGCCGTACCTGCTTACATTCTTATATTAAAAAGCAAATTTGGGTGGGTTTTTAAAGAACAATTTGAAGTATTAAATAAGAACTACTTCAATGAATCCAATAAATTCGGGTGCCTTCTAATTTGTCGCAGGTATAGCTTCCTCGCATCTGCAATTTTCAGACTTTGTATCCCCTACACCGGAGGGGCCCCAGCGTTTTCGCATAAATGATCTTCAAAGGGAGGTGGGTTTATTTTCCGACAGATTGGAATGCACCAATAAATTCTCCGATGTTTGTTTTATTTTAAAAAGTGGATTTCAATTAAATAACTTTGAGCCGATCCAATATTTGATTACCTGGGATCTGCAATTTTTAATAAAACTAGTTATGATTAACAGGAGAAAATTTTTGAAGAATAGTACGGCTACCGGCCTTGTTTTAGGATCATTAGGCCTGGCTTCATGCCAGCCGGCTGTAAAACCGGCCAGTGTGATAGCCGAGGGCACCGTAGGTGAATCCAGTGCCGACGAATTTGAACTAAATGAAATAACGATTGATGAATTGCAGCAAAAAATGGAACGCGGAGATTATTCATCAAGATCTGTTACGGAATTATATTTAAAACGTATTGATGCTATTGATAAAAATGGTTACGCTTTAAATGCAGTAATAGAAATAAACCCGGATGCACTTGCCATTGCTGATGAAATGGATAAAGAAAGAAAGTCAGGCAAGGTGCGAAGTAAACTCCACGGTATTCCGGTTTTAATAAAAGATAATATTGATACAGCGGATAAAATGATGACTACTGCAGGTTCCCTGGCATTGGATGGTCATAAAGCAAAGAATGATGCATTTATTATAAAACAATTAAGAGAGGCAGGCGCTGTTCTTTTAGGAAAAACAAACCTGAGTGAATGGGCCAATTTCAGGTCCAACCGGTCATCCAGCGGTTGGAGCAGTAGGGGAGGGCAAACAAAAAATCCTTTTGTACTCAACCGTAATCCATGTGGTTCCAGTTCAGGTTCCGGAGTGGCTGTTGCTGCAAATCTTTGCACTATAGCTATTGGTACCGAAACGGATGGCTCTGTTATTGCTCCCTCTTCTTTTAATGGTATTGTTGGCATAAAACCCACCGTTGGTTTATGGAGTCGCTCCGGAATTATTCCTATTTCAAAAACACAGGATACGGCGGGCCCCATGGCAAGAACGGTGAAAGATGCGGCCATATTATTAGCGTTGCTGGCAGGTATTGATGAAGCGGATACTATAACAAGTGAAAGCAGGGATAAGGTAAAAAAAGATTACACACAGTTTTTGGATAGTAATGGTTTGCAGGGAAAAAGCATCGGTATTGAAAAATCTTTTTTGAAAGGACATGAAGGGGTGGTAAGCCTTTACAAACAGGCGATAGAATTATTAAAGAGTAAAGGGGCAACGATTGTTGAAATAGAATTATTAAAGCAAACTAATAAATTGGGTGATGCTGAGTTTGCCGTTTTACAGTATGAGTTTAAAGATGGTCTTAACCGATATCTTACAACTGCCAGTGCAGGAGTGAAATCGTTGGCAGAAGTTATTGCTTTCAATAAAAACAATGAAGTGAAAGCAATGCCCTGGTTTAAGCAGGAAACATTGGAGAGCAGTGAAGCAAAGGGCGAATTGGATAGTAAAGAATACCTTGATGCATTGAAGTCAACTCTTGGGTCCCGGAAAATAATTAATGATATGATGCGTGAACAAAAACTGGATGCAATAGCCGGCACCAGTATCGGGCCGGCCAACTGTACTGATCTTGTCAATGGAGATTATGGTACTGGATTTTATTTTTGCCCTCCTGCTGCTATGGCGGGTTACCCTCATATTACTGTTCCAATGGGATCCGT
>JBPPMM010000264.1:0-2669 GCA_051306075.1 Chitinophagaceae bacterium
ACCTTATTTAATATAACTTAATAATAAAGAGTCCTCTTTTTCTCTCATTTTTTCCCTTTGGTCTTTGGTTTTGTCCTTATATCCGCATAAATGCAGCACTCCATGAAAAATGACCCTGTGCAGTTCTCTATATAAGGGTTCGTCAAATATTATTGAATTGGCTTTTACCCTGTCGATGCTGATATAGACTTCACTTGTGATGGGTTTGTATCTGTCGCTTAATTCAAAAGTTATAATGTCAGTGTAAGAATCATGCTTTAAAAATTGTTTGTTTATTTCTATCAGATCCTTATCAGAACAAAAAATATAATCCAGGCGATCAAGTTTCTTTTTTTCTTTCCTAAAAAAATTCTCAATAAAGACTTTCAGATTTTTCCTATTCTTTAGAGTAACATTGGTGTTAAAGTGGAAGCGAACCTTAAATTGTGATGAAGAAGCCATAATTTCAAAATTCATAAACATTAAATAGAATACAATTATTTTTGCCTTAATTCAATAATAATGAATAAAAAATTATCGGAACTTAAGCTTGGTCAAAAAGCTATTATTAAAAGTTTTAGCAACCAGGAAATTCACCTCAAATTAATGGAGATGGGTTGTTTGCCGGGAGAAGAAATTTCCGTAGAACAAGTTGCTCCGATGGGAGATCCGGTTTCCATATCTGTGGCGGGTTATCTCCTAAGCCTTAGACTGGATGAGGCAGAATATATTATAGTGGATTCAATTGTTTGATTGTCAATATTTTAGATGAATATCGGTCTATATTTTGGTTCATTTAATCCCGTACATTCCGGACACCTTATCATAGCAAATCATATTTTGAATGTTACGGAGCTAAAAAAGATTTGGTTTATCGTATCACCTCAAAATCCATTCAAAATAAATTCAGGCCTTTTGAATGAATACAACCGGCTGCATCTTTTAAAACTTGCTACAGAAGATGATTTCCGTATTAAAGTTTCTGATATCGAATTTGGTTTACCAAAGCCGTCTTATACCAGCGTTACCTTAGCCCATCTGCACGAAAAGTACCCGGAGCATATCTTTTCAATTATTATGGGTAGCGACAGTTTTCAAAATTTACACAAGTGGAAGAATTTTGATTCTATTATAAAGAATTATCCCATCTATGTATATAACCGCCCGGGATTTGAAATAGATAACCACATTAACGCTCAATTGAATGTAGTTGAAGCCCCCCTCCTGCAAATTTCCGCCACGCAAATTCGTCACTTAATTAAGGAGGGAAAGTCTGTCAGATATATGATTCCGGATAAAGTGAGAGAAGAGATAGAAAAAGGAAATTATTACAAACAGTAATTTTCTAAAAAAAATATCCCAATAACAGGCATGCCGCCACTACTAATGGAGCGGGTAATCTTGTATAACTTAACAGTAGAAAAGTGCTGAGAATTACTCCCAAATTAATAGCACTGATTGTTTTTGCCTCAATCAATGAAATGTCTTTCATAATATAAAATGTGGAAGCGATCATAATCCCTACCACTGCCGCATTTATTCCCTCAAGGGAACGATAAACAACCGCATATTTTTTTAGGTTATTCCAGATAGGAAAAAAGAAAAGCACCAACAGAGCACTTGGCAGAAAGATACCTACTACGCCTATCAAACAACCAATTAATTGCATGGTCGTTCTCTCCCGCGGGTTATTACCCAAATCCTTTAATGCCATACCTCCTGTAAAAGAAGCAAAGGCAAAAACAGGCCCAGGAACTGCCCGGACTATTCCCATTCCTGTATACATATCTTCTTTGTCAATTTGCACAACATCCGGATTCTTATGCTTTATGGCCTCTGGCCTGATGCTGAATTGTTCATACATAATCGGCATTAACACCTGCCCGCCTCCAAAAACAAGACTCCCCATCCGGTAGGTATTTTCAAAAAGATTAATGGGCTTCCTGTTCGGCCATTCCTCCTTACGGGCTGTTTCACTAATGATTCCTGCTGCAATAAAAATAATTCCAAATAGCCAAAAGTTCCACCATTTTACCTTGGCCGGTTTTTGCTCAACCTGCGGAATACGCTTTTTGCTTAGGTTTGTGGCAACCCCTCCCAAAAAAATAACCAAAGGAAAAACAACTGGTAGTTTGAAAAAAAAATAAGTAATGGCCGTGCTGAAAATCATAATCAACCAGGTAATAGTATTCCGGATTGCGTGAGGAAATGCATTGACACTTGCAAATAATAGAAAGCCAGCTGCCATTGGGGCTATGAATTTAAAAATATCTGCATTTATTGCTTTTTTATCAAAATAATGAAGCAAAAAAGACAGGGCACCCATAAAGATGCTGGCCGGAAGTATCCAAATTATAAGAGTCAGAACTGCCAGGGGAACCCCACCTCTTTTATATCCAATCAGAGTGAGTGTTTGTGTAGAAGAAGCCCCGGGAAGTAATTGACAAAAGGCATTATATTCCATCAATTCCTTTTCAGTAACATATGGAGTTTGCTTGACGAAAGTTTTCATCATCATACCCAAATGTCCTTGAGGACCGCCAAAGGCAGTAACACTGTGCAGTAACACAGCTTTCAAAAAATGTAAATGGCGAAAAAGCATCAGTGCTAAGACATAAAAAAATGAGGGATGCGATTGTTCTTTTATCCAAGGTCTTACTGTTTGAAGGTAAAGGATAAAAAGACATTTT